>PIXT01000253.1 GCA_003096235.1 Candidatus Bathyarchaeum sp. | reverse complement strand
CGTGTTTACACTTATGAAATGCGTCAAGAATTCCAACAAAATGCCAAAAAAAACTTGGAACGCGCAGGGCTCCTAGATTATGTGGAACTAAAAGAGGGTGACGTAACAGAAGGCATTGAAGAAAAGGATTTGGATGCAGTAATTTTGGACATGGCAACGCCGTGGCTGGTCGTTCCTCATGCCTATACTGCGTTGAAAGGAAGCGGTGTGCTTGTGTCTTTTAGTCCTACTATTGATCAGGTTGTGAAAGTTGTGGAAGCATTAGATGACTACGGTTTTGTTGGCGCCGAAACTATTGAAACTCTTATTCGCTTTATGCAGGTGGCAAGGGGGAAGACACGCCCCCAAACCGTCATGACTGGACACACCGGTTACCTCACGTTTGCTCGCAAAGCAGTCAAGCTTCAGCAAGACAGTTAAGCAATGTCGATTTCATTGATTTCTGCTAAGGTTTCTAGGTTGTTCATCTTCACTTTCATGTTGGATATTGTGTAGAGCACATCTTCGATGTACAGGCTTCTTTGCACTATGTAACCTGAATAGCCGTAGTAGTAATAGTATCCGCCACTCGGCAAAACGCCGTCCTCCATGTGAGTTATTTGTCCTCTAAGTTCAATTCCGTCAAGGGATATGTCCAAAACGTATGCACCTTGCCATACATAGTCGCCATACGCCCAGTCAGGAACGCCGTTCTCATAGTCGCTTTCGTCTAGTTCCGCCACCGTAACTGGTATTACTAGCAGATTTTTTTCTCTGTCAAACAGCAATGCTTTGTGGTCATACAGAATTGGAGAATTTGTTCCCCTGTCTCCTATCTCGTATTTGGCTACTTCAACTGGATTAGAAACGTCGCTCACATCGAACAGAGATATCTTTATTCCTTGATACCATGCGAAATCCTCTTCTGCGTCGTACTCGGTTTCTTTGCCTATTCCGATAACATGGTTTTCGTCGTAGATGTGCAGGTAGCCTGAGTACCCTGTTACTTTGAGTTCACCAAGAACTGTTGGTGCAGTAGGATCTGACAGGTCTATCACAAAGAGCGGATCAATGTTTCTGAAGGTTACCATGTAAAGTCTGTCGCCCATGAACCTTGTAGAGTAAATCTGCTCTCCAGGCGCCAAGTCTTCAAGCTGTCCAACAATATTGAGGTTCATGTCTAGAACGTAAACGTTGTTTTTGGATGTTGATTCTTCAGAAAATGTTCTCCAGCGATAATTGTAGACTGTTGTTGCAATTCTAAAGTATCCATTGTGTTCATCCATCGAGAACTGGTTAAGAACGTAACCTGGAACTTCGCCTGTTGCTACAAAAGTTATGTCTTCTTTGTTTATGCTTGCCCTGTATATGGTTGTTTTTGGTTCTTCATCTTCTTGCCAGTTGTAATCTGGGAAAGTCAAGTATATGTTGCTCTGTGAAGCAAATATTGCGCTGGTGCCTCCCAAAACTATTGTTTCATGGGTTGCCTCTTGGGCGTCGTTATTTATGTTTAGGGCAACGATTGTTGTGAAAGTATATGAAGTGTCTGAGAAGTTGTAATAGGAAATGTCAGTTGCTTGTATTGTTTCTGTTTCATTTTCTAAGTGAATTCTTGGTAAAGCAACATCTGTTGTTGTGCTGTAAGTGTACATTGTTGCAACAAAGTAGATGTAGTCTCCAATCATCCTTGAGTTGAAGTAACTTCCATCAACCGAGAAGTCTCTTGTCAACACAGGGTTTTCTTTGTCTGAAACATCATACACTTTAACTGTTGTCGTAGGCGGCTCCCAAATTATTGGCTCTATTCGTATGTCTGGATCCTCTGAAGGCTTAGTACCGTTATCTGGTTCGTCAACTGGCAGTTCTGGTGCACTAGCGTTTGTGGATTCAGGAACTTCTACTTCATCATCAGGTTTGTCGCCTGAGCTTTCTGTAGTAGTTGCTGGTTCACCGCTAGCAGAGTCTTCAACTATTGTAACGCCTCCATACAGCGGATAAAATGAATACTCGTTATGAATGACGCCTAACTTGTCACCGTTGATAAATATCCCCATTATGGTGCCATTCACGTTGATTTTTGAGACAACTCTTGCCTCTTCAGCTGGGTACGCCTTCACTATGGTCAAGTTATTGCCTGAAACAATGTAGATGTATTCGCCGTCTGTCTTAACTATGTCCGCTTCGTCCACGCCTTCAACTTGAACATTAGTTTCTGAGTGTTCTGCGCTTGTCTTGTCGGCGCCTGTATCTGTTGGTGATTCTGCCTGAGGGCTAAGTGCCCCATCATTGGTGCTCTCTAGTGTTTCTCCTCCACGGACACCTAGAGAATAATAATTTATTTCGGTAGATGTTCCTAGGAATGTTTTCAGTTCTTCATATGAAGAAAATTTGTTCAACGCAATTTCAAGTTCTGTTTGTCCTGTCGGGTCAGTGCCTGTTAGATACAAAGATAACGGTATTGCCGAAATCATTAGAATTGTAGCTAAGAAAGTAAAAATAAACCATTTTCTGTCTTTCATGTTTTTCACCATTCATTATTTTTGTTTGTTATCCTGACTATCTCCTATAGCAACTTAATCCTACGTTTTAGAACATGTTGTACCAAAAATAGAACACTAATCAACCCGTTTTTTGATATACACAAAAACGCCCAACGCAACAAGGAAACTCGGAACAACCAACAGCCCAATTGAAGACAAACCAGAAGCCGCATCAGCTAAACTCAAGTTTGTGTCACACCATACAGTTTCTTCAGGTGGTTCACCATACGTTTTCTGGTCATCATCGGATGATGCCCCCAATGTTGCCTCAGGGGCTTCTAACATCTCGCCGCGCTGCAAAGTTTCTTCATTTCCTTCAGAAACAGTAAACTTACTTTCAGGAACAGGAACTGGCTGCTCAAGCAAAGCTAAAGGTGCAACCATTGTGATTGTGCCAAGTAAGATGGCAATAACCGTGTAGACCAGAAACTTGTTCATTGTCTCTTTCCATCCTTACCCATGAATTGGCGTGCTTTTAAGTCCACAGTTTAGAACACCTCACTGTTTAGAATGGCTTTTCTTTCCATAGTCTCACTGTTTCAATCCACAAGACAAGGCTGGCGACGATTCCGAAAAGAATGGCTGCAATATTGTGGATTGAGCCTGTGGGCTGGTACAAGATTACGTTGTATACAATTATGTAGATTGCAAGCATTGTGGATAGCCAAATGGCATAGAATAGGTGGCGGGGAACAAGGAATCGTCCCATTCTGCTGAAGAACTTTAGGAGCCCCACTTTAACTTCTTGATTAAGAAGATATTCTCCTCTCACAGTTTTTTCTACCAAACCAAGGGACAGCAGCTTATCCAAGTGGTGAGCGGCTACGCTTGGGCTGGAAAGACCTAATGCCCGTTGGACTTCACGTACTCCTGCGCTAGTTTCTGGGTCTCTTAGCAGATACCAGTATATTTGAAGCGTTTTTCCCTTTAACTGGGATTCGATTTCAGCCAACTCAGATGCAGAGAGATCAGACATCAAACTCGCCAAAACCAAATATAATCATTCATATATAATATGATTCTCCCAAGTAGACTATTTGCCCTATTGTTGCCTGTGCCTTTTGTCTGTTTCTTATGATAATACCTCACTGTTTTTTCTATAACATTGTCTCCAAACTGTAGCACGCCTTTTGAAATTGAGTTGCAGACCACAAAAAGGAGGTTAGGGTTTGCTGAGGCTTTTACACGGGCAATCGAGGAAAAAAATGAACAAAACTTGCTACTATCATTTTTGTCATTTCCATTTCCATGCTTGAGCCTTTTCAGCCCCATTCCTTTTTGTATACTCCCAAAAAAGGGGAGGGAAAATGTTTGTTTATTTCCGCTTCCTTAGTGCCCAAAAAGCTGCTACGCCTATAACACAGGCTACTGCAACTGCTGCGATTACTGCTACTTCTGTAGAAATCAGTGGCGCTTCTGTTGCTGGTGTTTCCGTGTCTGGAGTTTCAGTGTCAGGCGTTTCTGTATCAGGGGTCTGGGTGTCAGGTGTTTGTGTATCTGGTGCTTCAGTTTCAGGCTCTATCGGAGTTGCTGGTGTTACTGCTGGCTCAACTTGCAAGTATGTAGTTGATTGAGATCCGTAGTATGATTCAGAGCCTTCAAATGTTGCCATTATCCAGTATAAGCCTGGAATTTCCGGTTCAATAACTAAACCAAATTGACCATATGCATCAGTTGTGGTCGTGCCAATGTCTTGGTAGTTGCCGTTCGGGTCATATGCTTCAATTTTTACTTGAACACCAACTGCGTCTGTTGGGCGGGCATACTGCTTGTACACGTATAGCATCCAGTCGCTCATGGATTCGTCAGATACTGCTGGAACTCCATTTGGGAAACGCTTTGTCAAAGTCACATCATCTGTGCCTGGAGATATGTCAGTCACCATACCTGTTACCAATGCAGTGCTTCCATGTGTTACTATGTTATTTTGGATTGAAACTGTTGTTTCGCTTGGACCTTTACCGATAGCGTATACTCGTTGATCGTATGTGTCTTGGGTTGCTATGATGCTGTCTCCTATGATTGCACGTCCTCCCCACTCGGTTTGACGGAAGGCGCCATCAATTCTCCAGATCATTTCTCCAGTTTCTACATCTAAGCAAATTGTTGGTGCTCCACGGGGTTTAGGACTAATTGGTGAGTGCTCTTCATGACCAACATAGATTTTTCCGTCAGTGATGAAAAGCGTACGCAAAGGCCAGGCGTTACCCCATAACATTTCGTTATACGGATCAACTGCTTCATAGGTCCAGTCAAGGTCACCTGTTGCAACATCATATGCGTACACGATTCCGCCCCAAGAAGTGCAGAAAAGTTTACCGTAAGCAATGGTTGTTACTCCATAACCCCAAACTGGTGGAGGCAAATTGGTGCCGTATGTTATTTGGAACGAGTTCATGTAGTGCTCAGAGTCTGTTGGTCCCCATATTTCTGTTCCAGTCTTAAGATTGAAGCCCCAGAATTGTCTGGTCTCTTTGGACGATAAGATAAATACGTTGTCTTCTGCGCTTGCAGTCGCAAAACCGATAGTTATGTTACCGGCTGGGGGTTGCCATGTGGTGTTGTAGAGTAATTTTCCTTCTTCTCCGGGTTTCGTGCTTATTGCCCATATTGCTATTGGTGTATGTCTTGGATACCAGCCGTATCGACCAATGTCTGTTCCGATTATTGTATCCTGTAGAATCCTGTTGGGGCTTCCTTGTAATCCAGTTGCTATGGTGATGTTCCATTCAATTCCATCCATAGCGTCATAGGTGTTTCCTTGTGGTCTCCAACTTCCTGCATCTGAGACAACTCTGCTTGAGTTCCACAGAGCCATCCAACCTTGTCCCGTGTTTACTATATATTCAAGGATTTCACCATCTGATCCAAACACTGGTGTTCCGCTAGGAACATTTGTCATGGTGTACACTAAGTCTCCGTTAAAGGGGTCAAATGCGTGCCAAGTGCTACCTGCTGTCACCCATAGGTAATCGAAAACACCGTGATAGTTGTATGAGTCCCAGTAGAATGTTTGACCAAAGGCTATTGTTCTGTTGTCTAAGAGCGTTTTTCTCCAGAGTTCTTCACCTGTGTGTAAATCCACACAGACAACTCTTTGCCATGCATCTCTGGACGAGCCATCTGGATAGTACAGTTTTCCATTAAGAATTACTGGATCAACAAATTTTCCTTCATAAGCATCTCCACAGTCCATGGCGTGAATGTCCATCTCGCCTCCAGCTAGTCCTCCAGTAGTCATTGTTTTTGCCCATAGTATGTGTGCAGATTCTGGACCATCGTTGTATGGTGCGTATAAGTTGTAGTCTTCTTTCAGTAGCCAATTTCCTGAGATTGTTGACCATTCTCTAAGCTGTGCGTCTATTGGACGGTTCCAATATTCTTCGGGTAGTGGTTGTGTTGGGTAGAATGGTACTGCTTCTGTTTGTACGACAAGTTCTAAGATTTCGCTGTCGCTTGCTTGCATTGTGGTTCCTTCGGGTGCAGCGTATCCTCCATCTGCTGGAATTACTTGTTCGGGGAAGTGTGTTTGAATAGTGTATGTTCCAGCCATCGTTGGTACATATACAGTTCCAGTTCCGCCCGTTGCATCGGTGCTATATGGACCAAGGGTTTCTTTGGAACCATCGGGTTTTGTAACTGTTACTGTTATGCCTTCCCATCCGTATTCTGTACTTGTTAATGAGTCAAAGATTCCGACGTGAAACAGTACTTCTTGGTTGACGCCCACTGGGTTGGGTATAGCTCCGATATAGGCGTAGGTTGCCTTTGTTGGAGCTTGTGCAATAGTCGTAGGTATTGTGATGATGATTGCTGATACTGTTAATGCTAGAATTAATCCAATTACAGAAATTTTTGTTTTCATTTTTTTCTTTTCCTCTTTTATTTACTTGGTCTATTTTCACATCGTTTTACATTTAAGCTTTGCGAAAAAAACCTATTTTTCCGTACAATACTGTATAATACTATGAAAATATACGATATTGTACGAGTATTTTGGTTGAAGCATTTAGAGAACCTATAAATGAACTGGTGCGCAAATTATTTTCAACTCACAACCTGAAAATCCGGTGACTTCGATTAAAATCGACCAAATTGACGCTAAGATTCTAAAAGACTTACTGCAAGATGGGCGCAAAAATTTCAACAAAATTGCAAAAGAAGCTGGCGTATCAAAAGACATTATCTGGCAGCACTACAAAAAACTGAAAAATGACGGAATAATCGTCGGAGCCACTGTTCAACTTAACTACGCACGCTTAGGTTACTACACGGTGGGGAGTATCTTTGTTACCATTGACCCCAAGAACCAAGACCAAATCGTAAAGAGTATAAAAAAACTACAAAACATATATGGTGTCAATACCGGAAATGGACCAAAAATCTGGGTGGTTGCTACACTAAAAAGCATGGAAGAGCTGGATGACGTTAAACACGCAATAAAGCAAGTCCCATCAGTCTTGGGGATGCAAACAGAAATTTGGATTGGAATCAGGCACATGGTGGATAACTTGTCGGTTTTGTCTATTGGCAAAAAAGCCAGTAAACCTGAGAAAACAGACATGCCTGCAAAGGATTGCATCAAAAAAACCAAAAGCAAAATCGACAAAACGGACATACAACTAATTGAAAAGTTGAGTAAGAATAGTCGATTATCTTTTCGAAAAATCGCCAAGGAATTGAATGTTTCAACAGATACCGTTTCTCGAAGATATAGAAAACTTGAACAAAATGGCATTATTAAATCTGTAATTCAGATTAATCCAATAAAACTAGGATATGTTGGACGGGCTATGTTCAATTTAGCATTCATTTCGCAAAAGAGCTCGTCTGAGGTTATAGATAAAATCAGCATAATTCCAGACATAGTTTTAATTCTTAAGACAAGTGGTGTTTTTGACCTATCTATAACTGCTAGAGTAAAGGATATGGAACATTTATTCTCGATACAAGACAAAATCGTTAGTATATCCGGAATTACAAGAATGGAAACGACAATGACAAGAGGACGCGCTTTAATGCCCGGTCCGAAAACTTACATTTCAACATTTTAGACTATTCAGCCAATTTCCGTTATAATCTGAAACTTTATTTTTTGTTTCAATTTTGTTTTTTAAAAAATATTATATACATTTAATTTTAAATATGCTGTTCCACGGAGGAGTTGCCAAACGTGGAAAAGTAAAGACATCACAAACGTGGTTCTTATTTCCGTTGCAGGTTTTATTTACGTTATATCTGTTAGTCAGATGGCTTTCCTCTTTAGTGGAATTCCTGGATCAAATTATTTGTTAATATTTGGAAACGCCATCCTCATTGGTCTTGCTTTACTACTTTATGGCGGCAGAAGATGGCGGTTTTTGTTACAAGGGCTATTGGTTTCATTTCTTGTTCTACCAACATTTGGAGGCGGAAAACCATTTGACATGCTCGCTAGAGTGCCCATAATAATCAATTCGCTGCATGGAGACATTTTATTCAACAGTCTTTATGGATTTTTTAAAAGACGCAACAAATTGAAGTTGTGGGCAATTATGATGACCACGGAATTTTACTTGGTGTCTTCACTACTAAATGTATTAAATTTTTATCTGTTCTCTACTCCCGATGTTGTAACAATGTATGTAAATACAATTGTGTTCGTGTTTCCAGTGTTAATCATTGAAAGTGCTGCTGGTGCATGTATTGGATATAAAATATACGAAAGAACAAAAACAACAGGATTAGTTGTAGGTCAATAAACCCAAATTTTGTGAATAGCCAACTTTTCTAAATCACTTTTGAGCAATCAATGATGTGGTTTTTGTTGATTTTTAGCAAAAAAGGAGAAGAAAAAAGGGATTTGTTATATTGTGAGTTCTAGAGTCGCAGAATTGTCAAATATTTCGCTCTTTACTGTTTTGCTTAGTATTGACTCAAACATCGTAGACACTTGGTTGGCTATGAAAAGACTCCAATTTTTTCCTAGTTCATGACGTAAATGAATGATTTCTTTTTTTCCTCTAGTGTGTTGACTGTAATCAAACCAATTGCCAAATGTACCCATATTGTTCTTGGCGAACTTTACCAAATTTTGGTATGTTGGAGAAATTCCCATTGTTCGTAACGCGTCTTTAGCGCCTGCTGACCCTGATATTTTTGCGATTTGCACGATTCTAGCCTCTGGACAACAACCAATTATTCTGGCAATTGTTTGTCGTGTCAGGAATACTGCACCAAAGCGTTCTGCCCATCTCCAGTGTTGATCGTAGTTTTGTAGAATCTTGTTTGTTAGAGCGTTGATGCTAATTCCTTGTCTATTTGCTTCTTCGCGCAACGTTTGGAGCCATTGTTCATCTATTCTAAAGGAAAACCCAATTGTCTTTCTTTTTTGGTTTGCTAAACAAATACCTCCTCGGCTCTATATATTACAACGTATTACGATTTAATACTTTTGACGTATTTTGTGACACCTGTATACTTAATTCTTTTATACATTATGAGACTCAGTTTCAGATGTCGGTGCAGAACTTGAATAATACAGGGCCTATTCGGGTTCTTCTTGTTGATGACGATTCACAACTAGTGGAAACTGCAAAAAAGTGTTTAAGTCTACAGTGCAATTATGGCATCCAGTTAGCCAACTCTGCCGAAGAGGCTTTTGAAAAAATGATTCATACACAATATGATGTTATTGTATGTGACGTTCAAATGCCTGTGATGGATGGTTTCGAGTTTCTTAAAGAGCTTCGACACCGCGGCAACAAAATTCCATTCATTGTGTTCACTGTAACCGAAGATAAACAAACAGCTCTCAAAGCATTCAACTTAGGTGCAACAGCATTCGTTGGAAAATATGGTAACCCTGAGGTTGTTTTTTCTGTACTTAAAAAGTGCATTGATGAAGCGGTAAACAATCCCCGTAAAAAACTGCAAAATGGAGTATTGGAGGTGATCTGATTTGTCTCTACTAAAGAATGAACCTGTCGAGAAATTAAGGAAACAAATCATAAAGTCGGTAATGGATGTGTTGATGCTCGCTGAACTCAGAAACGGTGCTATGAGCGGCTATGATGCAATAAGTTTTATCCATGAAAAATTTGGTGTATTAGTAAGCTCTGGAACAGTTTACTCACATCTATACGCGCTAGAGCGAGACGGTTTAGTTAAAGGCGACTGGGAAACAAAAAAGCGTGTCTACGACATAACAGAAAAGGGCGAAAAAGCTCTGGAAACTGTAGCAAAAGCAAACATGGAACTATTAAACACACTAAAACATGTGCTAACCCCTTAAACAACCCCTTCTTCTTTCTTTTTTTACACAAAATATCTGACACTAACCAATTTCTACAAATAAACCTGCAAAAAACTGTTAGATTAAACTACGTACTAAAACCCAATTATAGCTAAATTGTTAATTGGGAAACTTTAAGATAAAATAAAAGGTTTTTAGTATGGTTGTAATCAACAAAAGTGCTTGCAGGAGAAAACGTGTATGGGCAAAAGTGTAACTCAAAAGATACTCGAAAAACACATTGTCGAGGGAAAATTTGAGCAAGGCAAAGAAATAGCAATCCGAATAGATCAAACTTTGACACAAGATGCAACTGGAACCATGGCATATCTTCAATTTGAGGCAATGGGCGTTCCAAAAGTCAAGACAGAACTTTCTGTAAGCTACATCGACCATAACACAATCCAAATTGGATTTGAGAACGCAGACGACCACCGTTATCTCCAGTCAATCGCAGCCAAATATGGCATATACCTCTCGCGAGCTGGAAACGGAATTTGCCATCAAGTTCACCTTGAACGCTTTGGAAAACCAACAAAGACATTGTTAGGCTCTGACAGCCACACGCCCACTGCAGGCGGAATAGGAATGATCGCCATTGGCGCTGGAGGCTTAGATATTGCCGTTGCCCTAGCAGGCGAACCATTCTATCTTACCTGCCCAAAGGTCATCAAAATAAATTTAACCGGAAAACTAAAACCATGGGTTTCCGCAAAAGATGTAGTTCTAAAGGTTTTAGAAATTTTTAGCACAAAAGGCAATGTTGGCGCCGTGTTCGAATACGGTGGTGAAGGCGTGAAAAGCCTTTCTGTTCCTGAACGTGCAACAATAACCAACATGGGCGCAGAATGTGGGGTCACTACATCAATTTTTCCGTCTGATGAAATCACAAAACAGTTTCTAGCCGCTCAAGGCAGAGAAACAGATTGGATTGAAGCCAAAGCTGACCCTGACGCAGAGTATGACCGGGTAGTCGACCTTAACTTAAGTGAAGTAGTTCCATTAGTCGCTACTCCACATAGCCCAGGCAACATCAAAACCGTGAGAGAGCTCAGTGGAACACCCGTAAATCAGGTGTGTATTGGAAGTTGCACTAACTCTTCGTACAAAGATTTGATGACTGTCGCAAAAATTCTGAAAGGAAAAACGGCACACCCGTCTGTCAGCTTTGTTATTTCTCCAGGCTCAAAACAGGTAATTGAAAACCTTGCACGTGACGGAGCACTCGCAGACCTTTATTCAACTGGCGCAAGAATCACAGAGCCTGTCTGCGGATTCTGTATTGGAAACAGCCAATCGCCTCAAACAGATGCGGTGTCAATTCGTACATCAAACAGGAACTTTTTTGGGCGCTCTGGAACAAAAACTGCAAACCTGTATTTAGCAAGCCCTGAAACCGCTGCTGCAGCAGTCATCACCGGCAAGTTTACTGATCCACGAGATCTTGAACTGGATTATCCGCTTGTGACGATGCCTGAGCGCTTCTATACTGACGACAGCATGATTGTTTTGCCCCCCCAAAATCCAGAACAACTCAAAGTATATCGGGGTCCAAACATCGGAGAACCGCCATCTAATGTTCCGATGCCGCAAAACATCTCTGGAGTCGTTACCATCAAGGTTGGCGACAAAATCACCACTGATCACATAATTCCTGCTGGGGCTAGAATGAAATATCGCTCTAATGTTCCGAAGTACTCCGAGTTTGTGTTTGAAATAGTGGATGACACGTTCTTTAAACGAGCCACAAAAATCAGGGACAAAGGAAAACACAACATCATAGTGGCTGGATTAAGTTACGGTCAAGGCAGCTCAAGGGAGCATGCAGCGTTGTGTCCAATGTTTTTAGGCGTAAAAGCTGTGCTCGCGAAATCTTTTGAAAGAATACATTCAGCGAATCTAATCAACTTCGGAATCATTCCTTTGACATTCAAAGCTGAAACAGACTATGACCAAATAGATTCTGGAGACGAAATCCAGATACTCAACATCCGAGAAGCAGTATCAAAAAATGAACCATTGACCGTAAAAAATGCTACAAAAAACAAAGAGTTCCAAGTAACCTATGAACTAACAAAACGACAACGCAACATAATCCTAGCAGGCGGAATGCTCTCCTACATCAAAAATAAATAAATCACCAAGATTTGAACCAGAAAAACGGTTGCATCTATCTGGATTAAATCACTAAATTTGATGCAACACATTTTTTCATCTTTTTTGTTTCCGACCAATTCAATAAAGTTTTGCTTTCAATGTCACGCGTAACTGTTTTTGCAAAAGAAAACCTCTTATGTCTGATTGGTCTCCCTCCTGTGAAGGGTCCGTTGTCTAGTCTGGATTAGGATGCTGGCCTGCGAAGCCGGAGCTCCGGGGTTCAAATCCCCGCGGACCCGCCACTTAAAGGAAGAAAACATAATGGTTTGCGTTAATCCCTTCTCCGAATTCTATTCAGGATGCGAGACAGTTCTAAAGGATGCCCTAAAACAGCTATATCCCGATTTTCCTTTACCGTCCATATTGCTTGAGGTTCCTCCTAACCTTGAGTTCGGGGAACTTGCAGCCTCTGTATGTTTTGAGCTTGCCAAGTACGCAAAAAAGAAGCCTAGAGCAATTGCGGAAGAAATTGTGCAAGCCATAGATGTTTCAGATTTTTTGTTGATTGAATCTGTTCAAGCGGCTGGCGCAGGATACGTAAATTTTCGTGTTAATTCCGAAGCGTTTTCTCGGTTAACACTTGAGTCCGTTAAGGCATTGGATGTGGAATATGGGTATGTCAAAGCTAGTGTTCCGAAAAAGATTCTGCTTGAGCATACCAGCGTTAACCCTGTTCATCCTATTCATATTGGACAAGCAAGAAACCCTATGTTGGGGGATGCTATTTCTCGTATTTTGAAGAATCGTGGGCATGAAGTTTCAATGCACTATTATGTGGATGATGTTGGGCGCCAAAGCGCTGTAATAGCATATGGATATTTGAAGCTGGGGAAACCAAAACCAACAGGAAAGCCTGACCGTTTCATAGGTGAAATCTACACTGTTACCTGTTGTATAATGGAAGTTAAACGCTTAACAAAGGCGGTTAAGGCAGAAAATCTGGAAGAACAAGAAGCAAAAAAGTTGCGTCGAGCATTGGATGAATGGGTTTCAATTTCGTCCGAGATGAAAGAGCGGTTTCCGCAACTTTTCGCTAAGCTTTTGGCTGAAATCAGCAAAGACACTAACCCCGAAGAGCAAGTCGGCAAACTGATACGTGGATACGAAGCAGGTGAAGAAGAGGCAAAGCAGTTGTTAAGAGAGGTTTGCGAACTGTGCCTCAAAGGATTTAGGGAAACTCTGTGCAGTGTCGAAATAAGTGTTGATTGTTGGGATTGGGAAAGCGATCTGATTTGGAACGGCGACGTTAACAATGTAATAGGTCAGCTGAAGGCTACTCCATATGTTTTTGAGGAAAACGGTGTTTTGGAGTTTGATGCCGAAAAAGTTGCATACGACTTGGACCTCAAGAAAAAGTTAGGCATCAGCGACGACCACGAATTAACTCCTTTAACTTTGGTGCGGGCTGACGGAACTTCTCTGTACACAACTCGTGATATTGCGTATCATTTATGGAAGTTTCAAAGAGCCGAACGTGTAGTAAACGTGATTGGCATGGAACAAACGCTTCCACAGCTGCAGCTAAAACTTGCGTTGAGCGCTTTAGGTCATGTGGATTACATAACAAAACTGACCCATTTTGCTTACAGTTTAGTTCGTCTTCCGGGCTACCGCATGTCCAGCCGCAGAGGACGCTACATCACCCTTGACGAGGTTATGGATGGCGCAGCACAAAGAGCCTACAATGAAGTTTCAAAGCGCTCTCCTCAACTGTCCGAAGAAGAAAAACGTCAGATTTCAGTGTTTGTTGGAAAAGGCGCAGTCAAATACGCGCTGATAGCTGTGGACCCAACCAAACCTGTGGTCTTCACTTGGGATCGAGTGCTCGACTTTGAAAAAAATAGTGCCCCATACATTCAATACTCGCATGCTAGAGCTCGCAGCATCTTACGGAAAGCGTCACGGGAACCTGAAAACGCTGATTACTCCCTGTTGGTTGACCAGATTGAGCGTGACTTATTGTTGACTTTGGCTCGTTTTCCAGAGGTTTTCGTGGATGTTGCAGAGAATCTAAAACCAAACGCAATAGCAGACTACGTTAACATGTTGGCTGACAAGTTTAACAAGTTCTACACGAAACTGCCTGTTATAAAAGCGGACTCAGTTGGACTCAGCGATGCCCGTCTTGCTTTAGTGGATGCTACCCGAATAGTTTTTCGGAACGCCTTGAAACTGCTTGGGATAGAGGCGCCGGAGAGGATGTAGGCTCTTCATGTTGTTGTGAGGAGAACAAGTGTGTATCTGCGTGGTTTTGATTCTGGTAGAGAGTTGCTCAAGTGGATAGCAATCCTAACAATGACGGTAGACCATGTTGGAGCGTTCTTGTTTCCTGAGCTTGAGTTTTTGCGTTTGATTGGCAGAGTCGCTTTTCCGTTGTTTGCTTATCTGCTAATATTGGGTATGGAAAGCACCCGAAACATTCAACACTATTTCCTTAGGCTTTTCTTATTTGCCCTGCTCTCTCAGGTGCCATTTTTCTTAGCCGCAGATCATGGACCTTTCGAGTCCCTCAACATTTTCTTCACTTTATCGTTTGGTCTTTTGTTCGTCTACTTTTTCAAGAAGGGTTCATTGATTGCCTTTGTTCCAGTAATTCTTTCTTTTGTTTTGCCCTTTGATTACAGCATCTACGGAATCACTCTGATAGGCTGTATGTACATCCTAACAAAGAACACAAAATTTGGTGCTGTTTTGTTAGTTCTGCTTAACTCATTATTTTTGATATATTGGAATACCCAGTTTCTTTCACTTTTCGCGTTGCCACTAATTCTTCTTTACAACAATGGCTATTTGAATACAAAAATAACTTTCAGTGAAGACTTTACAATTCCTGCGTGGAGAAAATACTTCTTCTATGTGTATTATCCTCTCCACTTAACTGTGATTTACTTGATAAAACTCTACTTTTTTTAACACCACACAATTTCAGCCAAAATTCCAATGAATCCAACTGTCACCATCAGATTTGATGTTTGAAGTAATTCTGAATAACTCCTTTGGTACCTAGTTTTTGTTTGCAGCTTCACTTTTTTCCAAATCATGAACCATGTTAAAACAGCATACCGTTTCCTAAAAAACGTAACAGTTACCTTTTTTCTACGTTTTTTGTCCAAAAACTGCTTTATACATGTTCAGTGTATTTGTGGGAAAAAATTTATATGGTAACTAATGAAACACTAATTGCTATAAACAGAGGAAGAAAAAATGAAAATTTTGATGGAAAAATCAAAAATCTCTGCTATCGCTTTAATTTTATTGTTGGCAATTTCTGCTACATTAATTGTTTTGCCAACTGCTCTTGTGTAAGCACCAACCTGCAAAGAAACCATTGTTTTGATAGCAACAGCCCCTAACTCCGTAGGGGTTAACCCACAAAATACTTTGTATCTGTATCCATCACGATAGAACTTACGTCGAACAGCAGTAACTGAACAAAATGGCAGAAGTAAATATGATTTGTGTGGGAACTTCAAAGCCTTCTTTTTGTTTGTTACTCATAATCTTTAGTTTATTTTGAGTGGACTGTTTTTTTGTAAACCTAATTGTTGCTGATTCTTTGTATTGATGCTATTGTGTATTATTTGTGTCCTTTTGATTGGCTGGATTAACTCAGTTTATGCGTATAGTTGTTCATATGCGTGTATTTCAAATGCACAAAATTTTTAAAACATTCAAGTTAGAGTTTGGTGCGGTTACAACAAATGGTTAACTGTTTCCAAAAATGTTTTACAGCGTTAATTGTCATCCTTTTACTCAGTAATGCTTTACCTGTATTTGCTGTTGACAGCTTAGAGCCTTCTGACTTTGAACTAGAAAGCTGGAGCAAGAATATTGATTTCTTTGATTACGTGAGAACATACGCCGCCATTCACGGCAAGACACCACCCGATGAAAATGCCCACGCATACCTGAACCTTGTTTATATGAACGTTTCAGGAATGCAAGTGCTTTCCGCTGGTCTATTCAATATAACTGATGAAGAAAACGCGGTTACAGTTCCAATCCAAACTACAATGATGCATTACCTGTCTAGGGATGGTCTAAAAGATGTGGTTACTGCGTCAAGTTTTGTGATGCTTATGGCATTTAATGAAACTGAAGGTACCATTTTTGATCAATCACCTGACATGAATGACAAGTTATATGCTTCTTTTAGTTTAGGTTATGATTTAGACCCACTTTTTGAAGGTTCAAGACCTGATTTGAACAGCAAAACTGAGGTCATACCCTTGACTTCTACTCCTGATGGGCTTGTTTGGACTTGGGGTATGACTTATACTAATCTTGCTGCGTTGTGGTGGAACACCTCAATAGACCCAGACAATCCAAAATCTGATCCTAGACCTGTAGCTTTAACGCTTTATGATGAGTTGACGTTCACGTATGAATTGGCGATTGACCCTGAAACTGGAGAAGCAACTTTGAGCATGAACTATGTTGTTGGCAAGATGCGTGACTTGTGGCTTTTTGCATGGTTCATAATTTTGCCTGTCACAACACATTATAACGCAACAGGACACTACAGACTCAATGGGCAACAAATTTCCACTGAAACAATACATGACTTCCTAGATAACCAAGGAATCCAAATGAGCACCGTAAACTTTCAGGCAACAGCAGTTCTTGACCACACAGCATACTTCGAATCTTCAGGCACAAATGTTCAAGACAGCGAAGTTGTAGTTGATGACTCGTTGATAGAAACTTTTGCTGATGACGGCGAAAAAATCTTAGATGCAGACTTTACAACAAAAGAAACCTATAACCTATTCAATTACACGTCAGACCCAACTGAATCATCATACGAAACATACCCAACCACAACAAGAACCTGCAAAATAGCGGGTTTTGCGAGTAATCCAATATTTGCTGTTCACACATCATTGATGCCACTGATTCCCGCTGTGATGGCGAGCATAGACCCAGAACTGTATGAGCAGGCTAAAGATCATTTGCTGGACATGAACTATGCTGACTACTTCTACGTAACTTCATATCCTGAATATGACGGCTACCGAATTGAGCATGACCCAACCATAACCGCTTACTGCAGCTTGACAACCGATGAACAACTACCCCCAGAAGAGTCTGCGTCGACAGGAGGCATAGGCGCATTAATTGTTATTGCTATTGGCATAGCACTACTTGTTGCACTATTTGTAATCATGAGAAAAAAGGGATAATTTTGCAGAAATAGCTTTACCCCGTTACTGTATTTTTTTGTAAAAACTGATTGCAACAAAACTGTAAACTCAAAAGATTTCATGTTAACAACAGAACCT
This sequence comes from Candidatus Bathyarchaeum sp., assembly GCA_003096235.1. Next base: position 11,706 of record PIXT01000253.1, on the reverse strand, counting down.
CAGTAATGTCCAGATATTATTTTGCGTGAACAAACTCCATTATAGGCGGGTCACTGAAAAAGATGTCACATTTCCATGGTGACAAATAGATTGCTGTCGTTAAGCCCAAATAATTATCAACTTCTGGTTGGCTGTCATAAAGCGATGTTTGGATAAACTTTTGACCAAAAGCAGGTTACACGTTTAGCTGTATCATCTTTACGTCGAGCGTTTCTGTGTCAAGTATTGCTATTGTTGCTTTTCCACTCAGGATACCGCAAGCCTCACCCGGATTGATGATTAGTGTTTGTCCTTTTCTGTAAGATTTAGGCGCATGAGTATGCCCACAGACCAACACATCATGACTCTCCAGCTCAAGAAGCGAGCGCATTAGTTCTGTTTGGTCTCCATGCAGCAAGGCAATCCGTAAGCCGTCAACAACGACAAACGCGAATCTTCCGCGGATGTCAGCTCCAAATTCGGCGAACTTCTTTTTCAGTAACGCTCTGTCGCCATCGTTGTTGCCGAATACTCCAATCAGTGGAGCTTTCAGATGTTTGAAACTGGTTGCTACGAATGGGGAGATGTAGTCGCCAGCGTGGAGTACAAGTTCAACGTTTTGGTTGTTTAGTTGTTTTACTGCTTCGTCAATTAGAGGCAGACGGTCGTGAGTGTCTGAGATTAGGCCTATAATCATTTTTTAATCACCATGTCTACAGCGGTAACATTTAGTTGCTACTAAAAAAGTGAGTGACCCTAAATATGCCTTACTCTGCAATACTTGAACATGTTTATCCTTAATCTGTTTTTGTTGTCCGAAAACATTTTACAAGTGAGTGTACGTTAATACGTGACGGTGTAAAATTTGGCATCTCTTAGGGCTTTAGCGCCCGCATTAACCAGAATCACCATCGCCGGAGCCGTCGGCGCTGCAATGCACATTGGACAAGGAGACAAAAATCTAGTAGACTTCAAAGCTGTCGAGTTTTCAAGAGCAGTCTTGAATCAAACTGAAGTTGACGGCGAAGTCATTTCCTGTGAAGGACCCAAAGACAATGCGCCAGCATTCTTGAACAGAGAAAAAGTTGGAACAGGCAAAGGACCAAAAGTCGAGTTTGTCGTAGACCCTGTTGACGGCACAACTGCAACTGCTAAAGGTAGAAAAGACGCTATTTCTGCTCTTGCTTGTGCGCCTGCTGGCTGTTTTCAGATGTTGCCCGACGACGGATACTACTTTAAGGTGGCAACGGACTGTCACTCTATCGGCAAGATTTCGTTAGATATGTCTGTTGAAGAGATTGTGTCTACAGTTGCCAACGCCAAGGGGTTATCTCTTGAGAACTTTACTGTTATTATGCTGGAGCGGGAAAGACATGACGAAATTTTGCAGAAGCTAAGAAAGCTTGGGGTGCGGATTATTTTGCTTCCTGACGGTGACATTGCGGCGGCTGTTGTTGCTTGTATTCCTGATAGTGGTGTTGATCTTTTGTTGGGTGCTGGTGCAGGACCTGAAGCAACTATTGCGGCAACTGCGGTGAAGTGTCTTGGCGGGACTATGCTTGTGAAAGTTTGGAGAGACAAAAAAGATGATGCTGATCGGATGGACAGGTTGAAGAAGGTTGGCGTTGATGTGGACAAGACTTATAACGAAAACGAGTTGGCAAAAGGCAACGAGCTTGTTTTTGCTGCTTCTGGGGTAACTAAAGGCGAGCTTTTGGATGGTGTACGCTTCACTACAACTGGAGCCACTGTCAGTTCGCTTTGTGTAAGATTGCCTAGTGGGACAATCGAAACATCTGAGACAACTCTTCGGTTCAAGGAGCATCCAGTGTACAGAACTGTCGATTTGAATGGGCACCCACAATATAACGGTCACTAAATTTTGGGTTATCCCTCTTCTTTCTTTTTCCGTATTTCTTAAAGATGTGAGCTGACACATTCTATATTGTTGATTATTTGCTGGGTGGCTTTAGTATGGGTTATGTTGGCATTCACAAGAAAGGCGAATTCACTTTTTCTGAACTCCTAAAATCAATAAAAGAACGGTCAGACTTTCACAGGGCAGGAGCTATCGCCACATTTGTTGGTGTAGTTCGGGGCACAACGTTAGATGGCGAAAACGTAGAGGGGCTGGAACTGGAAGCATATGAAGAGCAGGCTAACAAGGTTCTTGGTGGCATTTGCGAAGACCTAAAGAAACGTGAAGGAATTATTGATGTTCAGATTCATCATTTTGTCGGTGAATTTAGTGTCGGAGAAGACCTTGTGTATGTTGTGGTGGCTGGAGCTCACAGACAAAACGTTTTCGGGGTACTGCAAGACGCTGTAGAACGCTACAAAAGCGAAGCACCAGTCTACAAAAAAGAGCACGCCATAGACGAAACAGGCTCTAAGGAATCGTACTGGGTCAGTGAACGGGAAGCGCAAAAGCGCAGAAAACAGCAGTTTTGAGTTTGTCAAATTTTCTTGAGTGACTAATAGTTCATTTGATAATTTTTTTGTCAAGTTTTCTTAAGAAAAACCCTTTTCAACCTAGTTAGTGTTATTGTTATTATATGAAATTCAATCTGAACAAGATTACTGTTTCATTATCTCGCACCTTTTTGATAACACTGCTTGTTTTTGGATTAACACAAGTTGCCGTCACTCAAGTTTTTGCGCAAGCTCCTGGACTAATTATTTTCATTAATTCAGACACCACATGGACAAAAGCAGACAGTCCACGTACTCTCACTGGACCCGTGTTTGTAAGTAACGGAGCAACATTAACAATAGAATCTGGAGTCAGTGTGGATTGTAATGGCTACTATCTGTTAGTGAACGGCACCTTACGTGTTATAGGCAGTGCCCAAGAAAAGATTCGCATAAGCAAAATTGAAAGATTCGAGTTTACGGAGTTTAGTGAAGGCTGGAACGAGCAGACTGGTTCTGGCAGTATACTCGAGAATGCAATTATCGGTTGTGGACTTACGGCAGGCAGTATTCCTTTGCGGGTAATAGGATGCGTTTTTGATGGTGACGTCACTGTTGGCGGCTCTTCTGTGATTTCTGGTTGTAGTTTGGGGGACCTTAAGTGTGAAGGCTCGCTCTGTGTTTTAGACAGCATAATCAACGGAGGTGTTAACGCAGAAAATTCTGTAATCTCAAATAACATCATTGAAGAACACGTCTACTCTGGAAACAATTCTGTGGTATCATACAACACAATCGGAGGAATTGTTCATGGTCGAGAAATACTAAACAACAACATTACTGGAACATACCAAATCATCGAAGGGCACGTAAATGTTGTGTCCGGAACAATTGTGTCAAATAATACGATAGTTGGACGCGTAACTGTTCGCGGTGAAGCCATTGTATCAAACAACTGGATTCAAGGAAACTACACGATGATCATCAAAGACTTGGTCGGTTATATGGGTATGCGGAGTTCAGTAGCCGTATATTATGGCGCAATCAACGTCCAAGGTGGGTCACCGCTAATCTGTAATAACTTTGTTGATGGCGGAATTACCACAAGCATAGATGAGAGCTCGCCCATAATCATAAACAACACCGTAATCAACTCTGGAATCTTTATTCCCTGCCCAATGAGCGACACAGAATACATTTACTCTCGGGTACCCAGTGTTGGTGACGGTGGATCACCTGAAATCTGCCACAACACAGTTGACGGCATCATTAAAGTCGATGCAGATTCATGCAAAATTTCAGGAAACACAGCAACTGAAATTAGCATTGTTGAAGGACAGGCTCACATTTACGATAATGCAGTCAATGATGGTGAAGGAATTCGTGTATTCAAAGGAGATGTGATAATTGAAGGAAATTATCTCTACAATAATACGTTTGGAATTCGTGGTTCAGGTGAAATAAAGAATAACACAATTATCGGCTCTAGGCTAGGGCTGTCCACTGGTGGGAGCTCAATTGTCAGAAACAATACGGTTATTGATTGTGATACAGGTGTTAAGATTATTGGAGATGAGTTAGTAACTTTTGAAAGAAATCGCTTGTACAATGACACTGTTGGAATTACTGTTTCTTCCAAGGCGAATATAACAAATAACACAATCAGTGACACTGAGGTTGCTGTTATACTGTATAACTATGCTTCAGTGACAATCAGCTACAATAATATCGTAAACTATTCCAACCATAGCATTTCCTTAGGCGGCACCTCAGGCAGTAATCTTGACGTTGCATACAATTGGTGGGGAACCGTTGACGCCCAAGCAATCAACATTTCAATGCGCGACTACAAATACGATTTCAACCTAGGAAAAGTATCCTTCACCCCATTCTTGACCGAACCCAACCCCCAAGCAACATCTGACACAGTCCCAGAGTTTCCCTCATGGATAATCCTGCCCCTGTTTTTGGTTGCAACTGTTGCTGTTGTATCAGTTAGAAAAAAATCCATGTGGAGGAATCGTGCTTGAGAAAGTTTTTGTCGTTCATTGTAATTGCTGGTTTGCTGTTAGCTGCCGCTAGTCCTGCTTTTGCGCAAGCTCCTGGAGTAATAGTAATCATTAGCTCAGATACCACATGGACACAGGCAGATAGTCCAAAGTTGCTTACTGGACCTGTGCTTGTAAACAATGGAGTAACATTAACCGTTGAGGCAGGAGCCACAGTGAATCTAAACGGCTATGAACTAAGAGTTAATGGAACACTGCGTGCGATAGGCACCCGCACTGACCAGATTCAGTTCAGCAATGGAAAAATTACTTTTACCGAACACAGCAATGCTTGGAACCCGCAAACAGGCACTGGCTCAAGTATCCAATTTGCGATTCTAGAGGATGTTGAGATACAAACGAATGTTCCTGTAAGCATAAACGAGAACCCAACTGTTGAAGATGAAGTTTGGACAATAAATGATAGTCCAATCGATTTTTCTGGACAGTTGATTGTTGATTCTGGAAAAGTTCTGACCATTGAATCTGGAGTTACAGTGAACCTTAATGGCTATGATTTAGTTGTGAAAGGCAAATTGCGTGTGCTTGGTAGCAGTTCAGACAAGGTTCATTTTAACAGTGCAACACTTTCGGAGAGCATTATTTTTGCCGAAGATAGCGATGGATGGAATGAAGAAACAGGTTCTGGTTCAACGATTGAGCATGCCGTTCTAAACGGTGTAAGCGTAGCCAGCAGTGTTTCCTTGAAGATAAGCAGCAGCAACATTAATGGTACCGCTTCAGTTGCGGGTTCATCTGAGATTGTATGCAACACGATGGGCGATCTTTCTCTTTCTGGCGGCTCAGGAACCGTTACAGATAATGTGGTCGGTGAGATGCACCTTTCTGGGTGTTCACCTGTAATCTCAAAAAATACGATTGGATTAATGTACTGTTCTGGCGGTTCCCCCGTAATTTCTGACAACACAATCGAAGGGATCGGTCGCTTAGAGCCATCTAACGAGAAAACAAAGACCACCTATTTTACTGCGGATTCTGTAGAGATTAAGAATAATTTGATTAGTCGTGGAATTTATCTTAGCTGTGGTTCAGGAATTATTTCAGGCAACACAATTACTGGCTACAATCACTCTTACACCTACAAAGTTTATGACTCCGCTCATTCGGCAATGTACTATTGGTATTTCCCTGCACCAGAAGTTACAGAATACATGCTGTCTGATGGAATAGTTCTTAGGGGAGATGTCCATGTAGCAGAAAACACGATTATTGGATGCAACATCGGCATCTCTGGTGGGACAACAATTCAAGGAAACCTGCTCACTAACAATACGCAAGGAATACTGATCACAAAAAACATTGTTGCAATCAAAGACAACAACATAACTGATGGCAGCATAGGAATCAAGGTGTTGACTGCTGATGGCTCAATAATTGAGAACAACGTGATTAGCAGACAGGCTGATGTAGGAATTTCGCTTGAATCGTATGCAGAAGTCAAAAACAACACAATTTCAGACACTGACACTGCAATCAAACTGAACTGTTCAGCAAAAATCAATTACAACAACATCGAAAACTATGGCTCTAATAGTATTTACTTGAATGAAGGCGCAGGTAACATTGACGCCACAAACAACTGGTGGGGAACAACAGACACACAAGCAATCAACTTGACAATTTATGACTACAAGTACAAGTTTGGATTGGGCAGAGTTGATTTTGTTTCCTTTTTAACTGAGCCCAACCTTCAAACAACACCTAACTCTGTCCCAGAGTTTCCTTCAGTAATCATCTTTCCTTTGTTGTTGGCTGCAACTTTGGTGGTTGTGTTTGTTAGAAAAAAAGTAGTTAGTGGGAGCTGCGCAAAATGAAATCTTTGCTGCATGTATTTTTGATGTTTAGTCTGGCTGGCGGATTACTGTTAGGTGGTTGTGTGCCTTTTGGTGTGGCGCAAAGTGGTCTAATAACTGTGATTGGCTCGGATACTACTTGGACAAAAGCGGGCAGTCCACACAATCTAACTGGACCTGTACTTGTGGATGGGGTGACTTTAACTATTGAAGCTGGCGCCACCGTGAACCTGAATGATTACGAAATTTTAGTCCATGGAACTCTGCGGGCAATCGGCAGCAGCACTGAAAAAATCTACCTTAACCAAGGAGACATATCTTTTAGTCAGCACAGTAATGGCTGGGACGCGCAAACAGACTCTGGGTGCGTGTTTGAATACTGTGATTTATCGTGGGTAACGATAAACAGCAATGTTTCTTTGAAGTTGACTAACAGCGACTTAACTATGATGTATCTTGGCGATTCCTCTTTGATTTCAAATAACGTACTTCATAGCCCTATTGAAGTTGGAAGCTTTAACAATATTTCAAACAATTACTGTTGGCACGACGTCACCGCTGAGCACTCCAACGTCATTTGTGACAACAACATCAGCAAACTGTATACAGGAGATTCAAACGTAATCTACAACAATATTGTTCGTCTTGATGCTGCGGTTGGGCAATCATCGTCTGTATATAACAACACTATTAATTGTGAAATATCTGTGGGGCACTCGTCAGAATTTTTGAATAACACCGTACATGGAGTCATTCAAGCAACTGCCTCGGTAATCTCAAACAATCTAATTTTTCATCCACGTGGTATTAAGCAATACGCTGATCCAAGAAGAGGTCTATTTACTTATTTGACATATGATACTGCAATCGAAGTTCGTGGAAGCTCTGAAATCTCAAATAACACCCTGTTTGGTCCCGGACAAGACATTGTGACAACTGGTGGCTATGGAATTCACCTTGACGACGGGACCTCCACCGTTCTTAACAACACAATTTTTGATTATCCTGATGCCATTACTGTAGACTGTAGTGCAACAATTAGAGGAAATTTGTTGGTCAATAATAACAAATCTGTAGTGGTTAGTTGGGGAGATGCCGTTGTTAGAAATAACACGATCATTGGCGGTAAAGAAGGAATTGTGGCAACTGGACCCGTAACTATTGAACGGAACTCGATTAGTAACCAATCCGTTAATGGAGTATCCGTTCGTGGTCCCACTATAATCCGAAACAACACAATAACCGATGTTGCTGTTGCAATAAAAGTGCGTAGTGACCCGCCTTCGTGTGAAATAGTTTACAACAACTTCGAAAGATACAGCCAATTCAGCATATACTTAGAAACCAGCTCAAACAACTTTGATTTCAAACATAATTGGTGGGGCACAACCGACACACAAGCAATCAACCTGACAATCCGTGACTTCAAATATGACTTCAACTCGGGCAAAGTAAATTTCATTCCAATCTTAACTGAACCAAACCCCCAAGCAACATCCGATCAGATTCCCGAGTTTCCATCATGGACACTTTTGCCATTGTTTTTGGTGATAGCTTTGGTAGTTGTGTTTGTTAGAAAGAAAATTGTAGATGTGTGAAGTGTAAATTGTGATTAAATCGTTTTCTTGTGAATTTTTTGTGTTAATCGTAGTTGGTGGATTATTTTTTGGTGGACTTGGAAATCTTGGTGTGGTTCACGCTTCTACTGAAGTAACGGGTATAATCAGTTCAGATACTACGTGGATACGAGCGAATAGTCCGTACAGTCTAACTGGGGCTATACTTGTAAGCGAAGGAGCAACATTAACAATCGAATCAGGAGTCACTGTAAACCTCAATGACTATTACATACGAGTCAACGGTACATTGCGTGCAATAGGAAACAGCACTGACAAAATTTTCTTCAATGGAGAATACATAGATTTTAGGTCGGGTAGCACCAGTTGGAATGAACAAACTGGTAATGGCAATATAATTGAGCATGCAATACTTAATCGGACTGCAATCATTACAACCACAGACTCTGATGATGTGGTGGCTGTTAAGATAAGCAACAACGTTTTTGAGTTTACTTATTTGGGCGTTGCAATAGACGTTAACGGAGGTTTAATTCTAAACAACATCATTCATAGACCAATAATTGTCAATGGCTCAACAGAAGTTTCTGACAATGTAGTTTTTGGTCAAATCTCTGCTTATGGTTCATCTACCATTTCTGGCAACAATGTTACTGGTTCAATTTACGTTAATGGGTCACCTAGAATTTTGTACAACAATATTTCTGCTCAAATTAACGGCTTAATTGAAACTGGAATAAGTATGGATGGCGAAGATGATGCATACATCTGCGGTAATGTCATATCTGGTTTTATGATTGGAATCAGGGCAACACGCACGTCAATAATTGAAAAGAATTTGATAACCGATAATGTTCACGGAATAGCCATGGGATATGACGCAAAACCTGTAATTCGAAATAACACAATTTCAAACAATTCTGACGGAATATATTGTCCGACCAAAGATTCAACCATCATTTACAACAACCTGCAAAACAACTCCAATTACAACATTAACTTGGGCGCAGGCTCAAAAAATGACATCAACGCGACCTACAACTATTGGGGAACACCAGACACTCAAGCAATTAACATGACAATTCATGACTACAAGCACGATTTTGATTTGGGTACAGTTTCTTTTGTTCCATTCTTAACTGAACCTAACCCACAAGCACCATCCGATATAATCCCAGAGCTTCCATCATGGATGCTGTTGCCTTTGTTCCTGACAGTGACTTTTGTGGTAATTGTTGCTAGAAAAAAGCTAGTTTGTTAACTTCAGGGTTTATGTGCTGTTTCACGGGTTTTGTAACGATATGTTTAAGTTTTTGGTGTGGCTGTAGTTGTGAAGAGGTAATTGGTATGGTCTTTGGTTATATCCTCGTTACATTGAAGTCAGGCGCTGAAAGAGACGTATGCGAAAGAGTCGCTAACTTTGAAGAAGTCGTTCAAGTAGACGAACTATACGGCGAATACGACGCCATCGCAAAAGTACGCGTCAAGGATTTAGCGGACCTAGACAAGTTTCTAACAGACAAACTGCGGTCACTATCAGACATCTTCCTGACAACAACAATGATTGTTGCAAAAGAATACAAAAACGAATAAACACCTTCTGGGGAAACAAGCAAGCCCCACCATTTTTTGGTATTTCAGTGGAACAAGAGCAAATCCGCCGCCCACAAACAACACATTTTCCAGCATCAACCCACAAAAAATTGGTCACGGCATACTAGGAGCATCAAATGTTTCGTTGGCTTTTTGTTTAATGCTCATAATCTGGTTTACATCCCTTATGCCCATTCCTCTTTGTCTAGTACAATTTTATCCTATTCGTTTTCTTCTTTATCCCATTCATTTTTTATGGCTTGCTCTTGTATTGCATTTCCAATCATTATATGTGAATCTTTTTCAGGAATATACCGAGAGCGCATTAAGCGCGCGTTTTTTCATTTCCAAAAAGGAATTTCCTAAACAATGGCGAAAGTGTGTAGTTTGTGGCGCTCTGTTTTTATCCAAAAAAAATTCATATCCTTTGTGGGAACCCTAAATACAAAGAAACGCGAGATAAAGAAAACACCAAGAAATACATCGCGAGAAAGACAGCAAAACCCAACGCCGAAGCCATGCGTGTAGCTAAGTCTGGGTTTTAGACATGGAAAATTGGCAATGGCATAAAGAGTATCGAAGTTAAAGAATTGACTAACTCAGCACGAAGAAAATTCAATAATCGCAAGAAAAAGCGTTAGTTTAAAGTTTAACGCCAATTAAGATCAACTAATTCACACACTAAGAATCTATGTTTGGAATTTTGGTCTTTGTTCCAATAAAGAAAGAAACCAACGCTATTAAGACCATAAATATTCCAGCCACCATTCCGAGTATACCCATATAATATCTAACGTAGTAAAAACCACTGTATTGGTATGCACTTTGAATTCCAAAATAACCTAAAACAATCACTGCAATTCCCATTACAAAAAAAACCAATCTCAGTTCCCCACGGCTGGGATTGTCAGTAGTCGATGGGTTGTCTGGTCGTTTGAGTAAGTAACTAGCAGGATTTAGGTTTGTGGAACTAAAATAATTGGGCGAAATAAATGGGTTTTTTATTGCCTGTTTAAGGGATTCGATGTTTTTCTCAATTAGCTTGCTAGTTTTTATGTATGATTTATTTCCGATTTTTCCTTCTGAATAGAGTTCCTAATTCTTCAAGTCGGTTCTCTTTTTTATGGATTTCATTTTCGATTTTATATTCCAATTCTGGATTGGGTTCAGTCATAAGATAATTGCAGCTGATATCACAGACTGTTGTGATGGGCAAAGATAACAGCAAAAATTCTTATAATTATTTTGACACAAATCAACTCTAGTTGCTTTTCCTTCAAGACTTTCATTAATTATTTTGCAAAAATTTTCATTAACAAGATTTTCACATAAAATAACTTTTGAGTCCAGTATTGACACCAATTAAATACTACCTTGTGTTTACATTTAAAATATTTCATTAAATGTGAATCGTTTACATGCACCTAGCAAACAAGTCCAAAGCATCCCACTAACTACAATCAAAGTATAAAGAGGGGGAATGTCGAGCCATTTTTTAGCCCATTTTCTAATATAGCGGGGGAGTGAAATAAGCCCAAGATGAGCTTATAGTTGTAACTTACTAGCAGACTAATAGAGGTTCATTGTTGAAAACAGCCTTTTTTTATGAAAACCAAAGAATTAGGGAAAACTTTTAAAAAGTTAAATTTTAACCCCAAATCCAATATTCTCATCAACACGACGACTCTTGAGATTATTGTACTAATACACACACTTAACATCGCCAACACACCATTAATAGAAAAATAGCTTCTTAACTTCCAATATTTTTAATAATAATATTTGTGCAGTCATTTTTTAGAGTGGGATGTTAGATACAGCTGCGAATATTCCGCCAATTATAAACTGAATGGCCATCGCAAGTACAATAATGGCCATTAGTGACGATACTACTTGCACGCCCTCTTTTCCGAAATACTTTAGGAGTTGATGCGCATGAATCATTCCTTGATAGGATAATAAAACTCCTATTCCTATTGCCCCAAAGACAATAATTGTCTCAAATAAGGTAGTTGCCTGAGAAAATATCAGGATAACAGTAAGTATCGTGCCTGGACCAGCAGTTAATGGAAATGTTAGAGGAATTATTGATATATCTTCACGGTCTTCATGAGAGTAACCATTCTTTTCTGAAAGCATTTTTAATGCCATGGTGACTAGGAGAATTCCACCAGCTATCTGGAAAGAAAACAATTCAATGCTAAATAATTGAAAAATAATGGTTCCTGATAATGCAAAAAAGGCGAGAAGTACACCACCTAACTTTGTGGCTTTAGCAGCAGT
>PIXT01000252.1 GCA_003096235.1 Candidatus Bathyarchaeum sp. | reverse complement strand
TTGTAGTTAACAAATCGTTGTCTTTGATTGGCGAAAATGCAGATAACACAATAGTTGATGGGGTAGAGACCCCAATAGTTTATGGATTCCCTTCTGAAGGATACAGGATGCCCCTAACGATACAGTGTGACAACGTGTCAGTTTCTGGTTTTACGTTACTTTACGGCGATGCTGGAATAAAAGTAGGCGAAGTGAAGTTTTGCAGCATTTCAGGAAACAAGATATCAGGCGGTCAGCACGGCATAAGTTTAGTCGGCACCACATACAGTAACATAACAAAAAACTATTTTGAACAAATTGGGCTCTCAAGCGCAATCCAACTAAACAATTCAACAGATAATTTTGTGACGGGTAACTATATTGACTGCTGCACAGAGGGAATCCAGATTTGGTATGGCAGTTATAACAACACAGTTTCAGAAAACACAATAACGAACTGTGACGACCCCGCCATCAGGCTCCAGTATTCAAGCAACAACACAGTAACCCGAAATGATGTGTCAAATTCGGGTGTTGGAACATCCATTTACGTTGCTAACAACAACACGATAACCAACAACAATTACGTTAACAATTCTGTGCAGTTTTCTGCAGGTGAAGCATATGCACTGACATTTGGGTACAATGTTTCAGTAAACATAATCAACGAAAACTACTGGAACAACTACGACGGAACAGACACAAACAGCGACGGCACAGGAGACACACCCTACGTTATCGACGAGAACAACCAAGACAACAATCCGCTTATGGCTCCAGTAGACATAGACGTAATCCCAGAGTTTCCTTCATGGATGTTTCTAGTTGCGGGATTGTTTGCTGTTACTGTGTTATCGATGATTTATAGACGTGGTTTTAAGCAGGGGAAAAAAAGATGAAAGCCCTCAAAACAGCGGTTGCTATGTTACTGGTCTTTTCGTTTGTTTTTGTTTCTTTTTCACAAATTGAATTAGTGACGGCGGAGCCTAATACGATTGTTGTTCCCGACGATTTTTCTACTATTCAAGCAGCAGTTGATGCATCTTCTGAAGGCGATACAGTTTTTGTTAAGAGCGGAACATACAACGAGAGTGTATGTATTGATCGGCAGATTTCTTTGATTGGTGAAGACCCAGCGACCACAACAATAGTAGGAAATTACCGTCTAAACGGAACCGTTGTCCTAATACGCCACAACAATGTCAGCATAACAGGGTTCACAGTTCAGCCCTCTGCTTACTCTTTTAGCAGAAAAGGCGTTCACCTTCTTCATGTTAGCTACTGTAACGTTCTTGGCAACATTATTTTAGAGAACGGACAAGGAATTTGGCTTTATGGGGCTTGCGAGAATAACATCACTGCAAACACGATAAATGGTCCAGGAGCTCGTAGCGACGGCATATCAGTAGATTATTCGTCAAACAACTGGATTTCAGACAACAGTGTAACTGACAATTATCATGGAGTTAGCATTTTGAATTCTGATGGCAATACCATTTACAATAACACAATCATAAACAATTCTGATAGCGGGCTTCTCATTAAATCAAACGGCAACAACATATCAAATAACATTGTCAGCAATCAGTCAACTGGAATAATCCTCTTTGGATCAAACAACATCTTAAGAGGCAATGACATATACAATAATCGCTTAAATTTTGACTTTGAGTGGAGTCCAGATTGGACTGCATCCGATTTTGTTAATGACATAGACTCCTCAAACACAATTAATGGGAAACCAATAATCTACTGGATCAATAAACAAGACCAAAAAGTGCCAGAAGACACCCCATTTGTAGTTTTGGTCAACTGCACAAACATAACCGTTGAAAATCTTGAATTATCCAAAAACAGGCAGGGAATCATCCTAGTTGCTACAACAAATTCTACAATACAAAAAAATTCAGTTCAAGTAGTGAGTGAAGCAATCACAGTTTATGCTTCATCTAACAACAAAATCGCCAACAACATAATTTTTGATGGTGGACGCGGCATCCATCTTGTTTCCTCTTTCCAAAACACGGTGACAGGCAACTCAATCAAGGACAGGAGCACGGCAATCAAGCTAGAAAACTCGGACAAAAACATCATTAACGGCAACATTATTTCGGAAGAAAATTCTGGCGGCATCGACTTTGATGCTTCAAACAACAACCAAGTTTTCAATAACTCGATATCGGACTGCACAAGAAGGGCGTTGTGGTTTTGGAACCATGCATCTCAAAATGTGTTCTATTGTAACAATTTTTTCAACAACAAGTGGCATATTGAAACGTATGTTACTGACTTTCAACAGTTTCCCAGAAACATCTGGGACAACGGCACAGTAGGCAACTACTGGGACAACTACAACGGCACAGACAGCAACGGTAACGGAATAGGAGACACCCCATACGTTATTGACGAAAACAACAAAGACAACCATCCACTAACCGAGCCAGCAGTAATCCCAGAGTTTTCTTCATGGATTATTGTGCCACTACTAACAACTGCAACATTGGTTATATCAGTCTTGAAAAAGCGACTGCACAAAACTCGGGCAGAATAGGAGACTAACATCTCAGATGATTGCCTACATTTTTGGAGGCAAAAAATTTACCAAAAAGGGTAAACCGCGTCATTTTTTTACGACCTTTAAGCTTTTTGGAAACGTGTTAAGCATAGTTTTTAAGCACACAAGAACAATTTCATCTTGTGTAGCCCCTACACATAATTCTCTTTCTAAACGATACGACTGCAAGCGTTGTCACCAAAAACAAAGGCAAAATCATCCACGAAGGTAACTCTGGGATTAACATTTTTTCAGGATTAGGTTCGGTAAGGAAAGGACTGAAAGAAACTTTGCCCAAATTAAAATCGTGTTTAAAATCGCGGATTGTTGTGTTGATTGTTTGTGTGTCTGTTGTTCCCCACCAATTATTTGTGGCATCAACACTGGTTGAAGTCTCTTCCAAGAATATGCTGTAATCGGCATAGTTTTCGATATTGTTGTAATTGATTGTTGCCGAAGAGCTTTTCCGTACTATGATTGCTGTGGGGTTGTTGCGGATGCTATTGTTTTGAATAATTGCTTGTGCGGTAACATCTATACCTGAATAGGAGGAATTGCTGATAAAATTGTTTTCAATTTGAACGCCTTCTCCCTTAATCGGATAGCCTGGGTTGCCAGCCCTTATGCCAGTACTACATCCCGAAATGACGTTCCCGGAGATGTATATTTTATCTTTAACCTTAGACCCTTTGCCCACTAAATCTATTCCTGAAGTCCTAAATGTTGCATCTCGTTGTTCTGTTGAACCTAGGGGGTACGTATAAACGCTGTATGTATATTTTAAAAGATACCCTGTTATTGTGTTGTTTGCAATTATAGTTGATGATCCTGTAACAAGATATATTCCTTCTTTAATGATATTGTTTTTAATTATTGGCGAATTTAATGTAAGATATTTTATTGAGACTGTTGACCCCTCAACCTTATAGCCGCCTATTGTTCTGATGGTGTTGCCGGAAATTACCGGGGATGTTCCATAAGCGTCTGAACCAAGTTCATCAATAGTGTTATTTGAGATTTCAGGTGTTCCATAACACTTTTTTATCAAATCAATTTTGTTATTTTTGACTAAAACTGAGCCCCCCAATATTGAAAGGGTGCTAATTGTGCTATTCTGAATTATTGATGACTCACCAACGTCGATTGGACAGCTTACATAGCTGTTGACAATCTTTATAGAAACACCAATGCGCAGATTTACACTTTCCAAAATTGCGTTATCTATTATACATCCAGATTGTGTTTGTTCATCCCAGCCATTACTGTACTCACTAAATTCGATTGTTTCGTCGTTGCTTATTACGTAAATCTTATCAGAACTACTACCTAATGCCCGCAGTGTCCCATTCACAAGCACATCATAGTTGTTGAGGTTTACTGAGACTCCCGCTTCAATTGTTAAGGTTGCACCTGCACTAATGAACAATGGTCCAGTAAGGTCATAGGGACTGTTGGCTTTAGTCCATGTAGTATCAGAATTTATTACCACAACCATTCCTGAAGTTTGCGCTGAAACGTTCATAGTGGTGCCTTGAACTAATCCACCTACAAGTATTGTTATTATCAATATGTGTGAAAACAAAGTTGGAATTCGATTTGGCTCGATTGTCATACTATAATAACATCAGTAACTAACTTGAAAAGGGTTTTTCTAAAGAAAAATTGACAAAAATCGTCTCGTTTACTCAAGAAAATTTGACCTGTCCTGTTCCAGAATTTATTTTCAGTTCTCGCTCCACTTCATTATTTTA
>PIXT01000251.1 GCA_003096235.1 Candidatus Bathyarchaeum sp. | reverse complement strand
TAGTAGCCGTTAACGAGCAGGGGTCAATTGTGGACATAGGTGTGGAACGTCCACTTCTAATAGCAGACAAAAAACTGCCCATAAACAAGAGAGTTACCGTAAAAATAACAAAAGCTGCAAAACAGCCCAAAGTCGCCTTAGCAGACAGCAAAAGCATACAAACTTACTGGGGCTATCATGTAACTTCTACACGGGGGTCTTTTGGAAAGCTAACTAAATCACGCAACTACGATTTAGTGATTGCCACCTCCAAGATTGGAGCACCCTTAACACAGGTCCGTGATGAACTGGCTGAGCGCTGGAAACAATCTGATAACATTTTGGTTGCTTTTGGTGCGCCTTCTCGGGGGCTTGCAGAGATAGTGAGCCAAGAAAAGCTTAGTTTAGATAAGGTTGCGGATTTCACGGTTAACACTATTCCAAATCAGGGAACAGAAACCGTTAGAACCGAAGAGGCATTATATGCGTCTTTAGCCTTGCTGAACATTATTTGTGACTGAATGACCGTTTAGTTTTGGACAAAAAGAAAATGGGGCTGCTTGTTTGCTGTGGTTATGTTGTGCTGGTGGTGGCGGGGCGACTTCCTATTTGAAGTGGAACAATAATTGTTTCGTTGTCTCTTACTACAGTTAAGTCGATTGTTTGTCCCGGCAGCGTGTACTCTTCCATGTACGCCGAAAGAGCATCTATACCCGTTATTCTTGTTCCGTTAATGGCAATGACTATATCGCCGCCAATAACCAAAATCTCGTCCACAACTTCAGTTTGTTCTGTTCCGCCCTGTAATCCAGCCTTTTCGGATGGACCACCGATTGTAACTTGGGCAATCAACCATCCATAAGTAACGTCTGTATCCATCACTTGTGCAACCTCATAACTCATGTCTACTCCAGAGGCGCCCAGCCACGGATGAGCATCATAAGAACCCGTGGATACCAAGTCCCAGATTTCGCGCAGGATAGTGTTGGATGGAATCGCAAACCCTAGTCCCTCGGAATCTTCTACAATGGCTGTTGCTATGCCTACGACTTGCCCTTTGTAGTTTAGAACTGGACCTCCTGAGTTACCTGGGTTAAGGGCAGCCGTGGTTTGAATAACATTAGCTATGACATATCCACCTGTTGTGTCTGCGGTCAGGGTTCTGCCCAGTGCGCTGACATATCCTACGCTCATTGATCCAGCTAATCCGTACGGAGTGCCCACAACTATAACTGGGTCGCCAACTTCCAAGTTTGATGAGCTGGTAATTTCAAGAGGAATAAATTCTTCTTCTGGAGCGTCTACAAAAAGCACTGCCAGCTCGGCGTATGGGTCTGAGCCTAGAGCCTCTGCGGAATAGGCGTTGCCGTTTGAGAAAGTTACGGTTATGTTGACTGCATCTTCAACAACATGATAGTTTGTAATAACAACCATTTGTCCTGAAAAATTGTAGACGAAACCCGACCCTTGAACCTGAGAGTAGTATGTTCGCCCAAAAAAGTCGTAGTTTGATTGCATCATGCCGCGGATTACGACAACTGAGTCTGTAACTTCCGAGTATAGCTGTGAAACTGAAACGTTGTCGCCTGAAACAACTGTGACGTTTTGGTAGCCCACGTCTTGTGTTGACTGTACTTGGGAAAGCTGTTGCTGAAGTGTTGTTACCTGATTTTGTAGGCTGTTGATGTCGTTTGAAGTGTTTGAATAACAATTCAGGTATCCCAACAATCCGCCTGCAACTAGACTGGTTACTACAATAGCCGCCACAATAACTGCTTGAAGTTTTCTTCCCGAATTCGTTTTTGATTCATTTGTAGCTACTTCCAAGCTAATTTCACCTTAATTATCTGGTTACTTTTGATTCGCTTGGCTTGGATATTAAAGAGTTTTTCAGAATTATATCCAATTTAGTTAATGCCAAAACTGTGGCATACTTCTTTGAATATATACAAAAATTTTTAGAAAAATCAAGATGGTTTTTGTTTTAGATTTGGAAATAAATTTAAATATGTATAGATGCGCACTTTTATCAATCCAGTTAACGTATCAAAAAGATGAAACGGTTGATTGCCTTTGAATTGTCCTTATTGCGATAATGAATTAGTTGATGAAGAAGCGACTTCTTGTCCCAAATGTGGAAAATCTCTGACATCAGAGGATGATCTACAATCTGAATCTATTCCGATGCAGCAAAAACAAACAGATTTAGTGCTTGCGGCAGCCCTTTTGACAATAGTTGCAGCCGCCCTTTCTGCTGGCTTGGGATACCTTGGAGTTTACCGCTACTTGTCTTATGTTGCTTACTACGATTTCTCATTGTTGCTTGGGTTTTTGATTATGGCGGTAGTTGGTTTGACTGTTTCTGTCTTTGCGATAGCTGGCGGATTATTCATGCTAAAACGAAAATACATCAAGTTTTCAATGTTAGGCAGTGCTCTTCTGCTAATTTCAGTAGTTATCAATTACGCGGTTCTTCAATACTACGAATACGGCTTCGCGGACATCACAGTGATTTGTGAAATAGCGATACTGATATTCTCTGTCTTAAGCGGAGTCCTTGTTGCTACATCAAAAGCTGAATTCGATTGATAGAATCCAGTTTTTATTCTTCAATTGACTTGTCGGTAGACGATAAGGCAAAAAAGATCAAAAAGTCACAAACTACAATCAGCGGGGACAATTATTGTGACCTTCGAGTCACTTCAATTAAGTCCTGTTGGTTCCTTGGAGCGGTATGAATGTCTATTCGTGTTCGTCCGTTGAAGTACTTGCTTGGTTGGCTTATTGCAGGAACTAGAGGCGGCGTAACACGTGCTAAGATACTTGAATCGTTACGGGAAAACCCGCAGAATGCGAATCAGCTGGCGAATTCTCTTGAAATGGACTATAGGACAATACGGCACCATCTCAAGATTTTGCAAAAAAACAGGCTGACTGTCTCCACTGGAGAAGGGTATGGTACAACATATTTCTTGTCTACTGACTTGGAAGAAAATTACGGTTTATTCGAAGAGATTCTGAACAAAATGTGGAAAAAACAAAAAAGGGAGAAAAAGAAGTGAAACTACATATGAATAAATACGTGAAAATCTGGTTAATCTTTGCGGTTTTGTTAGTTGTGGCTGTGTTATCTGATTATTTAGCCACTCAAAATTCTCCAGTTTCCCAAATATTTTCACCTAGACAGCTTCCGTCAGGCATAGTTACTGCAGGTACACGTTCCTTCTACTTTGGCGACATAGAGCTGTTCTATAAAGTTCAAACAATTCTTTCCTCAATAAACGCAACACTCCTAGTTTTCCTGATAGCCACATACGTTGACATGTACCGAAAAATAAAATCAGAATTCACAATCGGACTAATCCTATTCTCACTAACTTTACTCCTCTACGCACTTACATCAAATCCATTGCTACAATGGCTGTTTGGCTATCAAGCATTCGGTCTTGGACCCTTCGCAATGCTTCCAGACATGTTCACCAGCTTAGCCCTAGCCGTGCTACTATATCTAACAATGAAATAACAAACCAAACACAGTCACACACCTATTAGTAGACTAATAGCAGATGATTGTTGAAAAATAGGGTTTTCTTAAAATCCT
>PIXT01000250.1 GCA_003096235.1 Candidatus Bathyarchaeum sp. | reverse complement strand
TTGCTGACAACCCGCACAGTATGCAAGATTCCGATTGAAAACATACAACCCAACCCCAAGGCTTCCAGTAACATCTCTACTGATGGATAACAGTTCGTCAGGCTTTTGTGGCTCATCATCAAGAGGCATAACAGCTAAGTGACCTCCAGGAGTCAAACGGTGAAACTGCTCCTCAACCTTCAGCCGTTCTTTCCAAGAAACTTCAACGCCTAATGGCAACGCAACCAACCCAGTATAGAATGGCTGCTCTCGGGTGCCTTGAGCCCGAACCTTTGCCCACCCATACTTTTCTGCGTCAAGTTCTGCCAACCTTTTTGCAGCATCAGCAGCGGGCACCATAGCCAAAGCTGCGCGGGTCTCAGGCTTCTTTGAGTATCGCTCGATGTCGCTGGAGAGATATGATACTGTTTTTTTGGCGAAATCAAGAGTTTCACCTTCCTGTTTTAGGGGTTTGTCAAAATATGCCTGAACTGTTTCGTTCAAGCCAACAAAGCTGACTAGGCGGACAGCGTTTTGTATTCTGAAGTATTGGTCACCATCAGTTTTCTGCATCAAGAAGGGCAACATGTGCTCTCTTTCTCGCTGCTTGATTGTACGATACTTTATTTCCAGAGCCCGCAAAGCCATTTCCAGCTGATCGTCCAAGAGTTGGAAGAAGCTGTTTTCTTTGCCTTTTGCTTCGTACATGACTCGGGGCAGATTTATTATCACAGTGTCCACGCTTCCGGTCTGCAGGGTATCCAGCTCCCAGTCGTCTCTCCAGTCAGAGGCTAACCTGAAACCTGTTGAGGTGTAAGATGCGCTTGCTTGCTCTGTGGGGCAAAGGTTAGCAAAGTAGATAAGTCCAGTTTTGGACGCGAGTTTATGGGATTCGAATAAAAGAGACGCGCACTCAGGGTCTTTGAGCACTTCAGGGCGGAGTTTTATTATAAGGTGTGGATTGAAAACGGGTTTATGTGTGTCGTCTTGAAGCATGACTTCGAGTAGTAGGGAAGCAAGGCGTCGGCTTTCTTCAGCAAAGTCTTGGTAGCATCCAACGGTTTTTCCTTCAGGTCCTATTGCTTCTTTTTCTTTCAAAAAGTCTGGGACCAGAAATTCTACACCCAAAGAAGCTCCAACTAAGCTTCCGTTTGAGCGTGGTTGATTCAGATTAGATATGAAAAGACGTAAGCCTTCTCTGATCCGTTCCTCTGAAAGATTCTGAGTGAATGGAGCTAAGAAAATGTTGAAGAAATCAAGCGTCTGCTTTCCAGAGGCTTCTGTAGCAGCAATTTTCAGCACAGTGGAAGCTGTTAGCAGGGCAGCTTCAAGGCTTTTGGGAGGAAGATAAGAGGGCTCTTGAAGATTCATTCCCCCGTGGATTAGACCATGCTGAAAAAAGAAACGCAAATCATGCATGAACTGGTCGGGTTTGAGAACCCAAGTTCCAAGATTCTGTAGGTGTAAACCGCCCGAAAGGTGTGCGTCGGCAATATCTCTGGGCAGAACGTTAAGGAGCGTATACTCTTCCATGACTGCGTCGGCGGCTGCCTTGTGGATTGCTTCCACGCCTCTGAGGGTTGTGTTGGTTGATTCTATGAGTTGGTTGACGTCGAAGACTGGAAGTCCGAGTCGGGTTAGTTTGTGGCGGTATTCTTCTAGTCCTTTTTCGACTAGGATTGCGTTGACCATTTCGCGGATTAGGGGCGCGGTTAGGTATTTTGTTTTGAATTCTAGGAGCCGTTTTTCTGTTTCTCGGGCGATTTTTTGGGCTTGGAAGACAGGAACGTTTGCCTCTTTTACTAGGGCTTCAACGATTTTGTTTCTGTCGAATTCTTCCATTGCAAGACGGGAGGTTCTTACGAGTATTTTTTTTCTTTGGAAGAACTGTTGTTGGATGTCTTCTGTGAATTGGATCATGGTTTTGCCAAGTTCAGTGAGCCGGTATTCTTTGTTGTCGACGTCTGGTTCTATGAGGTCTGCGTTTAGTAGATATTTTAGGTGGTACGCGAATCGTCCTGCGTCTCTACTTGGGTTTAGTTTAAGGACCTTCATTAGGTCGGTGTAGGATTGGGGTCCTTTATCCACGAGTGTGATTAACAGTTGCATGCGCAGAGAAGATGATGCAGCCTTGAGAACTTTTAGACCTGATTTTCGTCGACGCTTTGGCATACCATACTCACCAGTACCAGCTATTACAACAGTCTAGTTTAAAAAATTAAAGTATACCCAGAAAAACTGTGATGAAAAAACGTGAATAGTTTTCGAGAGAAAAAGCAGGTATTGATGAAAAACAGGCGAACGGTTGCTTGGTCAAGAAACTTTGACCAAAAATGCAGAGGTGATGCGTTATGTTAGTCAAGAAACCTTGATAAGTACCCTTTTATCAGCAAATAAGCCCAAAATTATACGTGAGACCAATGGTTAGCATTAGAAGACAGAGTTTAAAGTTGGTTGTTTCAGCGTTTCTTGTAGCCAGTTTGCTTTTTGTGTGCCCAGCAAACGTCTGTGCTTCTGCCTCGTCAGATACATTGGACATATTGTTTGGTGGAGAATTGGATGACAAAGCGGCTGCAATTGTTCAGGCGGGCGATGGAGGATATGTAATAGCTGGGACAACTCGTTCGTTTGGTGCGGGTGGTGCTGATTTTTGGTTGATCAAAGTTGATTCAAGTGGAAACATGCAATGGAACATGACATATGGAGGAGCAGAAGCAGACACTGCAACCGATATGGTTCGCACAAGCGATGGAGGGTATGTCATGGCAGGTGAAACATATTCTTTTGGTGCAGGTGACAGCGATTTTTGGCTAATCAAAGTTGACTCTTCAGGGAACATGCAGTGGAACAGAACATATGGACAGGTAACTGAAGAATCTGCAAATTCTGTTATTCAATCAAGTGACGGCGGATATGCGTTGGCAGGCTATTTTGTAAAGAACGAGTCGAATACTGATGGTTGGCTGGTTAAAACTGATTCTGAAGGTAACATGGAGTGGAACAGGACATATGGAGGGGTCAGAGGTGATTATGCAAGTTCGGTGATTCAGACCAGCGACGGCGGATATGCGTTGGCTGGAAGAACGTACTCTTTTGGTGATAGTGCATATAATTCAAGGTGCTGGCTTGTCAAAACTGATGCAGAGGGTAATATGGAATGGGAAAAAGCATACAGAGATGAAAATGAGGAATCAAAAAAATTTACGGGATATTCGGTGGTTCAGACAGACGATGGGGGCTACACGTTAGCTGCTTCTGCAGGCTTCATAATAGGAATAATTGATGTTTGGGTGGCTCATGTGGATTCAAGCGGTAACATTGAATGGCAAGTAACTTGGGGTCCTGTATATCCCGCAATACCAAGCCGCATGATTCAGACATCAGATGGGGGATACGCAGTTTCAGGTTGGGTAAGCTCTATGGGCGGATACCCTACCATGAACAGTTACTTGTTTTTGGTTACGATAAGCTCTAATGGCGGCATACAAAGAGGCGACTTTTACGAGGGCTTAGGCGACAATTTTGATCTTTTTGCTGTGCAAACAGATGACGGTGGATACGCAATGGCGGGAACCACACAATCAAGAGATGAAGGCTCTCATTCTGAGGTCTGGTTTGCGAGAGTAAACGCCTCTGGAGAACAGATTCCAGAGTTTGGATCATGGACACCAATGGTGATACTGTTGTGTTCGGTTATAGTAGTTGTAGCCGTTTACAAACAGCGACTACATGACTGCAATAAAAGGAAATAACTGATGTGAAAAAGTTCGGGAGCGTTATTATCAGTTCACTAGTTCTTGTTTTAGTGTTGTCGACGTTTTATGTTCCAGTAGTTAGTGCAACTGAGGGGTCATGGAAGTCAAATGCGTCAACGCCGTTAAGCAGTGTTGGGATTGTTGGAGTGAATGGCAAAATTTATGCGATTGGCGGCAGTGGCGAGTATGATAATGTGATTTACAGCAACAATGCCGTTTTTGAGTATGACCCCGTTTTGGACACATGGGATGCAAAGAATGTTATGCCCATCAAAAGAAGTGGGTTTGTGTTGGCTGTTTACCAAAATAAAATCTATGTAATAGGCGGACGTGATGGTTTAAATCAGGTTTACGACCCACAAACACAGACGTGGGAAAACAGAACATCAATGCCTACACCCAGAACACAGATGGAGGCAAATGTGGTTGATGGTAAAATCTACTTGATAGGGGGAAGAACTGGTGGTCAGATGTCAACTGTGGCGTTAAACGAGGTTTATGACCCACAAACGGACACATGGACAACAAAAGAGCCTATGAGATATCCTGTTGTGGAGTATGCGTCTGCAGTAGTTGACAACAAAATCTACGTTATAGGCGGTCAAGATGAGTTTCATGATGAGTTAAATCTAGATGTTACCCAAATTTATGACACAACAACAGACACATGGAGTTTAGGAGCCCCCATCCCCAAGGTTGTATGGCAAGCAACCGCAGCAGCCACAACTGGCGAGCAGGCTCCAAAAAGAATCTATGTTCTTGGCGGATTAGCTTCAGCCAGCCTATTTGGCACTGACTGGAATCAGGTGTACGACCCAGAAACAGACATGTGGACCGTTGGCGAGCCCATGCCAACCGCACGTTTCAGTTTAGATGCTGTAGTTTTGAATGACAAGTTGTATGTTATGCATGGATTTCCTTTTTTCAATCTTAACGGCGTTTATTGTCACGAGAATGAGCAGTATACTCCTGTTGGCTATGTTCCAGCAGATAGAATTTACATCAGGGCTGATGGAAGCGTTCAAGGAACAGACAGTGTCGTGCAACAGGGAGACGTCTACACTTTTTTGGGTGACATTAATGGCTCGGTTATTGTTGAGTGCGACGATGTTGTTTTGGATGGCGGCGGCTTTGTTCTTCAAGGAACCGGAAGTATGGATTGCGTAGGCGTGGATGTTTCTGGCAGAGATAATGTTACGGTCAGGAATATGGTGATAAAGCGTTGTGGAATCGACATCAGGGTTTTCGGTTCTTCAAACTGTATTATTTCAGGCAATGTTATCGACGATTATCATTACAGTGGGGTTTATCTTGAGAGTTCTTCAAACAACACTGTTTCTGGAAATAGGGCTGCAATCAGTCTTGTAGAATCGGATGGCAACGTTTTGTTGGGTAACAGTTGGATGATAAAGCTCTCTTGCTCCTCAAACAACACGGTTTGTGGAAACACAGACAGCATCGAGCTTCATGAGTCATCAAACAATTGTGTTTTTTCAAACAACGCAAGCATTAGCCTGTACAGCCAATCTGCAGGCAACGTTATTTCTGAAAACAGGGGATTTGTTGGGCTTTGGGAGTCCTCAAACAACAGCATTGTTGGAAACAGTGGGGCGGTTTTGGTTATGGATTCAGACAATAATGTAGTCGCCAAAAATGTTGTTGAATACAACAGCCCCTATGGGATTCAGCTGGGTTATTGTTCAGGCAACATCTTTTCAGAGAATATTATACAAAATAACAAGGTTGCGGTACAGATTGCCCCAGAAGCTTTCAATAACACATTTTATTGTAACGATTTTGTAAACAACACGGTTGAAGTCCACGCTGATTCAGTAACATTTTGGGATAACGGTAGTGAAGGAAACTACTGGAGCGATTATAATGGACTGGATGAAAACGGTGACGGAGTAGGAGACACCCCCTACATTATTGACGAGAACAACCAAGACAACTACCCGCTAGTGGAGGATGTGACAAGTTCTGAGTTTCCGTTATTTTGGTTCCTGCTGTTTTTGCTAGTTGTAGTCGTAGTAGCAGGGGTTCATTATAGAATTAAAAAAAGGTAATGCTGATTACGGGAGAAAAATGAAGTGAAAAATTTTGTCTCGCTAATTGGTTTGTTGCTGATTCTTTGTTTTAGCGTGTTTATTGTTCCAGAAGTTAGAGTGGTAAAAGCGGACATAGTTGTTGGGGTTATCCGAATCATGCCTGATGGTGCAGTTGAGGGCACAGATAAAATTCAGCGTGACGGAGACACTTACACATTCACGGGTGATGTTAACGGGGTTCTGAACACTAGTTTTGGAGACTTGTCGGGTTTCCTATTGGCGATGAAAGACAACATTGTAATTGATGGTGCAGGTCACACGATTCAATGCAACGGAACAGGAGTGGGTGTGTTTCTGCGAAGTATGTATAATATTACAATCAAAAATCTGAACATCAAAGGTTTTAGTGTTGGCATAAGCTCGTACGCCATTGACTTATGTCCAGAGGATGTCCCCATACAACGAGGAAGAGGTCTTAACAACAAAATCATAAACAACACAATAACCGTAGTTAACAGCACCAGCACAATGACAGACAAATTAGGCGGTTGGGGCATCTATGTTGAGTTTGCCAACAACACGTTTGTGTCAGGAAACACCATAACTGCACAAAATCCCCAAAAGGGCATCTACTGTGGGGGAGGCTGCAGTAATACTACGTTAGTGAATAACACGCTTACAGGATGTGGGTTACGCCTTTTTGGTGTAGAAACAAACACACTCGTCGGTAACACAATAGATGGCAAACCCGTTGTCCATTTTGATGGGGCATCAAATCAGGTTATTGACGGCGCAGAGCAAGTATTTTTGGTCAACTGCAGTAACATGACAATCAAGAACGTTCATCCGTCAAAGAGTTACATGATTGTCATACAGATAGAAAAAACAAAAAACAGTGAAATAGCAAACTGCAAAGGAAACATCGTATTAACAGACTGCGTTAACAATTTGGTTCATGACAATTCTCCAAACATAATTGCACTGGTTAGCAGTGGCTGCAATAAAGTATTTAGAAACAGCATCGTAAATGGTGATGTGATTTTTCCCAAACTTTCATCGGATTACGAAAATGCGCGTACGTGTATCCAACTTTACGGGTCTGACGGTAATGAAGTCTACGAGAACAGCGTTGTAAACTGTAATTACGGCATACAGGTCGGGGACACACGTTTTGGCGAGAGCAACAATAACAGCATTTACTTAAACAACATCAGTAACGCAGAAACGGGAATCGAATGCGCGTACAGTTCAAACAACACAGTCCACGAAAACAACATCACAGATTGCGACACAGGCATCAAGCTAACTTACGCAGACAACAACGGTATTCTTCGAAACAACATAAAGAACTGCGGAGTTAGCGTTGAGATTTACGTATCTAATAGCAACAGTTTTTGCAGTAACAATTTCATCGATAACAAGCAGCATGTTGCCGAAAAGCATGACAATTTCTTTTACCCTGAAGTGTACTACTATTCAGTCAATAACACGTGGGACAACGGGGTTACAGG
>PIXT01000249.1 GCA_003096235.1 Candidatus Bathyarchaeum sp. | reverse complement strand
GTGTACTTGTGGCGTCGGGAGTGGGATTCGAACCCACGCGACCCTTTGGGTCACAGGCTTTCAAGGCCTGCGCGTTATCCGCTCTGCCATCCCGACAACTAAACTTGTTCATGAACTTGAGGTCTATAAGCTTTTACGCAAACACCGCTAACACAGCCTGTTGCGGTTATGGGAAACTTGTATCTGAGTAAGAGAGAACAGACATTTAGTTGAAGGGAAATTTCGTGTGTGCCAGAATTTTGGGCGTTTCTGGGATTACATTTCAAACAGCAACGCTGACAGGGCAGTAAAGGCTGATTAGATGCAAGTGGACTAGAATACGATTTTGTGAAACTAAGCGAACACAACATTTGTCCCTGCAGGGCATGCAACCAGTGCGTAACAGAAAGCATTTGCAAACAAGAAGATGACTTTGGCTCAGCAAAAAAGTTTGAGCTTACAGTCCATGCAGTTCTTTTGATGTTTTCATTAAATCTTATTGGAGCGGTTATGGGCTTTGCGTCACGTAAACAAAGGCAAACAATCCACAGCAGCGGTTATATGTCTAAAATAAACCTCAAAACTACAGAGTTTGGCTTTTTAACAATCTCCATTTGGTGATATGTTGCAGCTTTTATTCCAACCTTTGTCGGATGCTTATCTGCGCTGTATTGTTCTCCCCACGCCTTTGCATGCAACCTAAAACCCTCAGATGTCTCTTTAATCTCGGTGACCTCAAAATGGGAATAAAGCCTGCCCTTCAACTCAAACTCAAGCAACAACTCCTCAAGCCAACTATACAACAAAGCAGCCTCATCTTGCGCCTCTATCACAAAACTTTCCTTGGTTACTGCTTCAACCTTGTCTAGCTCAGTCATGACATCAACTAATGCAGCCCCAGCATTCTCGAAAGCTTCCTCTAAGCTGCCTCCGTACGTTTCAATATATGCGTCGGCTGTGTGCTCCAAGAACCTGAAACGCTTCATCTTAAACTCCCTTTCTTTGTGGAGCAAAAACCTGTTGGTCAAAAAACCTTCGAAACATTAGCTATAGCCAAAGCCACAAGCTCAACAGCTTTCTCCACATCATCAAGATTCAAAATACCCGCTGGACTATGAATATAACGCGCAGGAATCGACACCACACCACTTGGCACACCCTCCCTGCTTAACGCAATCCTAGCAGCGTCCGTGGCGCCCCTGATCCCAGTTTCGAGCTGATACGAAATCTTGTTTTGCTTCGCCGAATCAATAAGAACCCGTAGCAGCTTCGGATGCACAATCAAACCCGCATCTGCCACAGTCACAACAGGTCCCTCGCCCATCTTCGCAGGTGCTTCTCCCTCTCCAACACCTGGCATATCACCGGCAACGCTTGCATCTACCGCAATGGCAACATCAGGCTTTATCTGAAAAGCAGCTATTGTGGCGCCCCTCAGACCTACTTCTTCTTGTATTGTTCCTACTGCGTACACGTTGCAGTCAAGCTTTGGCAGTTTCCTTAAAACTTCAACCAATACTGCGCATCCAACACGGTCATCAAACGCTTTTCCCAAAACAACATTGTTGCCTAGTCTAGCAAATTTTGTGTCAAAACTTACAACATCGCCGACCTGAACGCCCATCTTTTCTGCTTCTTGTTTGTCTTTGGCTCCGACGTCGATGAAGAGCCTATCTGCGTCGATGACTTTTTTTCGTTCTTCCTCTTTTTGTATGTGGACAGGTTTTGAGCCAATAACCCCATTTAATGGTCCCTTGTCTGTGTGCACTATAACTTTTTGCGCCAAGAGGATGCGGTCGTCGATTCCCCCAATCTTTGTGAACTGCAAAAAGCCCTTCTTTTTTATGTTCTTTATCATGAGCCCAACCTCGTCCATGTGGGCTGCAATCATGACTGTCGGCGTATCTTTTTTTCCTTTCTTGAAGGCAATCAAGTTTCCAAGCTTGTCTTCCTTTATCTCGTCAACGTAGGGCTTCATGTAATCTTTCATCAAGTCTCGAACTTGTTCTTCTCTTCCTGTTACTCCATTAGCGTTCGAAAGTTTCTCAAGAACATCAACCAATTTCATCGTAAATTCCCACAACCCTAAACATTATGGGTCGTATATCAAAATAACGTATTCGGAAAATCTTTGAATGTTTGTTAAAGCGAAATTAGAAAATCATGCTACCAGCCAAATTTTGTTATTACTCCGTAGATGATTATGATTAATCCGATTGCCAACAAAACTGTTGCAACTGGATTGAATATGGTTGTTTGTTGTGTTTCCCACCAAATATGGCTCCATTGGAGATCTTGACTCATTTTCGCTTCGGTTTCAGTTAAATAATTGCGCAGACTTAAGTGATCCATTCTGCCTTCTATACTGCCCAGAAAAACAGTTGGAACCAGCCATATAATCAAACTTATTATTAGCAAAGTGGCGCCGACAATGTACATTTTCTTGAAGTTATTTGCAACATTCATGCGATTATGCCTCGTTATTCTCAGATTAGTTGTTGTGAATTATTTAAGATTTAGCCTACCTTTCACATGTATCATTTGAATTCTAAATTGTGTTTTCAATATAGAACAATTCTTTTGCCTTAAAATAAAACTCTATAAGTGAGTAACTGTGTTCTTAAAAGGAAATGTCTAACGACAAAACTGCGAAGAAAGATTCATCTGTTTTTCCCATGCTTTTGATGGGCGGACTGTTTGTTGTAATCCACAGTTTGTCCATGCTGATAACGCAGCCCTTTGAAGCAACAGGCTTAGAAGTCTTCGAAAACCCAAACGACATGGGAAACCTGCTTGAATTCTTTGTAATCATGTTAGCTGTCACACTCACAATACTGCTTATTGCCAAATTCTGGAAAAAAGAATTCATACAAGTCATAATTTTGGGTTCAATCTCGTACACCGCATTCTTTGTTTTCTATCCGCTGCTGACGTTTGTTGTTTCTGTTGATGCAGCTTTGTTGCTATCGTTAGCCGTCACGGCAGCTTTGGTTGTGGCGCTCATAAAATATCCTGAATGGTACATAATCGACCTGACTGGAATAGTCGTTGGAGTGGGCGCCATCGGAATCTTCGGCATCTCACTTAGCATATTTTTGGTAATCGTCTTACTCATCGGTTTGGCAGTATACGACGCCATCTCTGTGTACAAGACCAAACACATGATCGATCTTGCGGACGCGGTCATGGACCTCAAGCTTCCAGTAATGTTGGTTGTGCCAAAAGCACGAAAATATTCTCTACTTCACGAAACAAAGGGAATAAAAGAAAAAATCGAAGAAAAAGAAGAGCGCGAAGCATTCTTTTTGGGCTTGGGCGACATAGTTATGCCCGGAATACTGGTTGTGTCAGCACTGCAAAACATACCAGAAAACAGTTTGGTCATCGCATTATCCGTTATGGTTGGCACCCTTGTAGGATTTGCAGTTCTCATGTCTGTTGTAGTTAAAGGAAAACCACAAGCTGGATTGCCTTACCTGTGCAGCGGCGCCATTTTAGGCTATGTGATATCAAGCTATCTGATGTTTGGAGAGTTAGCTGGCTTAATTCTTCCGTTCTAGGGTCAAGTTCGCGCCTTTTGTAACCGTAATACCTTTAACCCAAAGGTATTTCTTATGTGGTGCACCTAAAAATTAGGTGTAAAAGGGAAAAAGTATTTAAAACGCGGAAATAGGATAAGGCAACATCAAAGGAAGTATCTTGGCGATGGTAAGAAAAGCAAGAATCAAGCTGACAAGTACCGACTACAAAAAGCTTGAGAACGTATGTGTAGAACTAAAACTCATCGCTGAGAAGACTGGCGTGAAAATTACTGGACCCCACCCGTTGCCCACAAAGAAGCTCAAGGTTCCAGTACGCAAAACCCCGTGCGGTCAAGGAACTGCGACATGGGATAGATGGGAACTGCGAATACACAAGCGACTCATAATAGTTGATGCTGAAGAGCGTGTTATGCGAAGAATCATGAGGGTTCGAGTGCCCGAAGAAGTTTTCGTCAGTATAGAACTGATGTAATAACGTCTGCTCTTCTTTTCTTGTTTGTTTTGTTTCTAAAATGATGCTAGTGCAGGGCTATACGTGTAAGCTGCTAATACGATTGCTGTGGCAAACACTACCGCCCAGATTACTTTGTTCCACTTGTAAACCTTCAAGCCATCGAATACTCCGAATGGAATGAGATTGAACACTGCCAGAAACGAGTTGATGAATGCTACAAACCAGAAAAGATTCTGGGTAACCATTCCAATCAGGATGCATCCTGTTGAGAGTAGTAGGTTTGTTACTGGTCCTGCAAGGGCTGTTTTTCCTACTGTTTCTTTTGTTCCTGACCCGACAATCATTACGGCTCCGGGAGAAATGATTTTGAATGGTGGGGGAAGAAATACTGAAACCAAAGTTATGAGTGCTCCCTGCATGGTTAGCCTGAATTCTGCCCACATTTTGAAGTGTTGTGCTGTGAATTTGTGGGCGATTTCGTGAAGCAGAAACGATAATGTGAATGCTATTGTTAGTCCCGCTATTATCAGCGGTGTTGCTGTTGAGTCTGTGATGTACAAGAAGTAGGTTAAGCCAACGCCTAGGACTAGAAGTGTTCCTATGAGTAAGTGTTTGAGTTCTATTTTGCTGAATCCGAATATTCTGGCTGCCTGGGGAGTGTATGAGATGGTATACTTGTATGACGGTGTTTGAGTCCATCCGTGGTTGCTTATTGGCGGAGCTTCTCTTGGAGCTTTTGCTTTCCATGCTTCTGGACAGCCGTGCCTTTCTGGGATGCGGTGGTCGCCGCAGAAGTGACCTCCACAATAGTTGCATTTGAATGGGAGAACAACATCTTTGCCGCAGTATTGACATTTCGCCGTCTTTTTCAGCTTCCTGATTGTTTCTAAAGTCTTGGATGTATTGGGTGTTTAAATGTTTAGCTTATTTTGTGGTTGTTTTTGTGTTGTGCATAACAAATCTTAAATACTTGTAAATATCCAAATATTTACGTGAACTGTTATGAGCCACACATATTCCCTAGCATCTCCACTTAGCCAAAAACAAAAAACAGTCTGGTCACTACTACGTGAAGGCTTCTCAGTATCCTCAATAGCATCTAAACTTAACACAACCAGACAATACATCAACCAAACCCGACTAACAGCAGAAGCAAAACTGTCCAGAACCCTTCTAGATGTTGCAGGAGCTAACGACCTCCAAGTAACAAAACTGTACCCAAAAAAAGCCATACTTCTAGGCTACCACCCAGCCCTCAAACGCAAAGCCATACTCACCTACACCACAAGCCACGGAATCAAAGTCTGGTACTGGCACGACAACCCCGAAGAAATAACAAACCAACAGTTTCTCAAACAAACCCGACAGTATCTGCTGGACATCGCCAAAGAACAGGGTATAACCCTAGAAGACACAATGGATATTCACCCCGCGAAACTGGCTCACATACTATTCAGCAAACTAGTTCCAGAGGTGAAATGATGAATCTGAAAAAACGCTTTGAACTACGCATTCAAGGTTGGTTACCAAAAGAACCAAACTTTCATGCTCATCAACGACCTGTTCGTAATAGTAGTTGGCGCACATATCAAACAATGTCCGTTGTGTTGGTTATCGTAGCTGCTTTTGTAGGTGCATTGTTAGGCGCATTAGGGCATGTTCTAAATTTAACTAACGGGATTGGACTGTACTTCTGGTCCATGACCATAGGAATTACCTTGGGGATTGCTGTATCCGCAATTCTGATACGAATGAAAAAAAACGAAAAACAACCCACCATATGAAGTGAAAACATGAACATAACAAATCGTTTAGCGCCTTTTATTCATGGATGGCTCCCCATTGAGCCAAAACTACCAAAAACTAGAGCCAAAAGCCTACGCACTCCAATAATTTCCTTTGTTGTAATTAGTCTGTTAGTTTCTTTGTTTTCTGCAATCATTTTGATGGCTCAACCCATAACACCTTTAGTTGCGCCTATGATTGCAAAAAGTAGCCCAGACTCTTCTTACGTGGAACTTAAGGGCGTATTGCAAAGAGACAACAATTTCATTATGGTTTTAACTAACGGATCTCATGTTAGTTCAGAAAATTTGTTACTGACGTATAGTATTACTGAAAAAAGTGGAAAGGAATGCACTGTACACATCACCATCGAGTGTGATGACTTTTCAAATGAGGCAACCGTGGACGGCAGCATAGTGGACGGTAATCTGGTAGTTGATTTTACACGGTCATTATTCTTGATTAACCCAAACTTAACTGAAAAACAAGGCATTGTGTTAACTGAAACACAGGATTGGAAGCTAACCGCAAATGTACAATCTACAACTGGGCATCCTTCGATAGCCGTTGAACCGTACGGCGTTACTGCCGTAATGATTAGTACGCATCAATCACGAACAGAAGAAGGCTGGCCCCTCTCCGTGAGTCTGGGCTACGACCCTGACACGGGCATGCTCGTGTATTCAGGGTACTCTTTGAGTGATGTGCTCTTAAAAAAAGTAGGAATTGTCTTGCTTCTTGGAGGAAGTTTAGAGTTAAACTCATATTCAGACAACTTGAATCTTGAATTCTTTAACTGGGACATTTTTTGGGCTAGAATTAACATCACGGTCATCTGGTTTTACGTCCAACTGACTTTGGTTGTCGCTACAGCAGTCGTAGTTGTTCTATTGTTCATAATCCGCAAAATACGGAAAAAACGGCAAGCCACACAGAATACTGCAAAATTGTCCCAGAGTTGAAATCATGAACCTAAAAAATCGTTTAGAACACTTTGTTCGAGGCTGGATTCCCAAGGAACCGAGCATCCCAAGAGGTACGCCAAAAATGGTTGAAACCAAGTCCTCAAGACCTAAGCCTTGGTGGTGGAAACCTTACTGGATACTCTTGGTGATATTGACGATCGTTTTTAGCTTAGTTCCTTCCTTTTTCACGCAAGTTACGATTGAACGCGCAATCTTTGGACTGCTTGCCACACTTCTTTGCATGGGTTTTGCATATTATATCCGCGTTAGACCCTCAATGAGGATTAATAGAGCCTTATTCATCCTGCTGGGAATAACGCCTATCGGTTTTGTTCTATGGGTAATCTGCGTTTTCATTCTAAACAGAACATTATTGCTTGGCGCATCTGGCACATGGCCTTTTGCGGTACTTTGCGCTGCAGTGTGCTTTGGTTTAGGAGCATTAATCGGTGACTGGATAGGCAAAAAAAGAAATTACATTTTACCGATGATGCCCTAAATATTTCCGTGATTGCTTCTCTTGTTAGTTCCAAGTATTTTAGTCATAATCAGTTCTTGCTGTGCTTTTTTGTTGTTGGATAAACGTTTAATAGCTACAAAGTAATACGGAAATCTTAAAAGGTAACACTTGTGGGTTGTTTAAACCCTTATCATTACAGGAGCAGCCACAAAACAATGAACAACGACACAATCATCACACTTGAAAACGTTTCCACCGTCTACGAAGGCGAAAGAAGACCCGCAATCAAAGGCATAAACCTGACAATCAACAGAAACGAGCTGGTTTATGTGGTGGGACCAAACGCCTCCGGAAAAACAACGCTGCTCGAAACAATAAACGGGCTGCTTCCACCATTCAACGGAAAAGTATCCGTTTTCGGATTAGATGTTCAATCTAATGGACGAAAAATAAGATGCCAAATCGGGTATGTTCCTCAAGACTTTATGGTAAAACCAGGTGAACCATACACCGCATTTGATGTGGTGTTAATGGGATGCTATGGACAGATAGGCTTTCTAAACAATCCCCAAGAAGAGGACAAAAAAAGGGCATCAGACGCCATGAAACTAATCGGAATCGAAGAGCTGGCAGCAAGACCCATGGGCAAACTCTCTGGTGGACAACAACAAAAAGTGATGCTGGCTAGAGCATTCGCAAAAAACCCCAAAATTCTTCTTTTGGATGAGCCCTTCAGCAACTTGGACCCAGATTCGCGGGGACAAATTCCTTCCCTGATTACACGGCTTCATGAAGAGCAGGACTTGACCACCCTTATTGTAACTCATGACATTCACCACATGCTCGATCACTGCAACAGGGTCATAGTTGTAACTGGCGGCAAAGTCACTTTTGATGGCGCCCCAGAAGACGCGTTACCTCTAGTAGAGAATCATCCACACACCACATCACTGGAGGGACACAGCCATTGATCTGGCTCGAATACGCTATAATGCAACGTGCACTACTTGCCTGTATCCTTGCAGGCTTTTTGATGGGATTAATCGGAGTTTTTGTTGTTAGAATGCGTCTTTCAGCAATAGGCTACTCCATGTCGCACGGTGCTTTTGCTGGTGCAGCGTTAGGTGTAGCCACTGCAACAAATCCTCTTGTAACTGGGTTGCTTTTTGCGTCAGGCACAGCGCTTCTGATAGGTCCCGTAGCGGATAAGGCGCGATTGCATGCGGATACTATAACTAGCATAGTTTTTCCTTTGAACATGGCTTTGGCTTTCGTGTTTTTGACCTTAGCGCCAGAGGTGGGGCTTAGCAGCCAAGTAGCTAACGTTCTTTGGGGCAGCATAATTTCCATGACCAACACTGACCTAGTTTATCTTGTCACATTGTTTGCCTCGGCGATTGCTATAGTCTATTTCACGTGGAAGGAGCTTTTTGCCATAATGTTTAACCGTAAACTGGCTGAAGCAGATGGAATCAACACAAAGCCCTTCATTTACTTGATCATCTTTTTGGCGGGAGTTGTCATAACTTTTTCACTCAAACTTGTCGGAGGGCTACTCATCTATGCTCTGCTCTTTAATCCCGCCTCCACAGTTCTACAGTTTTCTGAAAACATGAGAAAAGTAATAATTGCATCCCCCCTAATCGGGATGACAACAACTGTTTCTGGACTTTTTGTCTCTTTGTTTTTTGATTTACCAGTTGGTTCTTGCATCGTAATTGTTTCAACTGTTGTTTTCGTAATCGCACTTCTTCTATCACCAAAACGAAGAAGAAAGGAGGAAAATGAGAAATGAAAAACAAAAAACTGTTAAGTTTAAGCATGACCCTAATGATTTTGCCTCTGCTGTTTCTCTCCGTAGCAGAAGCACAAAATACCACAGAAAAACCCATAATCGTATGCACAACAAGCGCGGTTGGCAGCGTAGTTGAAGACTTTCTAGGAGACACTGCTGAAGTTTTGGTTCTGGTTCAGCCCGGATTGTGTCCCGCCGATTTTGACATGAAACCTGGATACGTCGACGCTGTGAGCAAAGCAACAATTTTGTTTAAACAAAACATTCAGGGCGAATTCTGGCTTGATGGATTAATTGAATCTGCAGGAAACCAAGACCTGACCGTAGTTTCTATTCCCGGAGTATACAACACTGCTGAAGGCGCAAAAAGCTACATACGTGGAGTAGGCGGAAACCTGAGCCAAATCTTGGATGTAAACTTGGATTCAAAAATTTCAGAAATGATAAACGATGTAGACGCAGTTTCCAGCTGGATGGCAAATCAGGCTGAAACTTTGCAGGCGTCAAACGTGAAGGTCATCTGTATGGGATGGCTGAAAACGTTCATAGAATCTGCGGGCTTCAATGTTGTTGCAACATACAATCCGCCAGAAACGCTGTCTGCTGGTGACATAACATCTTTGTTAGAGACTGCTCAGGTTGAAGGTGTGGCTTTGGTAGTGGATAATCTTCAAATCGATGTTGAGTTTGGGGAAGGAATCGCTTCTCAGGTGGGTGCTGAGCATGTTGTCTTGACAAACTTTCCTGGGGCTCTTCCAGACACCGAAACTTTGTCTAAAATGTTCAGCTACAACGCAGAGCAACTTTTCAACGCAACAATCACATGGCACTCCACATCTGCTCTTAAGGCAGAAAACGCTGATCTACAAAACCAAGTAACCATATTCCAGATAACCACATCGTTGGCGCTTGTAGGTGTTGCAGTTATGGCGGTGCTACTATACATCTCCAGAAAAAAGAGGTAGAGACAAACAAAATGAGCGCAAAAGAATACTTCGACAACGCGGCAGACACATGGGACGAAAAGTTCCACACCCCTAGCCTTTGCTCTTTTTTGGAGACCCTTGTGCCCCAATTTGGTCTAAAATCTGGACAGAACATCTTGGATGTGGGCACCGGCACTGGAGTATTAATTCCTTATATACTAAAAGAGGTGGGACCATCTGGCTCAGTTACTGCAATCGACTACTCCGAAAAGATGGTTCAAGTATGCCAAACAAAACATTCACACAACCCAAATGTAACCATAAAAGTTGGAAACATCGAAGAACCCCCCTTTCCAGCAGAAACCTTTGACGCTGTTATCTGCTTTGGCATGTTTCCGCACCTAGACCACAAGCAAGAAGCCTTACAGAACATCAACTATATGCTAAAATCAGGCAGCAAACTTGTCATAGCTCATGCACTCAGCAGCGAAGAACTAAAGGCTCACCACAAAAAAGTTTCACGTCAAGTAGCACACTCTATGTTGCCCAAAAACGATCAAATGACCCAGTTGCTACAACAAACAGGATTCACAAAAATCAGCATCAAAGACGAACCAGGATGCTACCTATGCTTTGCCTATAAAGGCTGAACTGTTGAAAAGCCGTCGCCTGCTTGGCTTTGATTTGATGTATGCGTTGTTGGTCGAAAACTTTACAAATTAAACAGCATACAACAAAACAGGGGATTTGATTATTTTGACTAAAGCATTGATTGTTTATGGGACAAGGTATGGTGCAACTGCTCGTACTTCAGACGAGATTGCAGATGTGTTTCGTCAAGAAGGATTAGACGCCAAAGTAGTTAACCTCAAGGACGAAAAAGTCAAGGACATCAACGATTACGAGCTTGTGTTAGTGGGCAGTGGAATAAAAATAAAAAAATGGACAAAAGAACCCGAAAAGTTCCTTAAAAAGTTCCAGAAAGAACTGGCAACCAAAAAAACTGCAATCTTCATCTCCTGCGGCGCCATGTACCCCTTAGATGAAAACGCAGACGTAGATACAGAAATTGAATACGCCCGAACAAAGTATCTTGAAGAAAAAGCCGCCAAATACAATCTGCAGCCTATCGCTTTGGGCTTGTTTGGAGGAGTCTACAACTTCAACAAGATGGGATGGTTTTTCAAAAAAACTCTGTCAGCGGTTAAGCCGCAACTAGAAGAAGCCGGAGTCAAAGAAACAGAACCCGGACTCTACGACACAAGAGACCTAAACGCAATACGCGACTGGGCAAAAGAGGTTGCTCAACTGGTTCAGTCTTGAATTGTTGCAAACCTTGTGCATACTTGAACTACCTTTCTTTCACAGTTATTGTAAGCTATTTTAGTTAAGTCTCCATTTGTCATTTGGGGCTAAATTCTATGACTACTGACTTAACTTTGTACGATGCCAACAGTTGGCTGGTGAGCTTTCTTGCTAAAAGAAGCATGGTGCCGGGGGCGGGAGTCGAGCCCGCGACTTCTGGGCACCTAAAGTTTAGGAGATTGCTCTCCAGATCATGAGTCTGGCGCCATAACCAGGCTAGGCTACCCCGGCTTCTGCTTTTCTTTGCTATTCTGATGAATACCCTGAATTAAGGTTTTCTGGAAACTTTTACTGTTTTGTTGCTCGATTGGCTCTCAGGCAAGTTTTCTGACTACTCATTTTGGGTTTTCTTGCCAATTGTGTTTTCCTGTAATTATGTTTGAATCGTTTTAGACCTGCAATAATTTTATAATAACAATTATGTCTTTACTAGATGGGGCGAGTCTTGAATTATTCTTTGTCCAAAACGTGTTGTATTCATTCAAGAATCATTGCTTTCATGTTAATCATATTGTTCACGGTTTTGCTGGTTTTTCCATTTGTTGTTCACCCTGTGCTAGCTCAGGAATGGTGGGATGATGATTGGGAAAAAAGACAGGTAATTATGATTACTGAACGTAGTGGCTTTGACCTTACGGACTTTTCAATCGAATTTACTTTCGAACACGGTGGATTTGCTCAAGTCAACGGCGATGACATACGAGTAGTTGAAGGAAATTCTGAGGTTTTTAGTGCAGTTGCAGACATCAATAGCACTCACGCTACTGTGGTTTTTCAAACAGACCTAGCTGGATTAGAAGATAAGATTGTTTATGCATACTATGGTAATCCAGTTGTTGATGCTCCAGATTATCCACTTGTTGCTTTAACAATTGTTGAAGGAAATTCTGGTCACGCAATTATTGATGACGCAGTTTATCTTGGATGGGATTTTGCGAGCTGGGGCTGGAGCAATGATGTTGAGTTATGGAACGATTTTCGAATCGATTTCAATCAAAACAATGACCTCGCCGATGATGACGATCTGATTAGAGACTATGGTAGTAGACAAGGTGGAATTGGACGGCACCGAGCAGACACTAACGCTATAGGCTTAGGAGAGTATCAAAGCTTTGTTCAAAACGCAATATATGTTGACGTCATTTTTGGGAATGCAACCTTGAGGGTATATCGAAATCATAGGTGGGTTGAAACCACACAAGCTGATTACATGCAGATGTTCAGCAATTCTTACACGCACATGAGCTTCGGTGGAGGCGTTGAGCAAAACATCACAGATAATCAAGGAACTAACAATCCATCTGATCCCTATTGGTTATCTTTTAGTTCAAAGACGAGCCCTGAATTTGTGGCTTATAGAGATAACGCATCTGGGCATGTTTTCGCTTCTACTGGATTGAACATTGGCGACGATTATGCATATTACTGGGGAGCAAAGGAAGCAAGTGATTGGGACAGGGCACTAGATTATTGCAATCGCACTAGATATGAACAAGTTGAACCTTATGACCAGCCTCTCGATTGTAGAATATATTGGTACGCAGATGACTCAAACGGATATTCAGATATCGAAAGAACTGCTACAATTCTTAACAATCAACCCACAATCACAGTCCCTGTTTCAGAGTTAGTTATCCAATCAGTTCCTGTATCTGGCATCGTCTTCTCTATCAATGGAGTTTCAACAAAGACGCCCTATGATTTGCAGTTATCGCCTGACTCGTATCTGATTGAAATGCCTGAAACACAGTTCGTTAATGGACAAAAATATGTTTTCCAAAATTGGACTGATGGTAATCAAGATACGGCAAGGACCGTAAACTTGGAAGAAAACATAACCTTGTCCGCTAATTATAATGCAGAGCCTGTTGCCGATTTCACATATGACCTACAAACGCTTTTTGTTGGAGAAGAGGTTTCTTTTGATGCTTCAGGTTCGTTTGATATTGATGGCGCTATAAACTCGTACTCTTGGGACTTTGGTGACGGCACATCATTTACAACGACCAGCTCGGTTACATCACACATCTATGGTTCGTCAAATACATACAATGTGACATTAAATGTTGAAGACAATGCAGGACTAACTTCAGTATCTTCTGAAACCATCTTAGTCAAGACACCGACATACCTTTCAGTTTCAACAAACAGTTCCTCAACTTTGGATGGATTTCAAGTAGGCGTTAATGGTTATCTTTTAGATAACAACGGAATCGGAGTTAACATGGCACCAATTATTTTGTCATACACTTTTCAGGGAATAGATGATTGGGTTCCTATAACTTCAAACAAAACAAACACACTTGGAACATATTCAATAACTTGGTTTCCGCCAGCAACAGGATACTACCAATTAAAAGTTGAATGGAATGGAAATTCAACATATGGTGATGCCCATAGCATTACATCTATTTCCACCCTTTTGGCTGAAGACCAGTATGTATTCTCTGTTGAATCCAATTCCACGATATCGGGTCTTTCCTTTAATTCTACTTCTAGAACTTTGAGTTTCAATACTGAAGGTGATAATGGCACACAAAACTATGCAAAAATAACAGTTGCAGACGATCTTGTATCTTCTTTAGAC
>PIXT01000248.1 GCA_003096235.1 Candidatus Bathyarchaeum sp. | reverse complement strand
TCACTCTAGAAGTTTCGATTGTACCCGCATGAGAATCTCGCTCATCAAACTCTATTCCTTTAAGATCAAACGCAAAATCATAGTCAGAGCAGACCATAATTCTTGGTCTATTCTCTTGGTTCATGTGACGTGTTACAACTGTTTTGGCTGCAAGCTTAATGGCAGTCATGTGTGAACCACCCGCATGACCAGTTATTACCAGCAATCTCTTGAAGCC
Organism: Candidatus Bathyarchaeum sp.; assembly: GCA_003096235.1. Next base: position 31,880 of record PIXT01000248.1, on the reverse strand, counting down.
GTTGCGTACAAAATCTTCCAGAATATCAGCCATTATGGCTCTTAGGGAATCAAAACTTATCGTTATGGTGCCTGGAAAGTTTCGTGTAGAATTACAAAGACCATAACGTAGGGGCGGTGCAACCAAGCAACCAGCTTTTCGGGCAACACCCAAAGCAACGTACTCTGCTTGGAGGCTGTCTGTAGATAGCGGCAGATGGTCTCCATGCTCTTCTATGCTTCCACACGGGATAATCACAACTTTTCCGTCCTTAGCTGCCTTTTCTGCTTCAGGCATACTCAACTCGTCAAACCACAATGTTCCATTTTCGTTTGAATCTGCACACATAATTTGTTTCTCTCCACCTTGTTACCAAAACACTAACTAATTTGTGACCTTTATTTGAACCCTATCCCATTCTAACGTTTCTTTAACATTGTCAAAAAACTAAACCCCACAAAATATTGATTCGCCAGATATTGCAAGGTCAGTTCATAAAAACAATAACAATAGAAAGCAGCATTCACATAACATTCCCCTGAAAATAAGTTGGCCTTAGAGCTACATGATGCTGAACGGATTATTTCCTGTAGTTCAATAACTTTCTCACGCGTTATGTTCCACAGTTATTACTACGTTTCCTTGTTTGTCCTGTTTCAACATATTTTTGAGCTTGGGCAGTTTGCTCCAACGAATAGCGCATTTATATTCCTAAAAATTTGTTGACTTTTAGATCCATTTGGTTACAGGTTCTTTTTTGTTTGGTCCAATTTTGGCGAGAGCACTAGCTACGGCTGGACTAGGGTTAACTTTTGGATAGCCAAGCACTACAGGTCCGTATATTGCTTCTCCGTCCTTTAGTTCAAGGGCTTGTACGACTTCAGCATTGCCTTTGACCATTGCACCGAACCCTACATAACAGCTTCCAAGACCCAAGGATTGTGCAGCAATCATGATGTTTTCGCAGGCAAGAGCACAACTTACAGCGCCACCAGTTGCGGGACCTATGACAAATATGATGACAGGTGCATTATAGTAAATCACGTCTTTGGGGTCGTCCATCGCATCGTAGAGGCTCGTAGCCATTTTATAGATTTCTGGGTGATCTTTCAGTCCTTCGATGGAGTTTTTCCAGAACGGAAGTGCTGTCTGAAGAAGTTTTTTCTTGAATTCTGTATCCTCAACAACAACAAACCTCCAAGGCTGAGACTGCGTAATGGATGTAAAAGGTGCCTGATTTGCCGCTTCTATGATTGTATTGAGCATAGTCCTCGGAATTGGTTTTGATTCATATGCTCGGGTAGACCTTCGGTTGTTTATTGCTTCAATTACTGAGTTCATAATTATCTTCCCTGTCAGCGAATATGACCAAAAAAGAATAAAAAAGTTCTTGTTAACCCGTTTTTTCTGTTTTCCAAGTAAACCAACTTTGCAATACAACATCCCCAAGCCCTATTAGGATACTAATAGCAGAATATTGTTGAAAAATAGGTTTTTTCTGAAAAACTGTGACCCAAAAAAGCAAAGTTGCTTGATTGCCTTTAGTTTTCGTGATTCAAGAATCTGTGATTACCTTTAGTGTTTGTTCGTAGTAGCGGGGACCATAGCTTAGTGTGATTTGGTGGAATGTGTCTGTTCCATTTACGACCCTTTCGAGGTTTCCTTCAACAAGCACCTGTTCGCCCTGTTTTGCTTGCATCCTGAACTCTTCCATGTACGAGAATATGCGCCTAATTTCATCGACTTTTGGTCCCTCCAGAACATCTTTTACTTTAATCTGGTAAACAGACGGAATAAACGGCGCATCCGTATCGCCAGTAATCTCAACTACCGCTTTAATCCAGCCTACATGAAATATGCGAGCAAAATTATTGAACTCGTTAACGTTTTCTTCCCACGTCTTCACGGGCTCAAACTCTGCTTTAACAACTCTTTTTGCATCCTTAGAATCAAAGTAAGCGTAAATCATCTTTCTTCGCTGATGCCAAACATACTCCTCCAAACTGTAATTCACAAACTTCCAATCTTTTGTCTCAACAGCCTTCATGTGATCAAACTCGTTCCGCACACAAGAATCTTCCCTGTAAAGAATCTCTAGCGATTCACAGAGCCTGTTCAAGTTTTCTTTACCATAAACTATGAAATCCAAATCCGAAAAGTTGGGATGATAAAAACCATGCAACAAAGAACCAAACACCCCAAAGTTTTCAGATTTCAAGCCTGACTGAGTAGAAACACGCGTAAACAAATCATGTAATGCCTTCAACAAAACATCATTGGGCTGTTTAGCAAGCACCTGCTGAAGCCCAACATCAGGTTTGCGGACTTGTGCTATGTCATTTTCGTTTACGCCCACCAAGCATTTCTGTAGAGGTTCATAAAAAACTGTGTAACGCAAAAACTTGTTCAAAACAAGCTTTAGTCCCTCGTCTGCAAAAAACTTGTAATAACTAGGCTCAGGCTCGCCTCTTCTTGCTCTAGGATTAGTTGACCTGAAAACCTGAGGCGACGCATACTCGGGGTCACAAACATAAGCACCTGACGGATGAAGATAACCATAAACCCGAAAAATTATGCCATCCCTAGTAAGTATTGCATCACGGTCTCGCAGTCTCAACAGCCAAACACCCAACATACCTCACATATTAGCAGACTAATAGAGGTACATTGTTGAAAACAGCCTTTTTTCTGTTTTTCCCATAATACTGCAATTCTTCAATCTGATAATTGTTAACCAAATCAAACAGGCTCAATATACTCCTTTTCACGCGTAGCAGTGCCCACAACAACCTGATAACTAACCGCCCCAGTCTCAACATTTTCAACACGCTCCAACGTTCCCGAAACCCTAACCACATCACCCACCCGAGCAACATTCCTATAATAACCAATCATAGACAACACTCTTGCAGGAACCTGCTCATCAACCAATTCAGACGCAGAATCGTCTGCCTGATAATTCTTGATTGGATAAACTGCTGGCCTAAACATGTTCTCATCGTCAGCGACAACCTCGCAACTAAAACTGATGTTCTTAACTGGCGTATACCGCATTCTACCGTGCGGAGCATCTATCTCATCATACTTTTTTACAGCATTATACACAAAACGCCTATCATTATAGCGTCCCCGATGCTTTCGGGCATAATCAATCTTTTTGGTGCAAACATGCGTGAACACACACTCGTCTGCAAGCCTGTTAACTGCACTTTCTAGCTTTTTGAAGCTCTCAGAACCATAAACCACAAGATCAATATCCGAATATTCAGAGTGCATGTTCAAGCCAACTGAGCCATGAATTCCAAACTCTTGGATGGGCACCTTTGATTCTTTTGAAAGCAAAGAAACCAGCTCCACAGTTTCATTTTGCAAGCCATCTCTGTTTTCGGTGTTAAATATCCGCTCTAAGCATTCACCCGGGAAATAGACTTTTTTTATTTGCTCTATCGGAACGCTTAAAACTTCTTTACCTCTGAAGGGACAGCAATACAGGTAATGAGGGAAACTCTTTCTGAACGTTTCCAAAAACTCTTGATAGTTTTTGGCAGTGTAGAGTTTTTCTGGTCTGGAAAGCTCTATTCCCTCTAGATTCCATTTCTGTTTTAGAAAACGAATAGGAAAATGGTGCGCAAATTTAGATGGTATATATTTTAGGAACGCGAAAACCCTGTTTTCTGGGTGTTCGTATCCAAAAACGTAGAATATGAAGCCCTCTTTGGTGAGAAGGGTTTCGCCGTCTCTGGGAATCCAATCTTTTACTGCCAAACTGCTCATCCTCAACGTAAAGACAGCAAACTTTGCACCCTATTATCGCCTTTAAACATTTCCTGAAAAATATTGAACAAAAAAATAAGATGTGGATTAATCCACAACGGGTGTTGCTCACAAAAAAGCTGGAGCCACAAATTTAGCTATCAGCATAAGCATTTTCGTTGGTTACCGACCTGCCACCTGCTGCAATTGGGTATGCTCCACAAGTCCTACACACAACAGCATTGTCGGCAACATTAGAATTGCATTGTGGACATGTTCTAGCGTCAGGATCTTTAGCATAGGGCACACCTACAACTTCTCTGTATGCTTCGTAGTAAGTCAACTGTTCTTTGTCACGGATTGTAACATTGTCTGTTTCTAGAATCTTTTTCTTTTTCGCTGCGAACTCTGAATCAGAAATTTTCTTTGCCAAATACCTGGGAAGAATCGTGGTGCCAGAACCCACTTCAATTGGGTTTTTGTCTCTCCATCTTACCTCTGGCGGAAGAACATCTTCGTATGCTTTGCGCAAAATCCATTTGCCCCAAACTTCTCCTCTCTCTTCTTGAACGTTATATCTTGGGTCCATGTTCATTGCAAACTTTTGAACTTCTGGGTCCAAAAAGGGTTGCCTAACTTCGATACCCAAGTTTTCACCCAGAGTACCCGCAGAAAAAGCCATTATTCCCCACATTTTCTTTAGCATAGCGGTTAGTTTTTCTTTGTTTCCCACATGCTTGTAATACATGTGATATCCCGCAAAGAGTTCATCTGCCCCATCTCCAGTGATTAGTTTAGTTGAGCCGTATGATTTAGCAAACCGTAATCCAATATTGATTGTTATGCTGTTGCGGACTTCCATGGGGTCAAAAGAGTCCAAAACTTTGACGACATCTGGAATGGATTCAAAAACTTCTTTTTCCCCAAAGGGGTTCATGTAATGTTCAATGTTTAGTCGTTTTGCCATCAGTTTGGCATATTTAATGTCCAACGCGTTGGCTTCTTTGAATGCACAAGTGAATCCTCTAATGCGTACATCCTTTGATACTATGGTTGCTAGGATGCTTGTGTCTATGCCTCCTGAGAAGAGCATGTCTTTTGTCAGGTTTTTCTTTACAGATTTTTCAAGTAAATCCCGTAGTTCGGCAGCTACTTCATTTACTTTTGCTAACATTTCTTGTTTTTCTGCAGCACTCGCCACCATACAATACACCATCATTCAATAGAACCTGAAAATATTACAATTTTACATATAAATATTTTCCTTCAGTTGAAAAGAATTAACTATGTTTAGATAAAAAATGAATAAACGTTCATGAAAAACGGTGTCAAGTTGACTGTATCGTGTTCGCTTGACCCATTTCATAAAACTAAAACCTCAACAATTTTGTATCCAATAATGTACTAAACGTTAGGTAACTGTTAATAGAAAAACTGTTCTTCATATTAACATCAGTTTGGTGGGAATCTAACATGGAAGACCAACCCTCTTGGAACGCAAAAACATCATTCATTTTTTATATACTATTACTCGTCGCAATCCTAGTAGGAAGCATCATAACAGCCATGATTTTTCTTGGCATCCAAATCGACCCTCAACAATTAGCCTTCCCATCCGCCCTGATTTCACTTCCCATCAACGAAGCAATAATTTTAGCAATCACAATTATGTTCGCTAAACAAAACGGAGCAAACCTAAAAAAACTAGGCTTAAAAAAACCAACAATCAAAACCATAGCAGTCATGTCCATTCTTGCAGTGTTTCTGGTTTTGTTAGCCGCAGGCATTTCAGTAATTGAAGAAAACATTCTTGGTCCAGACCCAGAAGGCCAATTTCTTCTAGATGCTATACTGCCCAAAGACTCGTTGCAACTCATTGCCCTGGTCGGCATCTCAATAGCACTAGTTGGACCCGCTGAAGAATTAGCTTTCAGAGGCTTTATACAACGCGGCTTTGAAACATCGTTCGGTAAAACTTTAGGACTGTTTGTTTCTTCTTTATTGTTTGGGCTTTTGCATGGGCTCAATTCTTTTCGTTCTATTATTCCAGTGACTATTGTCAGCCTGTTTCTGGGTTATGTTTGGCAGAAAACAGACAGAAATACTACTGCGGTAGCTTGGATTCATGGACTCTACGATGCGATAACAATATTGTTAGTGTACTTTGCATATTTCTGAAATTTCGTTTCGTTAACTATAATAGAGTCTACTAAAAACTGGTGAAAATATGCGAGGCTTCAGGGACCGCGATTTCATTCAAACCCGTGAAGGTTTCTTTTTTTGTGTAGTTGGTGCTGTACATCCAACTGACCGCGTCATTTCTTACATTAAGTATGTTCCATCACAGTCTGGAATCTGGGGACATGGTGAAGAAAAATTTAGCAGAATACTGCAAAAATATACCATTCCAAATCTTCTGGAAACATTCAACTATCTTGAGCAAAACTATCCTCATTACCTTTTTTATTCTCCAGCAGATAACATCACAATAACTGCAGTTCCACACAAAAAGATCAAAGAACACTTTAAACCTGAACACAAGCTGGACCAACTTAGGCAAGCCCCACAACTAGATTCACTACAGAAAAAACTCGTTAAATTCACACAGTTTTTGGAACAAACAAGCGGAGTCTCCGCGAAAAGGCTTGGAGTGACAGGCTCACTTCTTTTGGATATTCATAACCCAAAATTTTCTGACATAGACATAACCGTATATGGCGTAAAAAGTAGCTGGGAACTAAAAGACGCTCTAACCAAAATAGGTGCTGACGCGCCAGTAAAACGTTTAGCGGGAAAAGCTCTGGACGATTGGTGCAACAAAAAAGCTCAATACTACCCTATGACGCCGAAGGAAGCCTTGAAGCTTTACGAACGGAAATGGAATTTATGGCTGTTCGAAGACACTTGGGTTTCTATACACCCAATTAAACTTGAAAGCGAAGTCACAGAAAAATACGGACAAAAAATGTACAGCCCCTGCGGTCAAGTAACAATCCGCGCCGTTGTCTCCAACAACATCGACTCACTTTTTCTTCCCGCCGTCTATCAAATCAAAGATGTGCAAATCCTAGAAGGAACCACGCAGGGCATAATTACAGAAGCAGTCTCTTACGAAACCCTTTATGATAGCCTAGCTGAAAACGGTGAAACAATACAAGTTAAAGGCAAACTGGAAAAGGTAATAGAAAAAGAAACCCGCCAACACCATTACCGTGTTCTGGTAGGTTCTGCTGAAGGCAAAGGCAACGAATACATAAAACTGGTGGAATAGAACCCAAAAAAAGAGGGCTTTTACTCCAGATTCAATACTTCTTTGAGAACTCCTTTAAATGGACCAAGCTTGCCGCCATAGTTACCAGCTGTAATCTTTAGAACTCCTGGAACTTTGATTGCAGCCCTTATTCCCACACCCATCGCAGTTTTTACAACTGTCTGGTTCAAGCCATTTATTACAATCTCATAGACGCTGTTAACTTCGTCTGTAAGCTTAGAGTCTGGTACCAATTTCTTGATTGTGGGACAATACTGGTGACTTGTGGATGCAGGAAGCTTGTAATTCAAAGACCCAACCTTTGACCCTGCTCTGCAAAGACCACCTGGGAACGGCATAATCACGCCACGAACATTCTTGGTGATTGCCTCTTTTGCGTCCTCTGCTGCTTTAAGAGCGGATTCCCAATCCTTGGCTAAGATGAGCATGTTTCCGCTGGCAACAGCTTTCATGATGCCAAAGTCGTCTTCAACCACGAATTCGCCCTCCATAACTGGGATGCGCCAAACTTTTCGTCCAGCAACCTCATCACTTTTCTGGAAACCATCTCCGAACATGCGTAGGCTTCTTCCGATTTTGACTCTTCTTTTTGCTTTAGGCAAAGCGTCAAACGCTGCAGTGGTCGGGCAGGTCATAATGCATTGTCCAATTCTTAGGCTCATTTGGTGTTTTAGGTCACCTCTTGAGCTGTGATATATTTGGATAATTGCTCCGGGACGTCCATCGGGGGTGTCTTTAGGTGACACTAATCCCTCTACTGAAGCTTCTGCAGGTGACATAATAATTGAAGATGCAAATCCACTTGCAGTTCTTGCTGCTATTAATGCCCATTTTTCGTTGGCGGCAGTTATCAGTATTCTGCCTGCCCACATGGGGAACATTTCAGCGAAAGTATCATCTATTTTTACGGGGTCTTCTCTTTCAGGCACTTTTACAATAAAATCATTGCCTTCTTTTTTTAATACTTCAAGGTCTGCCATCGTTTTTTGCTCCATTTTTTATTTCATCTCATTTCGAAACATGTCTGGAACGCTTTTGTGAAGTTCTCAGCTTCATTTATACTTTTAGATGTTACGGTGTAATGCTTGTTACTTTCAAAGTGAACTTAAGATGTGTGTAAATCAGTGTTGATGTTATTTTCTTCTGTCTAGGCTCCTTTTTGATATGCGAGTGTTTTTTCTAAGAATAATGGGTAGCACCGTTTTTCTATTCATGTTTTCGTAATGGCATTTAGGAATAGTTTGATTTATGCCTAAAAGGAATGTTTCATCAGTTAATTGTAATAAATTTTTATCAGTCACTGTTAATCTTTTAGTATTTTTCTGTTTTTTGGAAAAATTCCCATCCCCGGAACCACAAAAGACATTTCAATCTTTCCTATTTCTTCATGTTTTTTAATTTGCAGTATTAATTCATAAAGTTCTTGAATGTTCTTAAATGCCAGATGAACGTATCCTTCAAAATCTCCAATTGTTTTGCTGACAATGAGTACATTTTTTGTTTTTTTGAGTTTTTCAATTGTTTTCGATAAATTATTGCCTTTTGAGCTATTCATCAACAATTGAACTGAACTTGTGTATCCGATTTTTTTGAGATCAATCGAAATTGAACAAAATTGGATTGTTCCGTTCTTTTTCATTTCGTTATATCTATTTATTACTGTCTGATTTGAAACTCCAATTTTTTTGGCAATTTCTCTGAAAGATTTTCGAGCATCCTGATTTAGCTCTTTCAATATTTCCAGATCGATTTCATCCACTTGTTTCGGTCTCCGTTGGGGTTATCACAATGTTTTCTGGAAGCATCCCCGTCTCATCAAGACTATTTGATATCCATACTTTGATGACCCCTTTTTGTGTATTAACCAAATCTCTTATCTGATCAATTTCTTCAAGAGATTCAGTTAAAAATGATGCGTGGATGTCATGTTTTCCTAATAATTTGTGAGTTATAACTATGCTAGGTATTTTATTCAAAAATTGGATGATGTTATTTACTTCTTTGTGTTCAACATCAATATCTATAATTACGACGTAATTTTTGTTGAATTTTTTCATGTTCAGCCTCAAAACTGTTCCAGTAATTACGCCAGCCTGCTTCATTTTATGGACACGCTGCACAATATTGCTTGTGGTTACTCCACAATCGTTTGCAATTTCTGAGAATTTACATCTAGCATCTTTTAGTAATGCATTTAGAATTTTGACGTCGATTTGATCAATCTTTATTGTTATTCCCCGTTTATTTATTCTAAAAATCCTTTTCTTCAATATAGTCTTTTTTATTAATTAGTATGATGGGTCGTTTTGTTAACACTATGTGTGCATTAACTTAATATGTTCTTGAATAGAATGAACTGAAACAACTGTTCGTATATGTGTTAGTTTAAACGCATTGAAGGGAAACATGGTGGATTCCAAAGACATTTGTCTGATTGTTGTTATGGCCAACATAGGCTTTTTTACAACTTTGTTGTTTGGTCAGATGGCTCGGGTTGTTACAGGAGTACCTGGGTCAAATTATGTTTTCATAATATTGTTGACTATTCAGACGAGTTTTTCTTTTCAAATCTATGAGGGTAGACGTTGGAGGGTTTTTATTCAAGGGGTAATCTTTACAATCCTTATTATTCCCTTAAATTTTGGCGGCACTCCCTACAATGTAATTTCTAAAATGAATTACGTTATTACGCCCTTAATTTGTGATGTAATTTTCAATAGTTTATATGGCATATTTAGGCGATATAACAAATTGTTTTTGTGGGGTGTACTAACAACTGTAGTGTTTTGGGCATTAAATCCCTTTCTGGGTGCGCTAACAGCTTACGTGGTGCAACCTATAGAATATGTTATGGCCTTCCTTAATGTTGTTTTACTGCTCCTTCCGCTTATTATAATTGAATCTGTAGTGGGTGGATACATTGGATATAAAATTTATTTGCGCGTTAAGAGAGATGTTTTACTGAACACGGATGAGATTCGTGACTGAATGTTTATTGCATCTTTTTACTGGATTTGTTGAAGCGCTGAGCCTTTTTTGTAGTTATGTTGCTTGAAGATCAAAAAAGCGGGTGTGACGGTTATGTTTCGGTGATCGTGGATGAACTTGATGCTGTAAATCTTTAACCCCGATTATTAGATTTTATGAATTAATCACTATTTATTTGTTAATATTTTCTAATAATTGACGTGTTTTTATGGAAAAATTTAAATTAAGAATCTGTGATAAGCAAGCTATCAAAAATTAAAAGGAGAAAAAAAATGAAAAAAAATGAAAAAAACAAAATGTTATCTGTAATTGCTATTGTTTTGCTTATGTGTCCAATGCTTTTTCTAGTAAATTTCAATAATGTTACTGTTAGTGCTCAAGAAAACAAAACCGATCTACTTCAATATGAATGGCCTAACAATGTAAAAGGTGATATGCAAGTAGGCTGGCGTGCAGGAAGTGGACCGGCTCCTGGATCACAGAATATTCTATGGGACTCTGATCTCGGTTATCCTATGGCTGCCTTTAATGGCTTTGTTTTCCTATCTGGAGGATACGCGGTTGATCCTTGGACTGGAGCTGTAGTATACGAATATGACGGTAATGGCGCAACAAAAATAGATGAGACTCACTTTATTGCTTCCAACGCGGTTTTTGAAACTGCAACGGGGGATAAACTGTTTTCATATGATGTCTTAGCTGATAATTATGATCCAGAGCTGGGAATGTTCTGGACTCAAGACAGCCAGACTGGCGGTGGGGGTGGTCCCTCAACGATTTGCGCTTGGAACTGGCCTGATATAACACAAGCTCCAACCTTAGCTTGGGAAAAATTCATACAAGAGAACTATCGAGGGGCTAAGCTGATAATAGAAGATGGTCGAATACTTGTTGGAACCTTAGAGTCTACTGCTATTGCTTTGGATGCAAAGACTGGAGATTTGCTTTGGGAAACACCAATGGTTGGTTACATGTCCTACGATGGATCTTACTATGATGGCAAATGGATTCAATCTTCACAATCTGGTTCAGTCTACTGTTTTGACGCATCAACCGGAGACGTCTTGTGGTCATATGACCCAAATGGATTCTATAGTTTCTGGTCATTTATGGGCGCTATTTATGATGGCAAAATTTACTCTATTAATTGCGACAACCATGTTTATGCAATAGACATTGAAACAGGTCAAGTTGTTTGGACCTGGAAGACTGAGGACGGAGGTGTTGGCTACCCAACATACACTATTGCAGGGGATGGCAAAGTCTACGCATACACTGGACGTTCTGATTACACTGATCCAATGACTGGTGAGCAGTTTAAAGAAGAATATGTGTGCTTAGATTCTGATACTGGTGAGTTCTTATGGAAAACAAGGTCGATTCTAGGAAGTAACAGAGACTTTGGTGGTCCGCCACGAATATATAATATCCTTGCTTATGGCAACCTTTACCTTGGTGACGTTAGAGGTCAAACCGTTGTTTATGGTCCTGAGCAGGCGTGGACTGATTTTCAGGGAAATCCTCAACATACTGGTGAAAGCCTTGCTAATGGTCCAGAAGAATTAAGTCTAAAATGGACTTATGATTCCGGGTCAGGAATATACGGTGCCCCTGCTGCATATGATGGTAAAATCTTTGTTGGTTCAAATGATGGAGTTTTCCATGCTGTTGATCATCTGACCGGTGAGTCAGTGTGGACCTATGAAACTGGTGATGCTATTAAGAACAATCCTGCTATCTATGGAGAAAATGTCTATTTCGTTTCTGATGATGGATATCAATACTGCTTAACTGCAGATGATGGAGATCTAGTTTGGAAGACATACATTGGATCAGACGTTAAATTCTACTATCATACTTTGCAAAGACATACCTCTTCGCCGACAATTGTTGACGGACGGTTATATGTTGGTTCAAGGAATTTCACTGCTTTCTGCCTTAACGCTGAAACCGGAAGTGTCATTTGGAACTTTGATGCTGGAGGCTTAATCTCTAACAATCTTGCTGTAAACGATGGTTCGGTATATGTTTCAGTAGGTGGAGTATCGGCTTGGAAACAGGCAGATACCGGTGGAGATAGCGGCACTTTGTATAAGCTTAATGCGAATACTGGCGCAGTTATTTGGGAAACGCCTATTCCGTTTCATAGATATACCGGTAGCGGTCAGTTGGTTGGTAGACATTTCCTTGCATCTCCTGTAGTTGCTGATGGCATGGTTTTCCAAGCTTCAAACGCTTGGGGTACATATGCAATCGATGTTGATACTGGTGAACAAATATGGTGGTCCAACGTTACTACACTTCCTGAACACATCATTACCGCTGCATTACCTTACGATATTACTCCAGTTTATTCTGATGGAAAAATCTACATAATGGACTTCTTCTGCATTCTTTGTCGTAACGCTACAAATGGAGACTTGATTTGGTCCCAGTATTTGGGTCACAGCTGGCATGGCGGTCCACTGTATGCTGAGGGAAAAATCTATGTCGCTAGTGAACTGCAAGCGTGCTATGTTCTTGATGCTGAAACAGGAGAAAAACTTGATTTTGATTCCTGGGGCGCATTCTGCTGGTCTTCGCCATGCATCTACGACAACAAACTCTATTGGGGAACAGTGGATTGGCTACTATTCTGCTATGAGCAAACTCCTTACGGTGAAACAACTTCCTATGAAACATCAACTGCAATCGGCGTAGAAATGACTCCTAATCTTGCAGAACCTGAACTAGAACCAGAGGCAACTAACACATTAGAAGCACCTTTGAAAACAGCAGAAACGCAATTAATAACCACAGAAACTGCAATCATAGCCGCAGTCGTCATTGCTTCAATTATCGGTGCACTTAGCTATTTGACAATACGAAAGAGAAAATAAATCCAAAATTTTCCTTCTCCCTTTTTTTGTGGGAGAAAAATGCATTAGAAAAAATGGGGCTGAAAATGCTCAAGCACGGAATAAAATGATCAAGCGATAGTAGCAAGTTTTGTTCATTTTTTTCTTCCTCTATTGTCCGTGCAAGAGCCTCAGCAAACCCATTTCTTCTGTGAATAGACTTATGCCGATAAAATATGCGATGTGCGCTAAATCTAGATGCTGTTGTTTGTAGAAGTTTTCTAATGATGTGATGTTGTTTGTTATGTGCATTTTTTTGTTTGGTATGAGATTATGTTGCTTACACCGAAAAGTAAATAATACTTGACGGTATATTGACGGTATGTAGAATCTGGTTTAGGAACTTTTGTTACTTTTCTTGGGTGACTCACAAGAGGAGAATGTGAATGCCTTTGGACAAAGTTACGGTAAAACGCTCGAAAAAAGATGAAAAGGCAGTTAGAGAAAACTATGTGAAAAGATTAAGAGACAACTATCTTCTTATTTTGCGCACCCTTATGCACGACCTCATTGTGAGCATTGATAAAGACGGTAATTTTGTTTTTGTAAACGATGCAGCCGATGAATTCTGGAATAAATCAAACGAAAAAATTGTTGGAACACATTTTGCCCAATACATTCACCCCGATGATGTAAAAAAAGCATTATCGGCTCTTCAAGACCTGATTGAGAACAAAAATCAGGTTAAAGGCTTTGTTGTTAGAATGAAAAGTCCAACAGGGTTTAGGCGCGTGGCATGGAATGGAATTGCAATTTTTGATGCCGACGGAAATTATGTGGGTGCACAAGCAACCGGCAAAGACATTACTGACCTTTTACGTGCTGAAGAAGAACTGAAGCAGTCAAAACAGCATTTTCGGCGATTGTTCGAAGTTATGGTGGATCCAATTGTTATCGTGGATATGGCTGGAAAAATTTTAGAGTTTTCGCATTCTGCGGAAGAAATACTGGGATTTACCGGAGATGAGCTTGTTGGGAAGAGCTTTTTGGAAACAGATGCTGCTACTGCTGAGAGCAAAGATTTAATGAAAAAGAATTTGGAGAAGCTAAAAAAGGGAATGTACATTGCACCTCACATTATTAAGGCAGTTACAAACGATGGGAAAAAGCTACTTTATGAGTTAAATCCTGCGCGGATAGTTTACAAAGGCGAACCAGCCATTCTGGCTATATTTCATGATGTTACTGGACTGAAGAATGCTGAGGAGAAATTTCAAGCATCTGAAGAGCGGTTTAAACGTTTGGTAGATAATGCACCTGAAGCAATTTGGGTACAAGACGTCAGCGGGACTTTTCTTGATGGAAACAAAAGGGCTGAGGAGTTGACTGGATACAAGAGGAAAGAATTGCTTGGAAAAAATCTGTTAGATCTTCTTGTTCGTCCAGAAAATGTACCTGTTGTCATGGAAGCGTTCAAAGCGAATATGCTTGGAGAATTTAGTGGACCTGTTGAGCTGGAAATGGTAAAGAAAGGTGGAACCTTAGTTACTGTTGAAGCATCGACTATTCCAGTGAAACGGGACGGAAAAATCGAGATTATAGGCATAACAAGAGACATAACTGATCGCAAGAAGGCTGAGCAAGCGCTTCAGGAGAGTGAAGAGAAGTACAGAGAACTGAGCGAATTACTTCCTGAAGTTGTTTTTGAAACAGATGTGAACGGGAAACTTACAATTGTGAATGATGTTGCGTTTGATCGTTTTGGTTACTCTCGGGAGGATTTTGATAACCGTTTGAATGCTTTTCAGATGTTAGTTCCCGAGGATCGTAACAGAGCCAAGAGCGACTTTGCTAAAGTATTAGGTGGCACCGATGTAGGTTTTATTGAATATGCTGGATTAAGGAAAGACGGTAGCACCTTTCCAATAATGATACATTCCACTCGTATTCTTCAGGGAAATAAACCTGTGGGATTAAGAGGATTAATTATAGACATAACTGACCGCAAAAAAGCGGAAGAAGCACTCAAAGAGTCAGAGAAACGTTTCCGTAATACTCTTGACAATATGCTGGAAGGATGCCAAATTATCGATTATGACTGGCGTTATGCATACATTAACGATGCTGCGGCAAAGCATGCACGCTTGTCACCGAAAATACTGCTTGGCAAAACTATGATGGAAGTGTATCCTGGACTTGAAGAAACAACGTTGTTTCCAGTCCTCAATGAATGTATGGAAAAACGTGTACCCGCACACTTGGAAAATGAATTCACATATCCTAAAGGTGAAAAAGCATGGTTTGAACTCAGTATTGAACCCGTGCCTGAAGGCATTTTCATACTTTCAATAGATATTAGTGACCGCAAAGAGATAGCAGAAGCGCTACGTCAGGAGCGAGAAATGCTTGAAACTGTCACAGCAAATATTAATGCCACTCTCTCAGTTATTTCAAAAGATTACCGTATTTTGTGGGCAAACAAAGTTCTTAAACATAGACTTGGAAAAGAAATAGAAGGAGCAACATGTTACTCAGCCCTCAATTACCGCAAAAGCATTTGCCCTAAGTGCGGAGTTCAAGAAATATTTGAGACCGGAAAAGACCTAGTTATCACTGAGCAGAAAATATCCACTCCTACAGGTCCAATCTGGGTAGAACTTACTGTTGCTGCAATTAGAGACGAAAATGGAGAAATCGTTGCAGCATCAGAAATGGGGCTAAATATAACTGAACGCAAAAAACTGGAGACTGAACTAAAAGCAAGTGTACAGAAATTCAGGACAATTTTTGAAGGAGCAACTAACGGAATTCTTGCCGTGGACCCTGAAACCAAAAAATTTGTTTTTGCCAATCCTAGAATGTATGAAATAACTGGTTATTCTTTTGGTGAGTTGACCAAGTTAGGTATGGCTGATATTGTTCCCAAAGATGGTTTGGCTTTTGCTTTGGATCAGTTTAAAAAACAGCTTGAGGGAAAAATAACTGTTAGTAGAAGTGTACCTGTTCTGAGGAAGGATAAAACAGTTGTCTACTGTGATGTTAGTTCCCGTCTTATGAAGATCGGAAACGAACAGTACATGATTGGTTTCTTCAGGGATGTAACTGAACAAAAGAAAGCTGAAGAAGCGCTTCGGGCAAGCGAAGAGAAGTATCGAGAGTTAATTAATGGAATGAATGATACTGCTATAGTTATTGATTTTGATGGAAAAATTATTGATGCAAACAAAACTGCAGTTGAAGTTTTGGGTTATTCTAGAGAAGAGCTGCTTTCTTCTGGACCTGAAAAATTTGATACTGCTCTAACTTTGGAACAGATAAGAGGTCTTGTTGAAAAGCTGAAGACTAAACGCTTACTTGTTTTTGAAACCGAACACACCACTAAGGATGGAAAGCCGTTTCCTGTTGAAGTTAGCTCCAGTCGTGTGACGTATCAAGGAAAAGAGGCAATTGTTAGCATTGCACGGGACATTACTGAAAGAAAGAAAGCTGAGGAGGCTTTGAGGCAGAGTGAGGAGAATTATCGAGCGATACTTAATTCAATGAATGATACGGTTTGGGTCATTGATTTTGATGGAAAATTTGTTGATATGAACGACAAGGCTGTCAATTTATTGGGGTATTCTCGGGAAGAATTACTCTCTATGGGACCTCAAGACCTCAGTAAAGACATGCCCGAAGCGGCAATAAAAGAGCTTATTGCAAAACTGCCTACCGATGGAAGGCAAATTTTTGAAGCCTTACACTTCCCCAAAGATGGAAAGCCGATTCCTGTTGAGATTAGTTCAACTCTCGTGACCTATCAGGGCAAATCTGCCATTTTGAGTATTGCACGAGACATCACAGAACGAAAGAAGGCTGAAGAAGTAATAGACGAGGCTATGCGTTTATTGAAGCAGTCGAACACTGAACTGGAAAGTTACACCTATGTAGTATCTCACGACTTGAAGGCACCTCTTCGAACCATAAAATCTTTTGGCACATTTATTTTGGAAGACTATGCAGACAAGCTAGACGAAACTGGTCAAGACTATTTGAACCGTATGGTCAATGCTTCTTCGCGTATGGATTCAATGATTGAAGACTTGCTTATTCTTTCTCGTGTTGGACGAAAATTCACTGAATTTGAAAAAGTTGACCTGAACAAACTCCTAAACGAAATCCTCGGCGATCTTGAAGCAGCAATTAAAGAAACTAAAACAAAAGTTGTAGTCGACAAACTTCCAGTTATC
This sequence comes from Candidatus Bathyarchaeum sp., assembly GCA_003096235.1. The sequence goes on along the minus strand of PIXT01000248.1, from coordinate 14,823 downwards.
TCTGGTCAGAGAGTGTGGATGCGGCAGTTATTCATGAACCTAATCAGTAATGCATTGAAATTCAATGAATCCAAAACCCCGAAAATAGAAGTCTTGCATGAAGAAAGAGAAAAAGATCACCTATTCAAAGTTCGCGATAATGGAATAGGAATCGAAGAAAAATATCTGACACGTATCTTCAATCTTTTTGAAAGAGCCCCAACAGAAAAGAAGTATGACGGAACTGGAGCTGGATTATCAATCTGCAAAAAGATTGTCGAGCATCTGGAAGGAAAAATCTGGGTTGAAAGCACACCCGGTAAAGGTAGTACCTTCTTTTTCACAATCCCAAAGCAAATAAAAAAAGAAAAGGAGAAATAAAAAATGAAACACAAAAACGCAATGACCGAACGCCCAATTCTTTTAGTGGACGACAGCCCCGACGACATAATGATCGCAAAACGAGCATTCGCCAAATGTGAGATTCGAAACAAAGTATACGTTACTGAAGATGGTGAAGAAGCAATACACTTTGTTCGAAAAGAGGGCAGATTCAAAGATGCCCCAACAGCTGGTTTGGTCATGCTGGATTTGAACATGCCTAAAGTTGACGGCTTTGAAGTTTTGAAAATAATTAAGGGTGACGAAAAACTGAAAATTATTCCTATAATCGTGTTGACTTCTTCAAGTAGATCTGAGGATATCGATCTTGCCTACAAACTAGGGGCTAACAGCTTCATCGTAAAACCAGCCGCCTTTGAAGACTTCATTGAAGCTGTCATGGAAATCAAACGTTACTGGCTTAACCTCTCAAAATTACCATAAAGGAAGAATGAACATTTTGGATGAATTAAAAATAAGTATACTATATGTTGAAGACAACCCCGACGACCAACTGATCCTAAAACGATCACTTAAAGAAAAGCTACCAATCAATTTCGATTTAATAACCGTAGAAACTGCCACCAAGGGTCTAAAAAAGGTTGAAAACGAAAACTTCGACATAATCATTTTTGATTACATGCTACCAGACATGTCAGGCATAGAATTTGTTCAAGAACTAAAGAAAAAAAACGTCAAAACACCTACTATATTAGTGACCAGCAAAGGAAGCGAAACTGTAGCAGTGAACGCTATGAAACTTGGTGTTCACGACTACATAATCAAAGAAGAAATCAGTTCGAGACGTTTAGTAGACAGCATAACAGAATTGTTGTTAAAATCATCTCTACCTGAGACCGTGGACACGGAAACAGCAAAAGTTATCGCTACTATTTTTGACAAGAACCCAACCATATACATAGAATCCATCAACGTCTTGCGGTATAAACCTGCAAACGAAATTCCCGCAAAAAAACTAATTTCAGCATTGAAAACCTTGGCAGAGATTAAAATCGTAAACGCATTACCTTCACGTTCAGTAATTATTTGCCCTGATTGTTCCTCCACAACTACTACTCTACATCTGGAATGTCCCGAATGCGAAATTACCAAAATGACTAAAGAAGAAGCCTTAGAACATTTTGATTGTGGAAACATAGATTTCAGATCCAATTTCGAAAAAGGTGAAGGCATTTCCATCTGTCCCAAGTGCGGAAAAAAACTGAAAGTAATAGGAGTCGACTACCGAAAAATTGAAAACTGGTACAAATGCGCAAACAAACACTTTTTCGGTCAACCAAACTTCAAATTTGTATGTTCCAAATGTAACGGAAGATTCACTTTAGAAGAAGCAAACTTGGACATGCTCCATAACTACAACATAACAACTAGTGGTCGTCAGATACTGAAACTTGGCGTAAAGGTCACTGAAATGTCAGAAAAGAGCCAAGATAAAAAATCCAGCCGGAAAACTTGAAACTTTTGGTTGTTACTAAATGAAACTCGAGAAATTAATAGCAACCTCTGTTATATTGGCGTGCGAGCTCATTTTAATAGCGTATATTATACCCGGAGACATTGTCTGGATTAGTTTGCTTATAGGCGCTGGAACAGCTTCGTTTTTTTTGTATACTGCCCGAAAAGCTCATAACAGCAAAATTAAGGAACCCTCAAAACAGATAACTGCCCTTGCCATTATTTCCACATTCATAATTCCCATAACTATCGGTTGGCTCACCGTATACTTAGGATACCTTTCAATTCCAACAGCACTTTTAACAACAGCATTAACAATTGAATTTTTCACAAATTTCTTAGCACTTCCACTAAGCGTCTACCACCATCATCTAGAAGTAAACATGCCAAAACATGCAATGACTTACTGGCCATCCGTTACACTGGTCGTTCCAGCGCACAACGAAGAAAAAGGAATCGAACGATGCATCGAAGCAATTTTAGAAATAGACTACCCAAAAAAGGAAATCATCGTAGTGGATGATGGATCAACCGACAAAACTTACCAGCTGGCCTCCAATTACAGAAGTAAAGGCGTGAAAGTTATCCGCAGAGAAAATTCTGGAGGAAAATCTGGTGCATTGAACACAGGCATATTGATTGCTAAAGGCGAAATCATCATTACCTGCGACGCCGACAGCATGATTGGCAGAAGTGCCCTTCGCATGATCATCAGACGGTTCCAAGACCCAACTGTAACCGCTGTGGCGGGAAACGTTAAAGTTTTGAACAGAACTAACTTGGTAACAAAGTGTCAGGCGCTTGAATACATAGTTAACGAAAACATATACCGAAGGGTTTTCGACATTTTTGGGGTTGTCCCTGTAGTTCCAGGTCCATTAGCTACTTTTCGTAGAAGTAGCTTAAAGGAGATCGGATTTTATGACCATGATACTCTAACCGAAGATTTCGATATTACAATCAAACTTTTGAAAACAAAAAGAGTTGTACAAGCCCTAAGTGACGCTGTTGTCTACACTGAGGCTCCTGTCACTTGGAAGGATTTTATTAAACAGCGAACAAGGTGGAACAGAGGAACCTTTCAAACAGTTCTAAAACACCGAAATGTGTTTTCGTCTTCAAGCTTTGGTTACCTGCGGAACTTAACATTCCAATACATAATACTGTCCATGGTGTTTGTTCCCTTTGCTTCTGTTGCATCCCTTGTTATTATCGCATTCGCAGCTTTAACAGGGTACGCATTACAGGTCCTATTTGTGATGGCAGGATTCATGCTCATTCAAACAACGTACAGTTTTTTAGCTGTACAGATGGATGATGAAGACTTGAAGCTCATTGTGCTTTCTCCATTATTTGTGGTGGGCTACAAGGAACTGCGGAACTTTATCAAACTCAAGAGTCTATTTGACATACTGTCAAGAAGAGAAATGAAGTGGGGTACACTAAAACGAGTGGGAGTGCCCGAAACAAAATCAACAGTAAGCTAAAACCATTCTATGTTACATTAAATTGTCTAGAAGTTTTGCTCTATTTGTTCTTGTTTTGATAACCAGGATTATGCAGGTTCAATGGGAGGTTTGTTCTTTGTTTGTGTGCTGTTCATTCTTTTGATGAGTTTTGTTTCAAGCAGAAATATTATGGATAGATAAATGAACATCCAAGCAATGAAAAAGAATTCTCCATAGACCTCATGGAAAAGGTCAGCGAGTGATTTGCTGCTGTTAATTGCTAAAACATATATTGTTACTATTCTGAGGATGTTGACAAAAAATGTTCCCGCTGCTCCTACAGCAACGTAAATTATTTTTCGCATGCGCGATATGCTGGTGCCCCTAAGGAACAACATAATCATGAATGAATACAAGAAAAGACTGTGGCTTCCCGCACAAGACCATGCTACAATAGCATCATGAGGTGTCCCACCGCTTATGCTGACTATGAGATGTAATCCAGCATCGCCTGCGGAGATTATTTGAGTCGTGTAACCTAAAAGATTTAGTATTGCAGCTGCTCCCCACGTGGTTATTGGGACTAGGCCTTGAAGAACTGTGAATGTGCCGTAGGGACAGAATGTGTCAATCATGTAGAATATGCCTACGCCTACGATAAAGAATGCGGAGACCGAGAATGTTTTCAGTCCACGGAATCCATATAGAAGCCAAATTGATGCCACAAAAAATGCTGCAAACAGAATATACTCCAAAGAGAACGTCCAAGAATGCGTCAGGTACCACTCGCCATATTGTTCAGCGGGCACGCCGATTGCTCTTCCAAGCTCTACTATCCCGTTCTGCAAACCGAAGTTTAATCCGACTGAATAAATTGTCGGCAGAAGCATTGTTACTGCTGCTAAAACTGTTTTTTTGGTCCAAAATATTGGTTTTTCTTCTTTAAGTTTTTTCCATCCAAGGGCTACCTCTAAAACGAACAGCCATAAAAAGAGAAGATATGGTGCTCTGCCTTTCCACAGTACCTCAAAGGAAGCCGCATCTAAGATGTAAAGAATGACCAGTGGTATGGTGAACGCTGCAAAGATAATTGTTATCTGTAACATGAATGGGCGGTCTATTCTTGAAAGCAGTTTCTTTAGTTGTTCTTTTAAGTGGGTTATCATAGTGGTTGTGCCTTACCGAACATGAAAGATTAAGTAGCTACATAGAGGATACCCTTTACTCTGTCCGCAGTAAAATAACTATTGTTCCCTGAATGCCCCTTTTCACTCTTCTTTTTCCTTAAACTTGAGAGATATCGAGTTTATGCAGAAACGTTGACCCGTAGGCGTTGGACCATCATCGAACACATGCCCAAGGTGTCCTCCACACTGTTTGCAGATTACCTCAGTTCTGCGCATTCCATGACTATTGTCTACTTTTAGTTCTACATTATCTTTAGAAACTGATTTCCAAAAACTTGGCCAGCCAGTGCCAGAATCAAATTTTGTATCTGAACTAAAAAGTTCGTTTCCACAAGCAGCGCATACGTAATTGCCATTTTTCTTGTTTTTTAGATACTTTCCGCTGAATGCAGGTTCAGTTCCTTTTTCTCTAAGCACATTGTATTGTTCTCGGGAAAGAAGCTTCTTCCATTCATCTTCTGTTTTTGTTACTTTTGATTTGACGGTTTTCACCTCCATGACTGTCAAAGATTCTCAAAAACTGAATGCACAACAATGGTCGCTTTGCTGCAAATATTATATTTGTTGTTTCTTTAAAAGTTATACATGACCGTTGAGTGTGGTTGATTTGAGCAAACTCGAACACATTTCCTCTTTTAAAGGAAGGTATTCTGGAGTTTTTGTTTTATCCAGTGTACAATTTTTGAATGGCGCAGTTCACGCAGTTATCGGTTTATGCCTCATATACGCAATGTCTGGCGAGCTGGTCTATAACGTTTACACGCTTCTCTACGGTGTTTTTAACATAATTTTTGCGTATGGTCTTTGGACAGGAAAAAAATCTGGTTGGCTAGGAACAATAATTGTTTCCCTATTCGTTATTGTGGTAGATATCTCTGAAGTTTTGGATGTGTCACTAATACCTGGAGTTCCGAGAACCGCTGCATTAGGAGAAATAGTTTACAGCCTTATTGTTGTGGTGTATCTTGTTCAACACAAAATCCTTCAAGTGTTCAATAAATAGAAAAAAAAGAAGATACTTGGTTTGTGCTGTAAGCGTTTAGTAAACCAAGCTAAATCTAGATGCTATGCGGTAGTTCGTTTGCGTATTGCAACATATGCTGCAAATGCGGTTATCATTGAAGCTGCTGCTACAATAGTGCCAAAGGGTACTTCTGGAATGCGGTTTTCAGGTGGATTATACGTTGTTGTTATGTGGGAGTATGGAGTATCAGATGGCTGTAATTCTTGATTTGGCTGAACATCATAGCCGTACGCTAAGAAATACAATCGAGTTGCTACTGGATTTCCAGTTACAGTGATTGTAACTTCAATTTGAACTCCACTGTCATCGCTTGTGCCTTGCCAGCCTAGATCACTATCCCTTCCGTCCAAATCTGGAACAGGGTACTGTTTCCATTCGCATGGGAAAATACTTCCAGGTGGAAACGGGTGTCCAGGTGTTCCAGTTCCTTGAGCGTTTAAAGAAACATCCACACCGTTAACTTTTACACTATCAATAGTAACAGTGCCCGATTTAATTGCGATAACAAACATGCCGTTCACAAAATCTTTATTGTTATTGTGATTCCATAGAACTAAATCAACCACATTGGTTCCATCCGTCAGAGGGGTTACCCAATATTCAGTAGTTGAGGGCGATGGTTCATCAACGGGATAAACCCATGGAGCTGCATAGACGGTTGAAACCCCGAAAAGCATAATCATAGCCAACAATGATAAAGTTAGTATTTTTTTCATTTCCGTTATCCTCTTCTAATATGCTCTTCGCTTGTTATTTTTAAGCATATATGAATGTTCGTTATAGACAATTGTTCTATCTGAGCCTAGCACAAAGGCTAGCTTATTGTTTGATTGTGTACACTTTTTATTCCTGTTTAAACATTAGTCATTATGCCGGATGACGAAAAGGCATTAGCTTGACGTTTCAGGATGAAATCTCAGAGTTACTCCGACGGCACTATATTTCGTTTCTAAATGTTTCTATACCATTGAATTGTCCACATCAGAACTACGCCTGTGAGCGACTGGACTCCAACAAACCCAAAGTTCAATGGAAACTGACTCACAGCAACTACCCAAACAGAAAAGATTGTCCACATGACTGCGAGCCACATCAGCAAGATTTTGTTTGAAAGCCTCATTTTTCATCTTTTGTCGACTATGTTTGTGTTTAATAGAAAAAGGCTATGAACCAAAAATATTAACTTTGAATATTGACTGCAAAAAAGTAAAAATAGAGAAAGTTTTTCGGAAGCCAAAAAACAGGTTTCCGATAACTAAATCAGTTTATGCCAACTTTTTGGCTATTTCGTAGGCGGTCTTGTAATCTACTATTCCGTTTGGTGACTCTACCGCTTGTTTGAACATCTCGCCTTCAATTTGGATTTTAAGGGGACCTATAGCTAGGGCGCCTACCCCAAATTTGCCGGGAGTAAACTCTTTACCCTTATGGGTTGCTTTCACTCCTTCGATACCCAAAGGCGGAACAGCATTGATGTCTCCAAGAACCTTACACTTCGCTCCATACTTCTCAAGAACGCTCAAAGGTAATAATTGGATACCCGCAGCACCACATGCCAAAATCACGTCAGCATCCTTTATGGCTTCACCAATCTCTTCAGGAGTACCCGCTTTAGCACCACTAACCTGTTTTGTGCCCAGTTCCTCGTTGATTTTGTCTGCAGCAGCAGTTGCACGGTCTAATTTACGTGACGTAAGAACAACGTTTCCTCCCTCGCTGGCGTATAACTTTGCTGCAACAACTCCTACTGGTCCGGTTCCTGCGAGAATTGCTGCTGTTTTTCCTTTAAAGTCTCCAAATCCTTTTTCCTTAAAGAGCTTCATTGTTTTTGCTACTGCAGATGATGCGGTTGTGTATGATCCTCTGGGATCAATTATTACGGATAATTGAAACGGTGGGAACATGGACTTCTTTATCACGTCAAGTATTCCAAGGGCTTTTTCGACATCTTGACCGCCAATGAATACTTTGGTATGTTTTGCTCCTTCAGGTCCACGTGGAAACATTGCGTCTTGGATTAGTCGTTTTGCGTCGTTGATTTCAACGTTGCTGTAGTTAATGATTTGGGCGTCTGGATATAGGTCGATGGCGACTAACATGTCAAAGGGGCTTGCATATTTGTCGGTATCCAAAAATATTATAACATCTTTTCGACTTGACAAGGCTCGTAACCTCACAATTTTATGAGAGGTATTTTTGTGGAGTGCGATTTATGTGTTTTGTAACTATGCATATTAACCTTAAACCTTGACAACCAACAAAATATAACACATAAATAAGCCCATTTGATTATTCGGAAGCTAGGTGAACATTTTTGCTTAAACTCTACAACTCATTAACCCGAAAGCTAGAATTCTTCAAACCCATCGACGAGGGAAAAGTGAAGATGTTCACTTGTGGACCATCAATTTATCAGCTGCCACACATCGGAAACTATCGAACCTTCGTGTTTGAAGATGTACTGCACCGCTATCTTGAATACCTCGGCTACACGGTGGAACGGGTTTTAACCATTACTGACGTAGAAGACAAAGCCTTAGTCGAGGCTGAAAAACAAAACACATCATTAAATGAACTGACATCGGGTAATGTAAAAAAGTTTGTTGAAGACCTCAAAAAACTAAAAGTCAAGCTTCCTGATTACCTACAACGGTCTTCAAACACTGTTGAGCAAGCAGTCAATCTTATTGAAAATCTTCTACAGACCGGATATGCATACTGGCATACCCATAAAGGACGAAAAAACGTTTACTTCAACCCATTAAAATTTGATGGTTTCGGCAAACTCTTCAGATTAGATATGCGTAAATGGCCTAAACAAACGATACGGTTTCACAGGGACACATATCCAGGTAGCAGGTGGAATCGGGGAGACTTCATTTTATGGCATGGCTACAAAGAGGGAGACAAAGTTTACTGGGACACAAAAATTGGCAGGGGCAGACCCTCTTGGAACATTCAAGACCCAGCAATGATTCCTGAAACTTTTGACTTCAAAGCTGACATTTGGTGTAGCGGAATTGACAGCACTTACCGTCATCACGACTACATCATCGCCATAGTTGAGTCTCTAACAGGCAAACCTTTTGTTCGTTATTGGCTTCACGCTGCTCATCTGATTTTTGAAGGAGAAAAGATGTCTAAACGTAAAGGCAACATAAAGTATCCCAGAGACCTCTTGGAAACTGAGTGCATATGGAATCACATACGATTCTTTTTTGTCTACGGTCATTATAGACAAAAACTGAACTTCAATTTCAAGGATTACACTAAAGTTTGCAAGTTGCTCAGGAGTTTTCGGGATATGGTGAAGAGCCTTGAAGTTGCTGATAGTGCAGAACACAAATCTAGCCTCAAAGCAAAGGAACTGGTTAAACAGATAACGACCGATTTTGAAGAGCACATGAATGATGACCTGCAGGTTAAGGCTGCCTTTGACTCGTTGTATGAGACAGTTTCAAGTTTGGTAACCTTGAAGAAAAAGCGACTGTTAAGTGATGAGGACTCAAAAAATGCAGTCAAGCAGCTTAAAGCCATCGATTATGTTTTTCAGGCAATTTTCTAACAAAAAGGGGGAGGTCCTTGAATGTGGCGAAAAAGAGGAAGCGTATAATATTTCATGTTGACATGGACCATTTTTTTGCCGCCATAGAAGAACGAGAAAATCCTGAAATCATCGGTAAACCCGTTGTTGTGGGCGCTGACCCAAAGGATGGAACAGGAAGAGGTGTAGTTAGCACCAGCAATTATACGGCAAGAAAGTACGGTGTCAAGTCAGGTATGCCAATATCAAAAGCATGGAGGCTATGCCCCGACGCTGTTTTCCTTCCAGTTAATTACAGTCTTTACCAGAGAGTTTCTTCCCAAATCATGGCAATTCTGCAGAGCTACTCAGACAAGTTTGAGCGCTGGGGTCTAGATGAAGCCTTCTTAGATGTGACTTCTTTAGTCAAAAATTTTGAAGAAGCAGAGAAACTTGCACAGAAAATCAAAAAAGAAGTTTATGAAAAGCAAAGACTTACTTGTTCTGTAGGTGTTGGTCCAAACAAGCTTGTGGCTAAAATAGGCAGTGACTTCAAGAAGCCAAACGGGTTAACTGTTGTCAGAGCTGATGATGCCCAAGCTTTTTTGTCACCTTTAGGCGTGCGCAAGCTGTTGTGGGTTGGCAAAAAAACCGAGAAGCGACTAAACCTGATGGGCATCAAAACTATAGGCGATTTGGCAAACTACAATGCATCTATTTTAGTAGAAAAATTTGGCGCTGCAGGAACACAGTTGCATCTAATGGCGCATGGATTTGACAACAGCACAGTTCAGGAACACTGGGAACGCAAATCGATTAGTCGAGAACTAACTTTTGAAGAGGATACATCCAGTTCTACCCTTATTTTAGACACTATGACTGCTCTATCAAATGATTTGCATCAAGAACTAACAGTATCAAACTTCACCTTCAGAACAATCACCGTTAAGGTAAGATACGAAAACTTCGAAACCCATACCCACAGCAAGACTCTAGTCTTATTCACAGACCGTTTAAAAGACATACAGAAAAGCGCCAGAGAGCTTGTTGAAGATTACCTGTGCCCTGACAGAAAAATCCGTTTACTAGGTGTTAAACTTTCAAACCTGTTTTCTACAGAAAATCAGACAAGATTAACTGGGAAATGAAACGTTCCCAAGTTTTATATCGTAAAATCGTCATTGAGTGATTGCTAGGTGGGGAGCAAGTTTTGAGTGAGCAGTGGCTTAAAGTTTCTGAGAGGATACTTGATCAACTAAAACATATAGAAAACACTACCGGTAAAGACCGTTTGGAACTAGTAAGGTCCTTGCGTTTTGTGTTAAACATGTTACAGCGAAGCTTGATTGGTTGGATGCAATGGGTGAACAGCCCCGACATAATGACTATTTTTTCGCAAAACGACTTGGAAAATATGACCGAAACGCTATCTGAGTTTACCAGTTCCTTCATAAAATATGACCTTGAGATGACTGCTTTAGGTGTCAAGAAAGGATTGAGTGGTTCAAAAAAAGTCACAAATAAAAAAAGAGAAGAAAGAACTGAACGATTTTACGTTTAGAATGAACAAATGTGTTTTTTTAATGTCGTGTTATGTATGGATATAATGACTGGGGAAAAACCAGTAACGTTAATAGGTTGCTACATGTAGTAACATTTTCAAATTGAGGCAAATGCAAAGCTATTTAGAGTTAATTTAAAGAAGGAAAAAAAGATGCAGAAACCTAAACTGAGTGTAAACCGGATAGCATACAGTCTTGTTAAACAATTATGTGATTGCGCTGACGAGTTCGGAGTTGTCGTCAAAAAGACGCCTTCTGGGGCAACTTTGATTGACGCAGGAATCGAAGCGCGAGGGGGTTTTGCTGCAGGTCAACTAATAACACAGATTTGTCTCGGAGGATTAGCCAAAACACAAATTACCTATAAACGGTACAGTGATCTTGAGCTTCCGTCAATTTTTGTTTATACTGATTATCCGGTTATCTCAAGTTTGGGTTCTCAGTTTGCAGGTTGGCAAATAAAAGACGGAAAGTATACTGCAATGGGGTCTGGTCCAGCTCGTGCCTTATCCTTGAAGCCTAAAGAAATGTACGAGAAAATCGGTTACACTGACTCTTCCGATGTTGGTGTGCTTGTTCTTGAGACTTCCCAAGAGCCTCCTGAAGTGGCTGTAGCAAAAATTTCTGAGGAATGCAATGTTGCTCCAGAGAAGCTATTCTTGGTTTTGGTGCCCACTTCATCTGTTGCTGGTTCAGTTCAGATTTCAGGAAGGATCGTGGAAACAGGTTTGCATAAACTCACGGAACAAGGGCTTGATCCGAAACTGGTCACTCATGCTTGTGGAATTGCGCCTATAGCACCTGTGCATCCAAAATTGGCTCAGGCGATGGGAAGAACCAACGATGCAATAATTTACGCTGGAACAGCATATTACACAGTTAATGCGGATGATGACGAGTTGAAGGCACTGCTTGAGAAGGCTCCTGCTTCTGCCTCTAAAGGCTACGGGAAGCCCTTTATGGAGATTTTCAAGGAAGCTGGCTATGATTTCTATAAGATAGACCCTGGATTGTTTGCTCCGGCAGTTTTTGTAATTAACAACGTAAAGACCGGAAAAACATTCCGTGCCGGAAAAATCGATGTGGAAGTTTTCAAGAAGTCAATAAAGTTTCAAGCTTAGTTTGTTTTGTTGATTTCTTGCCATCTTTTGTAGAGGTTATGCTCAATTCCTAGGATATCTAAGATTCTTCCAACCACGAAATCTACCAATTCGTTTATGTTTTTTGGTTTATGGTAGTACGCTGGCATTGCTGGAATAATTATGGCGCCCTGTTGTGCGAGGTCTAGCATGTTTCTTAGATGAATGGTGTTTAGTGGTGTTTCTCTGGGTACAATGAGCAGTTTTCTTTTTTCTTTGAGTGTTACATCTGCTGCTCTTAGAATTACGTTTTCTGCGAATCCGCTAGCTATTCCTGCTAATGTTTTCATGCTACAGGGAACGATTACTGTGCCGTCAGTTTTGAATGAGCCGCTAACTATGGGGGAACTCCAGTCGTCTATTTCGTAGACATGATTTGCCAGTTTTTCTAGGGTATTATCGTTTGTTTCAAGTTCGTGTTTGATTATTTTTTTTGCTGCTTGGCTGATAACTAGATGGGTTTCGATGTTTTTGGTGTGTAATTCTTCTAGTAGGCGTTTTCCGTAGATGACGCCGCTGGCTCCTGTTATTGCTATAGTTAATTTCACACAAGCACCTGCTATTATCTGCTGTTTTTGTTCTCTAAAGGCTTTTGGAAAGATGAAGAAAAACGGTAACTGGCTGTTTTATTTGTTCTTTGTTTTTGGTGTTAAAGCTGGGATTCTTCGAAAGATTATGATTCCAATTATGAATGAGGCAGTAAGGTCAATTATTCCTTGTATTGTGTTCCAGAATGCCACTTCTGCGATGTATGCTCCTAATCCAATAAGACCTAGTGAGTTTCCAAAGAAGCTTATCGTGTCTGTGCTTGAAAACATGCCGATTATTATGTCTGGTGTCATGTTGTAGAACATGGGTAATGCAAAGTAAAAATTGACGAGAACAGTAACTACGGCTCTTATACTTAGTGCCAAAACACCTGCTACAACGAAAAGGCGTTTGTTATCTAACAGTTTTTTTGTTCCGCCTATTTTCCATGCGAACAGGGCTGGGATGAGGAACATCCAAATCGTTGCTACGGGTTTCATTACTGCTCCAACTCCTCCTCCTGCGAAGGGACCAACGAATCCTATCAGTGGCGAGCTGATTACTAGACTTAAAAGAGCAGGTTTTAGTCCAAAGATTATCCAGCAAATCATCCAAGGAATGGCAACTAGGTCTATTCTTAGCATCCATGGTGTTACAAAAATTGGGGGTAGGCTTTGTAGGATTATGGTTAGTGGTGCTAGTATGGTGGCGCCTGCGATTTTTATTGTTGGTCTGTCGAGGTTCATGTTTTAGCTTCCTGTTGTTGGTTCCTATCTTCTTAACTTATTTAAGAGTAACTACCCATAATTGAGTATTGTTTATGGGATTTTGAAAAAAGGTTTTAAAGAATTCACTCCATTCATAATGTAAAGTGTGGAACAAGGGATATGCCTGAAACTCTTGAAATACATCTCAACGCCGTCAACGAATGGCTAAACAAAGAATCAAATTCCATAATTGAACCCCTCAGAGCAGAAGCAAAAAAGATGCTTGAAGACACCCGAGCCAAACTTGAAGAACTCCTAGACGCCTGCGACAAACTGCTGGATGATGCAGAAAAAGAGATGGCAAAAGGCAGCCGCAAAACATATCGACGCGCAAAATTTCTCTATAAACTCGCTGGAACATTCTCCGATTTAATCGAGAAAGTTACTCTTCCAGAGCAAATCAACGGAAAAACCCTCAACGAAACTTCTGAACAACTCGAAAAAGCCATGAAAACAATCGGTCAAGAAAAAACAAAATGGTTCCGCGCTATTTCCCCATACTTTATAATTTCTCGCCGAAGATTTGAGGTTTCATTTAAGCGAGCAGACGATTCATTCCGAAACTTTACCGAATTCTTATCAGAAGAGTACACCAAGGCAGAAAGCGCTGAAAACGTTTTCTCCAAAATAGATGCGCTGCGCAACTCCTTAAGCGAGTTAAACAATTACGAAACCGATAAAGAAACACGAAAACAAAAAAAAGAGCTTCTTGAAACGAACATAGCAAAAACTCAACAGAAACTGCAGGCAATCCAGACCAAAAATGAGATAGTTGAACTTGCTCAACTAACCTTGAGAATCGAAGAATTAACTAAAAAGGTTAAGCATGAACTGCGTCACATCAACAAATCTCTTCTAAAGTTCCAAACATTAGTTAACAGCCCCGGATACAGTCTCTATCCTGAGGCAACCAGCAAGCTTGACGAATACTTGACAAATCCATTCGATGCATTGGCAACAGAAAAAGAAGGATACCCTCTGCTAAAAGAGATTCTTCAAAAGATTGATACCACTTTAGATAACAAGAAAATGAAGCTTAAACCCAGTCGATTAAGAAAAGCAAAAGACCAGATAAATCGCATCATCAACAAAGAGGCTTTAGTGTCGCTTCATAAAAATTGTAGTGAAGCTTTTAACAAAAAAGCTGAATTATCAACATCCGGAGCAATCAGCGAGTCAAAAGACGAAAGAGCCAGATTACACGATCAGTTAAAAGACTTGCAACGCAAGAAGCGTCTACTTGAAACCAGAGACTCCAGATTCAAAAAAGAACATGATGAAACACACAAAAGAGTTGATGAACAAAAGAAAGGTCTGGAAAAAATCATGTCAGACATATCCAACAAAACCGTTCACCTCATCTTGGATTAACCAACAACTGTTTTTCCAATAAATCAGACTCTTTTGTAAAACTTTATTTATCTGGAATAGTCTGAAAGTTAGCGAGGCAAAAAATATGAAGATTGGACTTATCGGCGGAACAGGCAATCAAGGTCAAGGATTGGCTCTTAGATTAGCCATGGCTGGACATGAAATCAAAATTGGTTCCCGAAACCTAGAAAAAGCTCAAAAAATCGTCGACGAGTTAAACACTCACATCGACAACGTATCAGCTGCTTTAGGCCTTATCTTTCCAGGAAAAAAGATGGACTGGGTTGAGAAAAAAGAGTTCACAACATCACAAGAACTCGAACAAGCAAAAAACAATCTAATTGGCATGCAAAACGAAGATGCAGTAAAAAATGTTGATGCAGTACTTCTAACAGTTCCGTTCCAGTACGCTAAAAGCACTCTTGAACAATTGTTGCC
>PIXT01000247.1 GCA_003096235.1 Candidatus Bathyarchaeum sp. | reverse complement strand
TGGTTCATTCTTGTTTTCATTTCGTGTTCAACTATGCCACGGTACAGTATCAGAGGTGCAATTTGTTCGTTGGGCGCGGTTTGTGCAATTTTTTGCATTATACTTTCGTCTAAACGTTTCTTGTAAGCTTGAAGCTCAGCCAAACACATGCCCTTCAGTTTTGTCTCAAAATATTTCACTGGGTCACTCATACTAATTTACTCCTCAACTCTGATGTTATGCATAGTAATGTAGCAAATTTATTGTTATATATTTATGTGACGAAGAAATTCGTGTAAAAACTTAAATTTGTTTACATCTAAGAGTTGGAATTAATAATTCTTTGTGGCGGATGTTAAGGATGGAAACTGTCGATTCTATAAACAAAATAATTGACGTAAACGAAGAAGATGACCCAGAGCTTTCAGAAAAACTAACCCAAATCAGCAAAAAACATAACGCCGTTCTACTAGCCTGCATCGCCCCTTATGTGGGACTCAAGATTTCTCCCACAAAAACAGTGAACGCTCAGATGGGTCTCTCTGAAGAATTTGCTGTAGAAACCGCAATTAATCACATCCAAACAAAAACTGACGTCCAAAAACTAATGCTTCTGGTCAGCAGCCCCGGAGGGCTAGTCCAATCTTCGTATAAGGTAGCTCGGGCATTACGGAAAACCTTCAAGGAAATCATTGTTTTTGTTCCCCACATCGCAGCCAGCGGAGGAACCTTACTTGCGCTTACAGGAAACAAGATAGTGATGGGCATGATGAGCCAACTCTCACCTCTTGACCCGCAGGCACAAAGCGGAGAGGGTGTTGTTTCTGCGAATTCTGTTGTGGATGCACATCAGTTTGTTACAATGTTGTTTGATGAGGTTTCGTTAGAGGATGCACCTTATAGTTACAAGGCTCTTGCGGACAAATTTGATGGGGTTGACATCAGGGATGCTTTGGCTTCTTTGAGTTTGATGGAGGAGTATATCTGTGAGATTCTGGAAGAGAGCGGATACAGCAAAGCAGAATGTAAACGAATAAGCAAAAGCATAGTGCGAGGATTCAAAACGCACGATGAAGTAATAACCGTTGATAAAGCCAAAAAGCTTGGACTGAAAGTGGTCACCCACAACGATTTTCTGGAGGAGTGGAATTTGTTCCGCGACTGGCTAGGGAAGTATATGCTACAAAGCGCAGATAAACATGTAATCAGGTTTGTGATTTCAGAAAACTTGGTACGAACCTAAAGTTGGGAACAAAAAAATGCCAAAAGTGTTGAATGTGGAAAAGTTGTTCAAACAAGCCAGAAACAGCAGCATCTACTTTGAACGATGGACTAACGCTCAAAATAAGCGTGACCCACTAATCACAAAATGGGTCAAACACATAGAACAGAACACTAAAAAAACAAGGCTTTCTTTTGCAAAGAGTGAGTGAAACTCTAAAAACAGCTTACTGCCTGTCGTATTCTTCAACTGTGTTGTTCATGACAACTAATTCTACGCCTGCCAGTTTGAACATCTCTATTGTATCCTTGTCTGCGTGGTAATGTTTCTCGCAGACAACACGTTTGATGCCCGAATTTACGATAATCATAGCACATGTTCTGCACGGCGTCATCTTACAATACAAAGTAGAGCCATCAAGAGGAATTCCAAACTTTGCAGCCTGAATAATAGCATTCTGCTCAGCATGCAAAGTACGCACACAATGCTGCGAAACAGTTCCATTCTCGTTCAAAACCCTTCGCATGTCATGCCCCGCCTCATCACAGTGCGGCAACCCAGCAGGCGCTCCAACATAACCTGTAGTCATGATCCTACGGTCTTTAACGATTACACAACCTGCCCGCCCCCTATCACAAGTAGCACGCTTGGAAACAGCTTCACACAAATCCAGAAAATACCTGTCCCAATCAGGTCGCGGCTTGCAATCCATTCCACAGCATCTCCAATGTTTGAGTATACACCTAACATAGGCATGAAATAAAACTGTTTTTAGCTGATTAACTTACGGATAAAAATGCTTACAGCCACATAATTCCTTTTAGTATCATTCCAGTCTAGACGAAGCTGTATTTTTGCAAAAAATAAACGAACATTAGAAGTCCTTCAAAGTTGAATTATTGTAAAGTTAGAAAAACTGTAGCGATTTAACTGAACAAATCAATGACAAATGACAAAATACATTCTATTCTTACATTGAATTAAAGAACCTGAAAACGCTAGGAGCATTCTTAACCAAGAGAGGACTCTAAAAGATGCCTTTTACTGATTTATTTGGCTTGGTTTAATTGCTGTTGTCCACATCATTTCAAAGTACTCGTGGATCATTGATATTACCGAAGGATTAGTGACCCATAGATCGGGCGTTTCTATTGCATTAGTCGATGACTTACTGATACCCACTTCCTGTTCATCAAACATTACAAATAATGCCGGAACCAGCGGAGGAATATATCGAATTTCAAAGCAAGGATGCTGCATTAACGGTTCAATAATTTTTTCAAACTGATTTTTTTCTGGAGGAACATCAACAATGTATCGAAGATGTACGCCCCTATCTAACACTATCTTGTAGTGATCAGCTGCATAATTAGCTCCTGCTTGAAAATCATACCATGGAATCATGCTTTCTACAGTTTTGCGAGCGTTTTCAAATGACGAAGTTATCTTGGAAAAACGTGGTTTTATTCCAGAAATCATGATAAACTGGGGGTCTTCTTGTTTAACTGTAGCTTTCATGTCCTGTTTTTTGAAAGTACTAAGTAAATTTGTGGTATCTGCTTTCATTTTTGTATATTCTTTGTTTTTTTGCTCCATCAACATAGAGAGACCAATTTCTATAGGCGTGGCCTTGAACGTTGCTGGAACCGTTAAACATTTTTGCACTAAACCTTGCTCGCTGAGCGTAGAAACTATTTTGTAAATGTGCTGTTGAGCGATACGTGTACCCTGTGAAATTGCTTTTACTGCCGACATTCCCGAATTAACAAGATGCAAATAAACCTTAGCTTGTCTACAATTTAATCCCAAAGTAACTAAGGTTTGAACCTGACTATCTTGTTCGTTCAATGCTTTCCCGTCACCATAAACTCAGAATAATATTCCATCGAGCCTAATTAATTCTGTCATTTCCTCCCAGTTGGAGGCTAAAATTATTAAATTTTGTCCATATCTACGTCCTCCAAATAGAGGAATGTAGCATTATAGCTGCTTATTCCATCTATCAAAAAATTAAAAATGGTGAAAAAATTTAAATGAATACTACAAAAAACAAATCTAAAATTTCTACTATCGCTTTAATTCTAATGTTAACAATATCTGCTACATTAATTGCTTTACCAACTGCTACCGCACAGCCAGACACAAAACAATCTTATCCTTACATCGGTGCTGTTCCCAACCCAGCAGCTGCGGGTAAACAAGTTTTGCTTCACGTGGGAATAACTGATTCACTTGCAACTGTAGACCTTGGATGGGAAGACATCACAGTAACGGTTGTAGACCCTGAAGGCAATGAACAAACTTTGGGTCCATACCGAACCGATTCGACAGGTGGAACTGGAGCAGTTTTCACGCCAAATATGGTCGGAACATATTACTTGTCAACAAACTTCCCTGCACAATGGTACAACTACACTGGCTTTGGATTATTTGGACCACAAGTCATCTCAATATTCTATGAAGCTAGCACTAGTGAGCCCCTAGAACTTGTCGTCTTAAGTGAAGAAGAAGTAGAATTCTACCCCTCTGCATCACTTCCAAGTGAATACTGGACTCGCCCAGTAGATGCACAGCTTCGAGAATGGACAACAATCGCCGGAAACTGGCTGACTACTCCTTCCAATTTGTATGCTCCATACAATGATGGACCAGAAACGTCCCACATACTATGGAGAAGTAAACTAACAACTGGTGGACTTGTCGGTGGAGACCTTTGTGAACAGTCTTTTGAAGATGGAGATGCTTACGAAGGATTCTTTTCGGGTGCAGTAATCATTAACGGAGTACTTTACTACAACAGATACAAGAGCGGATATCCTACTCAAGAAGTTGTGGCGCTAGACCTGCATACGGGTGAAGAACTGTGGATTAAAATATTAGGCGACAACGAAGAGTTGGCATTTGGTCAAACATTCTATTGGTCATCGTATAACTATCACGGCACATTCGACTACTTGTGGACAACTGTTCGCAGTACTTGGACAGCATATGACGCTTATACTGGCGTTGAAGTCTACAGCATGGAGAACGTTCCCTCTGGTACCCGAGCGTACGGTCCAAGAGGTGAAATCTACATCTACACAGTCGACGGAATCAACGGCTGGATGACACTATGGAACTCAAGCCGAGTCGTCTCAGACAGTGGAAGCTGGATGGGAGGCTTTTCAGGAGCAGGCTATGGCGTATACAACGCTACACTGGGAATTGAATGGAACAAAACACTATCAGAAGCAGGCTTAGAAGGCTCCATCAATGCAATTCTTGATGACCGCGTAATAGGTTCATCAGCCGACTCATTTCTGGGAACCGGAACCAATGACATAAATCTATGGGCCATTAGCACAGAGGCAGGAAACGAAGGAGAAGTTCTATACAATGAAATTTGGGAGCGCCCTGCAGGTAACCTGAGTTTAGTTTGGGCTGCTGAGAGTTCAGAAGACAAAGTTGGAGTTATCTGGGCAAAAGAGACCCAAGCCCATTATGGTTTCAGCCTTGAAACAGGGGAACTTATTTGGGGTCCAACTGATCCGCAGTACTACTTAGACGCATTGGACGATTCAGTCTCTGACGTTAGATGCATCGCGTATGGCAGACTTTACTCGGCGAGCGTGGGCGGAATACTATACTGCTACAACGTTACTACTGGCGAACTTCTTTGGAGTTACGAAGCAACAGACAATTACTCGGAAATCTTGTGGGCTAATAATTGGTGGCTCAAACCACTAGTAATCGCTGACGAAAAAATCTATGTAGCTCACACTGAGCACTCTGCAATTGATCCCAAACCTCGTGGCGCACCATTCATCTGTATTAATGCACTAACCGGAGATGTAATCTGGAGAATCGATGGTGCTTTCCGTCAAACCCGTTGGGGTGGACGCGCAATCATCGGAGACAGCATAATAGCAACAATGAACACTTACGACCAACAAATATACGGCATAAGCAAAGGACCAAGCGCAACTACAGTTTCAGCAGCACCTAAAGTTGTAACAAAAGGAAGCAGTGTAGTAATTGAAGGCAGTGTGACGGATGTGTCTCCAGGCACAGCAGACACAGTTATAGCCGCACGATTCCCAAATGGCGTTCCAGCAGTATCTGATGAAAGCATGAACGAATGGATGAAGTACGTTTACATGCAATTTGATCGCCCAACAGACGCAGTCGGCGTTACAGTAAAGTTAGAAGCAATTGACCCTAACGGCAACTACCAAAACCTTGGCACAACCACTACGGACTCATATGGCAACTACGGTTTCACTTTCGAACCTGAGGTTGAAGGACAATACATGGTCATTGCCGCCTTTGAAGGCTCCGAAGCATACTATGGTTCGACATCAACAACTTACCTAGCAGTAGATGCAGCTTCAGCGTCAACTCCAATAGAGCCTGACACTGAAACTCCAGACACAGAGACCCCCGACACCCAGACACCAGATACAGAAACACCAGCAACAGAAGCACCACTAATCTCTACAGAAGTAGCAATCATCGCAGCAGTCGCAGTAGCCTGCGTCATAGGCGCCGCAGCATTCTGGTCACTACGAAAACGAAAATAAAAAACAATTTTCCCTTCTCCCTTTTTTTGTGGGAGACAAAATCATTGGAAGAACAGGGGCTGAAAAAGCTCAAGCATGGAAAAATAAAATGATCAAAGCGATAGTAGCAGAGTTTTGTTCATTTTTCTTCCTCTATTGCCCGTGCAAAAGCTTCAGCAATCCCTCTTTCTTCTAATGTTTAATCTCTATAATATTGAACTCATGCTATTTAAGATTCATTGAACAACTTACATCACTAACATGAAAAAGAGGCATTTTTTAATGCTCTCAGGGTATTTTATCGCCATTCAATGTGGATTAAAATATTTTTTTAATGTTGTTGAGTAGCCAAAAAGCGTTTTCTTTGATTAACGTTGCAGAACAACAGATGTTTTTGTTAAATCGCAGTTTAATTCAAAAGATATTTTTCTTAGCGTTCAAAACTGTTTTTTCTCCACAGTCTTTAATGCGGTGAGCTCGTGTTTTGTGCCTATTGTAAGCGACTGGCTAAAGCGTTTACAACAAAAAAAGAAAAGCTGTGAATTCGCGAATACATGCCGCCAGTCACGTATTCAATACTGTTAAATATTGTTCTTGATTCAAACGATAGAAAGAGGGGCTGGTAGTTCAGTCTGGTATGAACGCTGCCTTCGCATGCCATCGGCAGAAAGAGGCAGAAGCCGCGGGTTCAAATCCCGCCCAGTCCACCATTTATGTTTTAATTGAAGATTGTTTAAGAGTTTTTGTTTTTTGAGCTTGTAATCGCCACCAGTCACCTACTCTGGAGTAGATGATTTGTGCTGGAATGATGTTGATTAG
>PIXT01000246.1 GCA_003096235.1 Candidatus Bathyarchaeum sp. | reverse complement strand
GTATGCGCTGTGATCATATTGCTGTTGTTCCTGAGGGCGAATATAAGGGAAGCACGTCCCGTGTTGAGTTCGAATGCCTTTGGTCTTGTGGTCCACTCTGTGGGGTTGATCGCCTAGACGCAATCATTGAAGCTATCCGTTTAGCTGACTATTATGGAATGGATGGAATTTCTATTGGTGTAATAGTTGCTATGGCTATGGATTGTTACGAGAATGGCGTCATAACCGACAAGGACACTGACGGCTTGAAACTTAATTTCGGTAATCATGAAGCTCTTGTTGAAGCAATCAAAAGAATTGGAACCCGCACTGGCTGGTTAGGCGACACTTTTGCTGAAGGAACCAAACGAGCAGCCGAAATAATTGGCAGAGACGCATACAAGTACGCTAATCACATCAAAGGAATGGAGTTACCTGGTTACGATCTTAGGACATTGCAGACTGCTGCTTTGGGCTTTTCGGTTTCGTTCCGTGGAGCTTGTCACTTAAGGTCTGGTGCTTATTCTCCTGACGTGAAGGGCAAAGTTGACCGCTTCAAGATTGAGGCTGGACGTGGAAAGCTGATTATGGACGGTGAGGATTTGTATAACGTTGTTGACTCGTTGATTTTGTGCAAGTTCAGCAGGGGCGTTATGTATGATGGTCTTAAGGATATGGCAAAGTATTACGAGTTGGCGACTGGAATAGCTATGACTGCTGATGAGTTGTTGATGGCTGGTGAGCGAATCAATAATCTTGCTAGGGTGATTAACATTCGTGAGGGTGGAGGAACCCGAAAAGAGGATACTTTGCCGTGGAAGATTCTGAATTTCCCAGTTCCTGAGGAGTGTATGGCGAAGGGCGTTCATGTGAAGCAGGCGGAGTTTGACATTGGCTTGGATGACTACTATAAGGTTCGTGGCTGGACAAAGAATGGAGTTCCTACCCCTGAAAAGCTCAAGGAAGTGGGTTTGGAGGATTTAATTCCGATTGTGGAGAAGAAGCTTTAGGAGGATGATGTGTGATGCCAACTATTCATGAGAAAAAGTTTGTTTCCGGTGACCCTTCCAAGTGTATTGGCTGCTGTGTCTGCGAGTACGCTTGCTCAATGAAACATGAAAACACGTATAATCCAACCAAGTCTCGTATACGGGCTATTCGCTTGAATTCTTTTGTGAATTTGGCGGTTTCCTGTAGGCTCTGTGAGGATTCTCCTTGTGTTGCTGCTTGCCCACGTGATGCACTTAGGCAGTCAGAAGAAACAGGCACTATCTTGATTGATGAAGACAAGTGTAACGGCTGTGGATGGTGTATCGAAGCTTGTGATTACGGCGCAATTCAGTTGCACCCTGACACCAGAAAGGTATTCGTCTGTGACCTTTGTGACGGTCAACCTCAATGTGTAGAATGGTGCCCTGAAGAAGCCTTGGATTTCACAACCAAGGACGTTGTTTCACAGAAGGCAAGGATAACAGCCGTCAAGAAGCTGTTCCAAGACGCGCTAAAGTCTGAAGAGTAAAATAATCCAAGTTAGTTGGAGCGTTTTTGGCTCCAACTTTGATTTTTCTTTTTTGTTTTCAGTTTTCTAGGGTAGCAGTTTTTGCAGTAAACTGGTTAGGCTGTTTGCTGCTTGCTTAAGTTTAGGGGTTAATCCTTCTCCGAAGCTGGCGTCCATTGGCTGAATTATCAGAAGGGCGATTTTTGCTTTTGTTGTCTGTGTTAGGTAGTCGCAAAATATTCTGAGGGGCAATGTGTGGGTTGAGATTGAGGTTTTTCTTATTAGCTGTGCGGGGTCGGCAAGTGTTGCTGTTCCAGCTTCCTTGTTTATCATGCCTGCATCAACGAGTAAAATGTGAGATGGCTTGAAGGTTACTATTTGTTGCATGTAGCTTTCGGGGATGGTTTCTGCTTCTATGAGGTAAACGGATTTTGAGGCTTTGTTTTTTAGGTTTTTTACGATTTCTACTCCAACGTTGTCGTCTCTGCGAAAGGGGTTTCCGATGCCAGCGACTACAACTTTTTTTGCGCCAGAAAACCAGTCAGCTAAAGACTGTTCGATGTCAGGTGTTTTTTTGTCAGAGTCAGCCATAGTAACACAACCTGTAGTAACTATGAAGGAAAACAAAAGATGTAAAATAAACTTATAGTTGCTTAGATTTTACAGAAAACCCTATTTTTCAACAATCATCTGTTATTAGTCTCCTAATATGCATGTTAGGGAGTCAGCTCGGGCTTACAGGTAAAATCCATAGTTAACGTGTGTGCCCATACTGAGGCACAGAATAAGCATGATTCAAAGAAGGTGGAACTCATTAAACATGTCTTGTTTTGCTTGTGGGCTATTTTACGTAAGTTTAATGAATGATTAGCCTTCAGTTTACATGCTTTGTCAAGTTATGCACCTTTTTGAAGCCAAGAATGGTACTTGGGTTTTGACTCTTCGTGGAAGTATTCTCGGGTTTTATCTTCTTTTTTTGTTACGGGTTTATTACACCACGGACAGTCCTTCGGCAGTTCCGCGCCTAAGTCCCACTGCAACTGGGTGAGGCTGACGTTGCGTTTGCAGCTTGGACATTGTTTAATTACTAAAACTATTCCCTCCTGTTACATTTTGAATGAGTGTTTAGATAAGCTAGTTCATTTAATCTATAGGCTGCTAGGTATTTAATCAAGTCGGTTAGTGAACTTGATTTTTAGTATGGTAGTGATGTCTTAGAGTTAAGTTTCTTTTTACAAATATTGATGATGAGGATTGGAATGTTTTTGGCGCAGACAGAAATAGCCACATTCATTCAACATATAGGCGCCTTGGCTTACTCGCATCAACACAAGCAAAAATGATGGAGGTCAAGCAAAATCAGTGCTTCAGCGTCAACAACAGTAAACTTGAGTATAACAGCTAAAAACTGAAGCCGTTCTAAGCGGGGATGCTTGCTTCATGGATTATGTCAAGAAACATGTGTGTTTAGTTTTTTTAGAGCAACCAAGTAAACGTGGATTGCACTGAAGGCTATAACAAACCCTGAAGACGACGCCAAGGGCATAAGCTGTGCCCCTGACAACTAGCAATATCTTCCCCCCGTTGCACTAAAAATACATATTTTTAGTTGTATATTAAGTTAAACTAAGTTGTATTAAAAACTTGCCAACAAAAAACCGCAAACATCACCAGCACTCAGCATACAAAAACGGAACACACAACAGACAAACAAGCTCCATTAACTCAAGTTAAAAAGCTTGCCAGCATCCACCCTAAGCTCATCCAGCGCCAGCTCCTTAGCGGACATCCCCATCGCTAACCCGAGCAACTGCGGATAATGAAGAACTGGAATACCGAACTTTTCACTAAGCAACCGCTCAATCCTAGGCTGGTTGATGTCAAACATCATGTGACAGAAAGGACAAACCGTAATCAGAGCCTGTGCGTTTACTGCCTTAATGTTACGGAGCTTATCTCCAGCAAGATGCAACGGAATCTGGTCGTTCACACCAATTATCGGAGCCCCACAACAATCAGTCTCATACATATAATCAAGACACTCCGCGCCCGTAGCTTCGATAAGCTTCTTCAAAATAACTGGGTTTTCTGGGTCGTCAAATCCAATATACTTTGTTGGACGCAGTATATGACAGCCGTTGTGCTCAGCCACCTTCAAGTCAACAAGAGGCTTTGTGACTGCTTCTTTGATTTTGTCCATGCCGATGTCTTCTGAAAGAACCTGAATAAGATGACGCACACGTATCTTGCCGCCCTCAAAATGCATACCAACCTCTTTCAACATACCGTTGATGCGCTCTTTGAGCTTCTTGTCCGCCACAAGACTCTTGTTAACCTTCCTTAACGTACCAGCGCAGCCCGGACACAACGTAAGTATATCCAAGCCCTTCTGCTCCGCCAAACACAAGTTCCGCGCAGCCAAAACCAGCATCGCATCATGCTCCACCGAATCAATAGGCAAACCACAGCAGTTAAACTCAGGCATCTCAACTAACTCAACACCCAACCGTTCCAGCACCTTTCTGGCAGAAACCTCGTAGCTGGGCATCCGGTATGGAATAACACAGCCCAAAAACATCAGATACTTTGTCATTATTGTTTCTCCTTTTTTGTCACATTACAGACAGCCAAAACATCAAACAGTTTAGCTATGTCATCGGTGTTAGCTTTAGGCAGTGCGGGTAATCCTTTTTCTTCACGTTTTTTGAGTCTCAACGCAGGAATTTTGTAAGCATATCCAGTCTTTAGGATGTTATCGGTCAGCTCCCTAAAAACTGGGGGAACTACTCCCTCACGCACAGCAATGTTTCGCAGAGCACGTATAACACCCGCGATGTCCACGCCCTGAGGGCAATGGTCAACACATGTAAAACAGGCAGCACATAACCACAAAGCTTCACTGCCAATAACACGATCCTTCATGCCCAGCTGCGTCATCCGCATAAGCTTACGAGGATGATAAACATCACTAAACCTTGCAATCGGACAATCCGCAGTGCAGCTGCCGCACTGAAAACATAACTGCAGCTTCTCAAAACCTGGAACTTCACGCATCTCATACTTGAATTTGGGGTCAATATCCCCCATTTTGATTGACTTTGCAGCTTTAGTTTCATTAGTAAGCTTTTTTTCAGACATCAAACTCAGCCTCGAACACTAGAAGGGACAAATGTCAAGTGTTTATCGGAGTGTAAATCAGAACAAAAACGTCTTTAATAAACGATGCTAAAACAAAAAAGAAAGAGGGTAACAGAAGTTACCTTGCTCATTCGGCTCTATTTGGTGCTCTTCTTCTTTTGGATGTACTCGTGAATGCCTTTGGCAGCCTTCTTTCCTGCACCCATAGCACTGATAACAGTAGCCGCACCGCTAACAACGTCACCGCCAGCATAAACGCCATCTTTTGTAGCTGCGCCAGTCTCCTCATTGACGACAATAGTGCCCCACTTGGTAGTCTCAAGACCTTCAGTAGTTCGCTGAATCAAAGGATTCGGAGTCTGTCCAATCGCAATAATCGCAGTATCAATATCCATCATGAACTCAGAGCCCTCGATAGGAACAGGCCTACGCCTTCCAGAAGCATCAGGTTCACCAAGCTCCATCTTGATGCACTCCATGCCATTCACCCAGCCGCTCTCATCACCTGTGAACTTTGCAGGATTTGTAAGCAACCGGAAGATTATGCCTTCTTCCTCAGCGTTCTCAGCTTCTTCCTCACGAGCAGGAAGTTGTTCTCTAGCCCTACGATAAACGATGTATACTTCTTCTGCGCCCAGCCTCAAACTGCAACGAGCAGAGTCCATAGCAACGTTACCACCGCCAATAACAGCAACCTTCTTGCCAATACGGATAGGCGTATCATATTCTGGGAACTTGTAGCCTTTCATCAGGTTTACTCTGATCAAGAACTCGTTAGCAGAGTATACTCCACCCAAGTTTTCGCCCGGAATTCTCATGAACCGTGGAAGACCGGCACCGCTACCAACAAAGATAGCGTCAAAGCCGTTAGCGAACAGTTCGTCGATGGTAAAGATTCGTCCGATGGTGTAGTTGGTTTTTACTTCAACGCCAAGCTTTTTGATGTAGTCGACCTCTGCTTGAACAATTTCTTTGGGCAAACGGAACTGTGGAATACCATACATCAAAACTCCTCCAGCAGAGTGAAGGGATTCAAACATTACAACTTCGTGTCCGCGCTTTACCAAATCAGCAGCAACAGTTAGACCAGCAGGACCAGAACCAACAATTGCTACTTTGCCAGTTACTCCAGCTTTTTGTTTTTCAGGAATGGTAACACCTTGGTTGCGTTCGTAATCGGACGCAAACCGTTCAAGCCTACCGATAGAAAT
>PIXT01000245.1 GCA_003096235.1 Candidatus Bathyarchaeum sp. | reverse complement strand
CTTGCATTTTTTCTGAGCCTGCACTTTGTTTGTTTATGTAAAAGTACAGATAAATTGCAACTAGAATCGATATTGATGCTGTAATAGGCGCAATTGTCCAATCAATCATCATCGTAATTTACATCCTCTTTTAGAAGTATTACGGTCTTTGCTCGTTTGTTTTAAGGTTTTCGTAAAACTTAACCTCTCAATTCCGTTATTCACAATGTTTTGTCATCTAAGCTAAAACTCTAAGAATACTTTTCGCACTTGAGCAAATTTATGACCAGTTTTTCGCATGAAATGTAAGAAACGCTTTTTAGTAAATACTATCACCTTACACATCTAATCTTTACGGCAATAAAATAGGCGGATTGAAATGAGCTCAGAAAGTTATTCTCTGGAAAAAGAACAGCTTTTAGAATCACTGAAAGCCACGAAAAAAGGATTAACAACCGAGGAGGCTAACCGTAGACTCCAAGAGTTCGGACCTAACGAACTCGCCGCAAAGAAGGGAACATCTCCCCTTACAATATTTCTCGGACAATTCAAGGACATTTTCGTGATTATGCTTCTAATAGCCATCGGCATCTCAGTTGCGATAAACGAGCTCGTAGACGCCGCAACCATAGCCACAATAGTATTCCTCAACGCCATAGTCGGCTTTATTCAAGAATACCGATCAGAAAAAGCAATGGAAGCCATGAAGAAGATGACGGCTCCCAAAGCCCGAGTCCTAAGAGATGGAACAGAAAAACTCATTCCATCTAAAGAAGTGGTACCCGGCGATATTGTTCTCTTGGAGGCTGGAGACCGTATTCCAGCTGACGCGCGACTCCTCGAAGTTGTGGATCTAAAAACTGACGAAGCACTCTTAACTGGTGAATCCACGGCAGTAGCCAAAAAAGATGTTATTCTTGACGAAAAAACCCCTGTAGCAGACCGGAAAAACTCAGTTTTCATGGCAACTCACGTGACTTATGGTCGAGGAAAAGCAGTCATTGCTTCCACTGGTATGGCAACTCAATTCGGAAAAGTCGCTGAGATGGTTCAGTCCGTGGAAACGGTGGACACTCCTCTCAAACAGAAACTAACAAAGTTCGCCAAAAAACTGGGACTAATCATCGTGGTTGTATGTGCCATCATTTTCGCGCTTGAACTGTATGATATCTTTGTTCTCGGAACAGGTGGATTAGACCAGATAATAGAAGCCTTTGAGACTGCTATTGCCCTTGCTGTCTCAGCAGTTCCCGAGGGTCTGCCTGCTGTAGTAACTGTATCACTTGCCTTGGGCGCCAGAGAACTAGCAAAACGTAACGCTCTGATCAGGAAGCTCTCTTCAGCAGAGACTTTAGGCGCTACGGACATCATTTGCTCCGACAAAACGGGCACCCTGACAAAAGGCGAAATGACAGTACGCAAAATCTACGTCGACAGCAAAATGGTTAACGTAACTGGAGCTGGATACGAACCTACAGGAGACTTCCTAGTAAACGAAGTTCCCATCGACCCGAAGGCAGATGCTGATCTTGATTTACTGTTGAAAGCCAGCACTTTATGCTCTAACATCAGCTATGATGGAAAGAAAGTACTTGGAGACACAACTGAAGGAGCTTTAGTTGTTGCATCTGCCAAGGCAGGAATAAACAAAGAAAATCTTGAGAACTCTTATCCTCGTCTGCAGGAAGTGCCCTTTACTTCTGAAAGAAAACGCATGACTACTGTTCACAAATCACCTGAAGGAAAAGTCTTCGTTTACGTTAAAGGTGCTGTTGAAGCCATCTTGGAACGCTCAAAACACAGCTTAAAGGATGGCAAAATAGAATCTCTCACAAAGAACCAAAGAGAAAAAATCTTGAAAACAAACGAAGAGTTAGCAAATCAGGCTCTTCGTGTCCTTGCCGTAGCTTACAAAGAATTACCAAAAGCTGAAACCAAAAAATACGGTGAAGACGAACTGGAAAGCGATTTAGTTTTCATCGGCTTGGCAGGAATGATTGACCCGCCCAGAGCTGAAGCAAAAGGCGCAAATGAACTGTGCCGAAAAGCGGGCATAAAGACCGTAATGATTACTGGAGACCACAAACTTACAGCAGTTGCCATAGCTAAAGAATTAACCATCATGAACGAAGGTGACTTGGCTTTTACAGGCGCAGAACTCGATAAAATGAGTGACGCAGAATTCGAGAAGATAGTTGAAAAAGCAGTTGTCTATGCTCGTGTTTCTCCTGAACACAAGCTTCGAATCGTAAAAGCCCTCAAAGACAACGGTCACATTGTAGCCATGACTGGAGACGGAGTAAACGACGCTCCAGCCCTTAAACAAGCAGACATAGGCATCGCCATGGGAATCACAGGAACCGACGTAACCCGAGAAGCTGCAGATATGGTGCTGGCAGACGACAACTTTGCTACAATCGTCACAGCAGTTGAAGGTGGACGAGCAATATACGACAACATACGCAAATTCTCGTTCTTCTTACTACGTTCCAACTTTGATGAACTCCTTGTCATAGGTCTTTTCGCCTTATTGGGACTAGAACTGCCCTTAGCGGCTGGAATGATTCTGTGGATAAATCTGATAACAGATGGTGGTCCTGCCCTAGCTTTGAGCTTGGATCCACCACAGAAAGACTTGATGGAGAGACCTCCGCGAGATCCAAAAGAAGGCATACTTCATGGACGATTCGCTTCGATCTTAATGAGTTTCATAACGCAATTCCTTGGAACTGGCGTAGTGTTCTTCATAATGTTCTATGTGGTAGGAGACGGTGTTGTAGGAAGTACCGATTTTATGCGCGCAAGGACGATGGCTTTCATGCAGGCTACATTGCGTGAATTAATGGTTGTTTGGAACTGCCGATCAGAACGAAAGAACGCCTTCAGAGTAGGGTTTACTTCTAACAAGTGGCTGCTCTTTGCTGTGGTTGCCTCGGCGATTGTGACTATACTTGTGCCTTTCACTGGCTTGTTCGGAACAATTCCATTACGCCTTGAAGACTGGGCAATAGTCATACCCTTATCGCTATCAGGACTGCTAATATTGCCTGAAATCTTCTACGACAGAAAGATTTGGCGCTGGAGATAAACCTGCAAAAGGTGCTGCCTAGAAATAGGTAGCCCAAATCTATTTTTTTAATTATTATCTTGTTTTCATAAATCAGATAAGGTCTTAGAGTAAGCAATTGTTTGATCAACAATGTTTAATCCGCCACAACGTTTGCGCTATCTGTTTCACAGTTTAGGTCTAAGTTGTGTAAGTGGAGCAATCTTTTTACAAGCACTAGTCTTTTGGGACATTTCACAGACAGGCTTTTTCAAAGCAACTGAGCAAAACCAAGCGATTTTATCGTTCGAAATTTTTCTGACACTTTTTGCTTTGGTATATTTTGTCTATATGTACCAAAATTTTGTTCGTTCGATACGATAACATATTTTTTTGTCAATTTTTGAAACTCTTTCACTGTTTTCATGTTGTGCAAATAGGGAACTATATTCGAACCAAATAACAACTGTTAAATATTATTCTACCCGAAAAAGATTGCACAGTGCTTTTGAGAGGTTAACAAAGTGAAATATAAAAAATGGCTTGTAACGGTTTTGTCTGTATTAGTGATAACTTTGGCTTTCTCTGGAATAAGCAATGCAGTTCCCCAAGAAACCCAAACTGTTTACCGCCTCGAATACGGCGGATTGAGAATTAACATTGTTGCCCCTGTAGAAGCTTATCCAGGTGAAAACATAACCGTTACCGTAAACACAAGCTCTGGCGCAGAACCAGTCTTCATCAAAAACATCTACATAGAACTTTACGGCTTAGTCAACGCCACAAACAAAGTATACCTAGACCAAATCACCCACCTAAGCAACTATTACCTAGATGCCTACAGCATCCAATACAACGTAACCATACCTGATAACATGTCTCCAGGATTAACGTGCGGCACCATAAGCTGTGAATGGGAAGTAGACGGTGCACCACAAAAGATTCCATCTTCTGGATTTGTTTTAACTTATGTTAAAAACGTGGCGTTAGAACAACTTCAACTAGACTACAACGAACTGAACGCGACTTTCCAGTCATTTGTTCAAAACTACACCGACCTAGAATCTACTTACACTGAACTGGAAACCGAACTCAAAGAAGAAGTAGACTCTACACGAAGTCTGATGTACATCTTTGTTGTAACAACCGCAGTTGCAGCCGTAACCGTTTTTGTTCTGTTGATGAGAAAACCAAAACGCGTTTGGGTCTAAACACCCAACATTTTCTTTATTTTTTCAACCTCTTCTAATAGAAGCTTTCTTGGATAATTATACAACGGACCACCAGGTCTTTCGTTGTAGTATGGTCTGTTGCAACCCGGACAACCAGAAGTAAGAAACGGTTCACCTGATTCTATGACTTCTAGCAACTGCTCTTTAGGTACTCCAAAATCCGTAATTTTTTTATTTTTGTCAAATTGCATCTTTTCAATGCACGTTTTTTTATGAGTTAACAAATAATGTGCAAGCTGGACTCTGCGGTAGTGGTTTAGGGTCGGTTGGGGCTTATTTTCTAGAGTAGTTCCCGTGATTGGTGTGAACGCAAACAGTGCTGGATAAATTCCTGAGTTAATGCACCACTGAATTGTTT
>PIXT01000244.1 GCA_003096235.1 Candidatus Bathyarchaeum sp. | reverse complement strand
CAGGACGATTCTGAGCTTACCAAGAAGGCGTTAAGGATAGCCAAGTTCGACAAAACTTTGGTGGCAATTTTTAGTGTTCTGGCTGCGGTTATCCCGTTCACGGCGCAGTTTTTTGGTTCTCCTGTTCTTGGCTTGACAAGCGCTGTTTCGTTGAGTTTAGTTGTCACCTTTGGCTTCACGGCGTTGTATGCAATTCAGACTTTTTCCTCTTTTGTTAGCCCCGAATCCTCAGCCCTGCTTTCAACTCTGCCGCTGGAGCAACGTGACTTCTCTTTGATTACCCTGTTCTCTTTTGTGCGATCCGTAGATTACATTGTTGTTGGCTCGATACTAAGCCAAGTCATCTTAGTGGCTTACGTTACTGCTTCTTTGTTTGCGGTTCTGGTTATGCTTGTGGCTTCTGTGATGAACGCAGTGCTTGCGGTGGCGGCTGCTCTTTGGTTCTCAAGAATGTTCACAAATAATCTGTCCCGTGGAGGACGATCCAAAGCCAATTCTGTGTTGCGTTTGTTTTTCATTTTGATGTGGGGCTCGTTGCTGATGGGTGTAAGTTTCTTGATCAGTTTGCCTTGGTATATTGTGCCTTCTTTAGAAACCCTGTTGCTTAGCTCCAATCAGCTATCTAGTGTTCTGTTTTGTTTGTTGCATCCGTTCTCAGTTGGCATAACAATCGCTAGCATAGGCAACCCCGTTACCGCAGGGTCTAGGGCGTTAATTGCAGCTGTTTGCATGGTGGGGTATGTAGTGTTTTCTGGTTTTGCAGCGAGCTGGATAATAAAGACAGTCAAGAGAATATCCGATGGAACCGACGTTAAGATGTCGCGAGTTACGGCGAAAGATTTCTCTGTTAAAACTCGTGCTCCTTTGTTTGGTTACGTCCTAAAAGACTTGAAGACTGCATCTAGAAATCCTGCAACAGCCTTCTTTTTTGCGCTTCCTGTCCTAGAAACTGTTATCGTATCGTTTTTGATTGCAAACTTTGAGGTTCTACGGGCTTCCACGTTACTTGTTTCAACGTTTATGGGCGGAATCTTTGTTTTGATTATGCCTCTTGCTTTGCTGAATGCGGAGGGCGCAGGGCTGGAATACACAAAAACTTTGCCCTTAAACATTAACAGAATTATACTTTCCAAGACGCTGATATCCACGTTAACCTATGTTCCCGTGCCCATTGTTTTACTTGTAATGGCACTGCTAAAACCAGTAACTTCGCCACTTGCGATACTTATTCCATTTTTTGTCATATCTGCAATTGCCTCAGCAAGCATATTTGAGATTCAGCTTTTCCTAGATTCTGTAACCAACGGAAAACTATCCGCAGTAATTCATGATTTAAAAAAACTGGTCATCGGCGTCACAACGCTGCTTGTTCCATTAGCTATCTATGCTACAGTTTACCTGGTTTCTTTTAGTCACATTCTTGCAGTTTTAAGTATGGGCGCTGCATCAGTTGCAGAACTTGTGTTGGCTGTTCATCTTCTTAGACGCAACACAAAAATGGCGTAAGCTGTTTTGCTTTTACTCTACGAATTTAAGTTGCTTTATTCTATTGTTTTGTGAGAAAAAGTGCCAGAAGCAGCATGTCTGAAGGTTCCAAAAAAACTGGGAGAACAAGCCATTCGTCTAGTCAGGGAGCTTGACCTGTTCAACCGTAACCTGCAGATTCAGCAAACACAAGACTTCTTGTTTATACCCTTGACGGCTGACCTTTCTACTGATGTTTTCAGCAACTTTGAGCAGAACCTGTCTAAGTATGAAGTGTCTGTTCACAACTTTGCTGAGCGCAAAAAACAGCACTTATTGCCAACCGATTTTCTTGCAGGCAAATTGCCTTCCAATCTCTTGCCAAACATTCCAAGAGCCATAGACTTTGTGGGCGACATTGCTATAGTCGAAATTCCTAAGGAGCTTGTAGAACACAAAAAAGAGATTGGCGAAGCAATACTAAAAGCACACAAGCATACCAGTACGGTTCTAGCCAAGTCTGGCTCTGTTGAAGGAGTATACCGACTACGAGACTTTGAAGTCATAGCTGGAGCCAAAAAAACCGTCACCGTATACAAGGAGTACGGCTGCATCTACCATGTTGACGTTGCCAAAGCATACTTTTCTCCAAGACTTTCCACTGAACACAACAGAGTTGCCTCATCGGTTAAAGACAACGAAACTGTGGTTGACCTGTTCGCTGGAGTTGGACCATTCGCAGTTCCAATCGCAAAAAAGCAGCCAAATGTGCGAGTCTACGCTGTTGACGTGAACCCCGATGCCGTATCTTTTTTGAAAAAAAACATCGCAGTGAACCGTGCCGAAAAACAGGTTGTGCCCATTCTTGGTGATGCCCGACAAGTTGTCAAACAACAGTTGTCTGGCAAAGCAGACAGAGTAATCATGAATCTGCCTGAAACAGCGCTAGAGTTTGTGGATGTAGCCTGCGACGCAATCAAGCAAAAAGGCGGAATTATACACCACTACAGTTTCGTGAAGGACAAAGACCCGCTAAAAACAGCAAAAGCCCAGTTAACAAAAGCCGTGAACCAAAACAAGCGACAAGTAAACAAGTTTCTGTTGGCTAAGACTGTCAGAGAGGTTGCGCCTTACACTTGGCAGGTGGTTGTGGACGCCAAAATTCAGTAGGATTGCGCTGTCACGGTGACTTTGACTGTTTGATTGGGGTCTTTTAGTTTTTCTACAAAATCTCTTGAAAAGTCAACAGAAGCCTTGTCTGCGCTAATAGCTAGTGTTCTGCCACATACATAGTCGCTTTTTCGTATAACCAAATCTGTGGGATGCGTAAACTGTAGCTTCGGGCTTCCTTTTGCTTTAATCGTTTCTTTTAGTTCGTCTGCCTCAACTGTTATTGTTATTTGTGTGTCCTCTTTTCTGGCGGCTTTTTTGAATTCAAGAGGCAAATCAACTGCAGCTTTCCCTGATTCTACTGCCAGTATGCAGTTGCCCCGCTTTGAGAGAGTCTTCTCTTTTGTAACTTCAACTGTTGTTTTGTGAGTTGCAAGTACGTTTTCGTGTCCACGCGCAGAAAAGACAACCGTTACCACGTTCATGATACAAAAAATGCTGCATCCTTCAGATAATCCTTTAGCATCTAACCTATACTCTGAGATGTTGTGTTTTGGTTATTCGAGCACTTCTGTGGAGTCAACCTTTCCGTCGCCATCAAGGTCGAATCCTTGAATCACAACAGCAAAGTCTTGTGTGCTGAATTTCTTTAATGTCTTATCCCCGAATTTTGTGAGCGCCAGCACACATGCCTTTGTTCCAACTGCTTTGTTGCCTGCAAGAACGATTACTGTTTTTTCTTTATTCCATGGGTTAGGTATTTTGGCTATTACTCCCATGTTGTCGGCGGTGTAGACCTTCCGGGTCTTTTTTGAGACCAATCCGCCCAAAAGAAAGCCATGTTCTGAGGGTATCATGTTAAAGCATGTGGGCAAAAATTCGTTAATTTCTTGGGTGATCAGGTTGGTTCCGGGTCCACCCAGCACTATCAGGTTGTTGTTTTCCTCTTTTTCTGCTTTCACGTCGACGTCCAGTTTTATTGCAAAGTCTTCAGGTAATTTCACGTATTGCCCCAAAAAGAATGTCAGGTACGCGGCGTAGTGTCCGTCTCTTGCTTTTGCTTTGAATGGTCCATGAGGGTCAGGGCTTCCTACAACGATTTTTCCATCGAAATTTCCGTCTTTGATAAATGGAGCTAAGAACTGTTGCATTTTCTCGTTTATGTTGTCGACTGGGAACCCGTTGATTTTGTGGTAACCAAAAGGCAGTTCTACTCCCATGGCTGGAAATGTGGCTTTGTAATATTTTGCGACTGCTCCCTTCTTTTCTTCTTCTCTGACGACTTTTATTGCGCCTACTTTGCTGAGTTTTCTGATGTGATAGTACACTTTTTGTTCGTGCACCTCAAGTTTCCTAGCGACTTGCATGGGATACATCTCTTTTTCGCTAAGGAGTTGGAGAATCTTCCAGCTGAGTTTGTTTAAAACTGATTTGAGTTTTTGTGGGTCTTCAAAAACTGCTATGTCTTTAGCCATTAGTTGTCTTTTTGTGTCGTTGAGGAGCAGCTTTTTTTTCATGCTTGTGATTATGGCTTGTTATATTATAAATATTTTTTTAGTGGTTGATTGTTGTTGTTTTTGTTGCCTCTGAGAAACCGTCAAAACATCTTACGGTTTGGCGTGTTTGGGTTGTGTGCATTCGCCGTTTAGTGTTGCCTGAGCTATGGTTTGCAGATTTTTTGTTTTCATCTATGCATTAATAAGAAATAATATATGCTCAATGTGTTGTGGATGCTGTCTAAACAACTTCATCTGATTCAGTTAATGGTTAATTTTATTAGCTGCGTGAGTGTAGAAAAAATGTGATGCTGAACCTGACAATTAGTGACTCATTGGCTCCTATTCTTTTCCAGATTGCTATAGGTGGAATCGGCGGATTTTTAGTAGGTTATGCTGTGAGAAAAATACTCAAAGTTGCGTTGATTCTTGTGGCAATAATCTTTTCTCTGATATTTTTGGCTTACCTGAATGTGCTTGACGTAGATTACGATGGGCTATCCGAACTGGCATCAAACTTTGTTAACACCATTAATCCAGCACTAGACTTACTCACTCCATTGTTGGTGCACATTCCATTCATAGCAAGCTTCGTTATTGGTTTAATTCTTGGATTCCGAAGAGACTAATTATTCTCTCCACTATTCTATGAACTTGGATGCGGCTGCTGCGTGTTCAACATGGTGGCGGGTCTTTTCTAATGTATTTTTGCATCTCTCGCCAGATGGCTTTGATGTCTGCAACTTTTCCTAATATCGGGTCCATCTTTTTGCCGTAAGTTTCGATTAACAAAATGCCCCTTTTGCGTAATATGCCTGTTTCGCCGTACTTCATTGTGCTGATGTTCTCGATTTTTTCAGATATTATTCTGTCTTTTTTGAATAAGACTCCGCGTCGTCTGTAGAGTAGTATTCGTTGGTCTGTGATGAAAAAGAAGAAATTGTCGTTGAGGCTAGCAATTTTTCTGCTCTGGAATACTATTGTTTCTCCGGGGTAAAGGAAGTCTGTAAGAACCACTGCGCTCTCCTTGTTTTTGTTGAGTTTTTGGATTCATATTTCTTGTGGTAAATGTGTCGGAAGCATCAAGTCTTATGAAATATGTGCATCTTTATATTCAAAATCGTAACGGTACTGGTACGGTACAGGTGGTGTAGATGGAAACCTTTATAATTTCCATTATAATTCTAAAACAAGAATCCTAAAAATGTTTATAGATGCTCTCACCGTTTAACTAAAACCTACAAAATCATACTGCTTTACAATTTCAAACTGAAATTCACAAAAAAATGAGGAATAAACCATGTGTGGAATATTTGGATGTATCTTGAAAACAGGTGAAGCTGCTCCGACAATTCACGGCGGCTTAAAAAAGCTAGAATACCGAGGCTACGACTCCGTGGGCATAGCAACACTTGACGGCAATCAGCTTTTTATGAAAAAAGATAGCGGAAAAATTGATGAAGTTCACGAAATACACGACCTCGACGACCTTCCCGGAAGACTAGGTATAGGTCACACACGATGGGCAACACACGGCGCACCCTACAAAGAGAATGCACATCCACACACAGACTGCAACAACCAAATTGCAGTTGTCCACAACGGAATCATCGAAAACTTTGGGGAACTCAAAGCTGAACTTGAAGAATCTGGACATGTTTTCAAGTCAAAAACGGACACAGAAGTCATAGCGCACCTTGTTGAAGACAAGTT
Organism: Candidatus Bathyarchaeum sp.; assembly: GCA_003096235.1. Next base: position 3,758 of record PIXT01000244.1, on the reverse strand, counting down.
GAAAGCAGGCTTATCTTTGGTCGATGCGGTTCGCGCAACCGTAAAACAATTAGATGGCTCTTATGCAACTGCTGTCATTTCTGTTAATGAACCTGACAAAATTGTTTGTGCACGTAAAGAGAGTCCTCTTGTTCTCGGAGTAGCTGAAGATAGCATCTACGTTGCATCTGATATTCCTGCTTTTCTATCTAAGACAAACAAGTCTGTAATCATTCAGGATGGAGAGCTAGTTATTCTAAGCGATAACGGATACGAAATCCGAAACATCGCTGATTGGAAACTGGTCGCCAGAGAACCTGAAACCATAGATTGGGCTCCTGAAATGGCTGAAAAACAGGGTTATCCTCATTTTATGCTAAAAGAAATACATGAACAACCTTTACGATTAAGAAACACCCTCCGATTGCAAGACAAATACTTGGAATTAATGACTACATTTCTTGATCGGGCAGGAGAAGTTTTCTTGGTAGCATGCGGAACCTCGTATCATGCTTGCTTGGCAGCCTCCTATTTGTTCTCGAAGCTGTCTTTCTTGGCAACTCATCCTGTCATGGCATCAGAATTCGTTGAGCAACATGGAAAATCAGTTAACATCGACAGTACCCTTCTGGTTGTCAGCCAGTCCGGAGAAACCGCCGACACCTTAGACGCTGTTGAAAGCGCTAGACTACGCGCCGCTACAGTTATGGGACTCACAAACGCTGTAGGCTCCACCCTTACCCGTATTGCGCGAGTGTATATCTGTCAGCAGTCAGGTCCCGAGATCGGAGTTGCAGCTACGAAAACTTTCACTTCTCAGCTTTCTGTTCTTTCTCAGCTTGCTATACGGCTTGCCAAAAAGAGGGGAAAGATTTCTCACGTAGAGATTGAGGATATTGAGGAGAATCTTGAGCAGATACCCGACATTGTTGAAAGTATTATCCAGAGCCAAGAAGAGAATGTAAAGCAGTTAGCGAAAAAGTATCGGGACAGGCAAACCTTCTTCTTTTTGGGACGGGGAATGAGTTCAGCTGTTGCTCTTGAGGGTAAACTCAAACTTATGGAAATTTCGTACATCCCTTCATTGGCTTATCCTGCAGGGGAAAGTAAACATGGTCCTATCAGTTTGATTGAATCTGGGTTTCCTGTAGTTTTCATCTGTCCAAGAGATTCTACCCATAGAAACATCATCGGAAATATTATGGAAATGAAGGCTCGTGGCGCTTCCATAATCGCAGTTATTGAGAAAGGCGATGAGGAAATAAAACAGTTGGCTGACGATTACATAGAGATAGACACAAGCTTGCCTGTAGCGTTGTCTCCGATACCTTTTGTTATTCCATTACAGCTCTTCGCATATTACATGTCACTTGAACGCGGTAACGACCCTGATAAGCCCAGAAACTTGGCAAAATCCGTCACTGTAAAATAAAAACAGTCACCCAATCAAAACATGCCTCTTTGTGTTGACGAAGAAAAGGTTCTAAAGCAACTGGCTGATTCTTACTTCTAGTCTGCTCAAACCACGGAAAGGCATTGCAAATGTCGGATGATTATGGTAGTGTGACGAATCCTGCAGCTTCTCCCGAACGGATAGTCTCTTTGTCTCCCAGTAACACGGAGATATTATTTGCTGTTGGAGCAGGAGACAAAGTTGTTGGAGTAACAGACTACTGCAACTATCCCCCTGAGCTAGCGGCACGGATTGAAAAAGACGAAATAGCAATGGTGGGCGGTTACTGGGATCCATCCGTTGAGGCTATTGTGGGCTTGAAGCCTGACTTAGTTCTTGTTTCCACTGCTAAATGTACACAAAAAACAAACCATTGCAAAACGAGTTGCAGCCGCAGATGTGAACTAACAACAAAGGTTGCCAACAGGCTCAAAAGTTTAGGCTTAAACGTTTTGACGTTGGCTCCACACAGTATGGACGATATTCTTGACAATATAATGGTGGTGGGGAACGCAACTGGAAACATTGCCCAAGCCAGCGACCTTGTGGAAGAGCTCAGGCAACGAATAGATGCGGTAGTTTCCAAGTCGAAGCTAGCCTCTACTAGTCCAAGGGTGTACTTTGAGGTCTGGAACGACCCTTACATTAGCGTAAATTCGAGAACATGGATTGGTAACCTGATTGGCTTGGCGGGTGGAACAAACGTTTTCGGAGATGCAGCTTCAGAATGGCCTATCATATGTTCAGAAGATATTATTCAACAAGACCCTGAATTGATGTTGTTTCCAGTAATTCCTGGCGTTCCCAGATTTTGGGGAAGCTTTGAGGCTGTAAAGAAACGGAAAGGATGGGCAAAAATAAGTGCTGTTAAATCTGGTAAACTATACGAGGTTCCAAGAGACTGCATCTCTAGACCCGGACCTAGGCTTGTGGAGACGCTCGAGCTGCTGGAGAACATAATTCACACAAGTTCTTAAATAACTCGTCATGACTGATTTGAAGCATCTATGGAGGCTGTTTGAAACTTGAACGCTGTGGCTCTGTTTTCTGGTGGCAAGGATTCCCTTTATGCCCTTTATCTTGCAGAAAAGCAAGGCGTCACCGTTGACCATCTAATTACGTTGCTTCCAACTCTTCCTTGGCCTTCTCCTCACGCCGAAAACATAGAAGCTTTGAAGCTTTTGGCACAATCAATGGGTAAACAGCTAACAATAATTGACTTTAAACAAGAGGGAGCCTTCTTTGAAGCACTCGAAAGTCTTGAAGTTGATGCTTTGGTTGCGGGTGACATAGCTGTTGAGGCGCATTTGGCGGGTCTTGAGGATGTTTGTGGTAAGGTTGGTTTGGAGTTGCTTGAGCCGATTTATGGCAGGGATACCTCTGAGCTTTTTGGTGAAATATTTGGTTTAGGCTTCAAGGCGTTGATTACGGGTGTAAACCTGAAGGACTTGGGTGAGCAATGGCTGGGGTTTGTTATCAGCAAAGAGGGTGGCTCCGAGTTTTTGTCAAAGATTGGGTCTGTTGACCCTTTGGGTGAGAACGGCGAGTTCCATACGTTGGTTCTTGATTGTCCATTATACAAGAAATCCTTTGAGGTGAAGTCTGTTGAGCAAAAATTTGCGAAGGATATGGCTTATCTTAATGTGACTATTGTGTAGTTTTGTGTTTTGGGTCTAGTTTTTTTGATTTTTTTGTTGATTTGTTGTTTGTGGGTTTTGTAGGAAGTTTTATATAGCCGTTGGGATGGATTATCCATCCTAAAGGGTGTAGCTTAAATGGATAAAATCATTACATATATCGTAGCAATTATAGCCGTTGTATCATTAATCGTTGCAGCATACGGATTCACAACTTTTCAAGGTCAAATTGACGACTTAAAAACCTCTAACAGCGACATTCAAGACTCACTAACTACAATACAAAGTACGATCGATGATTATCAAACACAAATCACCGAATATCAGAAAGTGACTCTAGTTGATGGTGTGGGTAACGTAGTAACTTTGACTTCGGCTCCCGAAAGAATAGTGTCGTTGTCTCCTAGCAACACAGAAATCCTGTTTGCTGTTGGGGCAGGTGACAGTGTTGTGGGAATAACAGATTACTGTAACTACCCTTACAATTTCACGGCGTGGGTCGAAGCAGGCAACATGACCAGCATAGGAAGCTATTCTGGTCCCTCTATCGAGCCAATCGTGGCATTGGAGCCTGACCTAGTTCTTGCAAGCACTCAAAGTCTAGACGCCGCCGCGGGTCTAAAAAACCTAGGATATAGCGTCTTAATCGTAGAAGGCTATACAATTGAGGATATTCTGCAGGATGTCCT
>PIXT01000243.1 GCA_003096235.1 Candidatus Bathyarchaeum sp. | reverse complement strand
GTAACTGGAGACGAGGTTGAAGCCACCAAACCCATCAAGGTTGTCCTTGCGTACTACTGCGATGGCGCCGAGTTAGGTTCCAGTGATGGACCATTACGGCTGGTTGCCCTAGGGTCAGAAGGATTAATCACTGAAGGACACTACTGGATAAAATCTGTTGTAAAAATCGAAATCCGTCAATCAGTACAAGAGTGGGCGCTAACTCTAAACGGATCTGTCGTTGAAGAAATGAATCGCATCACTTTCACAACGCATGCACAAACAAAATACTCTGCAAATTGGACAGATGATGATTCACAAGTATGGACTGGAATTCCACTTACCGCTCTACTGGGACGCGTTGACGATTCTGACTCTAAAACATTCAATCAAACAATAGCTGAGCAAGGATACACTGTAATGGTCATAGCAAGCGACGGATACTCTATTGAACTGAATAGCACATTCATCAGCCAGAACGAAAACATACTGGTAGCTAACGCACTTGATGACAGTGCCCTTCCTGAAAAATACTGGCCTCTCCGTTTGGTTGGTTCTGATCTCGAAAAATCACAGATGATCCGTAACATCGCTGAGATACAGATAATCTACTAGGAGTTGAAACGAACATGAGAAAGATATACTTAGCTATAGCAGTCTTTCTTGTTGTTCTTCTAGTTTCAATTCCTATATTTTCCCATTTTTTGGAAACTGAAGAAACAGAAAGTCGTGTCCTGAAAATCTATGTTGCAGGTAGTCTAGTTTTGCCCATGGATTCTGTTGAAGAAGCATTTGAAGAATCTTATCCTCATGTAGATGTACAAATTGAGGGACATGGAAGCATACAGGTTATTCGTCATGTTACTGAACTGGAAGAAGAAATAGACCTTTTGATGGTTGCAGATTATTCGTTGATTCCTACAATGGCATATAAAACAACTGCTGACAGTGAAAGCTTTGCTGATTGGTACATCAGATTTGCGGGAAACAGTATTGTTCTGGCGTACACCGATAATAGCAGATACTCTGATGAAGTTACCTCCGAAAATTGGTGTGAAATACTAAAACGATCCGACGTGAAATTTGGTTTTCCGGACCCTTTGATTGATGCTCTTGGTTACCGATCTCCAATGATTGTTCAACTTGCCGAAAACTATTACCAAGATGACACGCTTTTCAATGATTTGATTACAGTCAACTTTGATCCGGCATTTTATGCTGTTGACTTGGATGATCAAACAGTTATTGTTGTGCCTGAGCTTTTGAATCCTGATACTGAAAAAATTGCCCTTCGAGCAAGCAGTGTGCAGTTGGTGCCGCTCTTGGAGTCGGGTGGTATTGATTATTGCTTTTTGTATAGGAGTAACGCTGAGCAGTACGGTGTAAAATATGTTGAGCTTCCGGTTGAGGTTAATCTTAGTTCTCCTGAATATGAGGATGTGTATCAGCAGGTTCAGATAAAATTTGAGCACCAAAGATTTGGAAGTGTAGGTCTAATACGTGAAGGTAAGACCATCTACTATGGGCTAACAATACCCGATAATGCACCTAATCGTGACTTGGCGGTTGATATGGTGGAGTTTCTACTTTCAGGAGAAGGAAAAAACATATTCAATAGCATGCAACATCCAGTTTATGAACCCGCGTTTACCGATAACTTGTCTGCTTTGCCTCAGGAACTGGCTGTGCTTGTTGAGGATGAGAGCTATAATTAGTAAGTTCTAGCGTATAGTATTGGACGCTGATGACCTCAAAGGAACATGACGGAGAATAGTGAATGCCTGACAGAAAACTTTTAAGTTCTATCAAAAATCAACGCCTTTCCTTGGTTTTTTTGTTTGTAGGTTCTTTGCTAATTCTTTTTACAATACTGACGCTATTTAACATGATTTTTCGGCAACTTGTATTGGACACTGGAGGGCTTCTTGAAGCGGCTACCGACCCTGTGGTGATTGAGTCTATTGTTTTAACGTTGTATTGTTCTTTTTTGGCAACGTTGATTGCAGCAATTCTGGGAACTCCGTTAGCGTATGTTCTTGCGAGACACAATTTTCGTGGAAAGACTGTTGTTGAGTCAATCATAGATGTGCCCATCATTATCCCCCACAGCGTAGCAGGAATAGCCTTGTATGCGCTGTTTATGAGTAGAAGTCCTGTAGGGTCAGCATTCAGCAGTATAGGCGTTGTTTTTGAGGATTCAATGTGGGGAATTGTAGTGGCGATGCTTTTTGTAAGTGCCCCATTTTATGTAAACGCTGCAAAAGAAGGATTTCAAAGCATAAATCCACGCCTTGAACGTGTAGCCCGAACATTAGGTGCTAGTCAGTGGAAATCATTTTACAAAATAACGTTACCTTTGGCGATTCGTCACCTTTTTTCAGGGGCGATAATGGCGTGGGCTAGAGGCATAAGCGAGTTCGGAGCCGTGATAATGATAGCGTTCTACCCGATGATTGCGCCTATTTTGATATATTATAGATTTACTACTCATGGTCTAGCAGGTTCTCAGCCTATAGCTGTTCTTTTAATTCTCATTTGTATTGGAGTTTTTGTTATTCTACGTACAACTGCAAGGTACTGGGAGACGAAAAAATGATTACTATCGAGAATCTTAGTCACGAATGGGACGATTTCTCCCTGAAAGATGTGTCTTTTAGTGTGAACAAAGGTGAGCATTTCATTATTCTTGGACCTACAGCTGCTGGAAAAACTTTGATTCTTGAAACGATTGCTGGATTTTATGTTCCTCGGAAAGGCAGAATTTTGCTAAATGGAGTGGATATTACGTGTATCCCGCCTGAGAAGCGTAAAATTGGTTTTGTTTATCAGGATTATTCGTTGTTTCCTCATATGAGTGTAGAAGAAAACATTGCTTTTGGTTTGAAAATGAGGAAGTTTACAACCCAAGAAATTGAGTCTAAAGTTCAAAGCATCATAGATTCCATGGGTATCTCCTATATCCAGAAACGGTTTCCTTCTACTCTTTCTGGTGGAGAACAACAACGTGTTGCTCTAGCACGTTCTCTTGTAATAGACCCAGAAATTTTGCTTTTGGATGAACCATTAAGTGCTCTGGACCCTAGAACGCGAGAATCTTTGATTGAGGAGCTTAAAAGAATTCATGAACTGCGTAACACAACAACGATTCATGTTACTCATGATCAAGATGAAGCTTTAGCGTTGGCTGATCGGATCGGTGTCATAATGGATGGTGAACTGGTTCAGGTTGACAAGCCCTATTCTATTTTTAATGAGCCTGTAACCGAAGAGGTAGCAACGTTTGTTGGGGTAGAAAATGTTATCAAAGGAACGATTGTGTCCAACGAGGATGGCGTTGTTGTGGTGGAAACGGGGAATTACCAGATACGTGCTCTTTCTAACTTCAAGCAAGGAGAAGTAAACGTGTTTATCAGGCCTGAGAACATTATTTTGTCTAAGGCTAAGCTAAAGAGTAGTGCTCGAAACTGTATTGGTGGAAAGATATCTAAGATAAACCAGTTTGGGGCAACTTATAGAGTCTACATGGATAGCGGTCTTTCAGCGTTAGTTACAAAACATGCGATAGAAGAACTAGGATTAACTGTTGGAAAAAAGGTGTACGCTTCATTTAAGGCAACAGCTATACACCTGATTAAAACATAAAACGCTTAGATTAGACGAACTGAAGACGCTTTGAAATTACGAAAGACTTCAACTGTTTATACGAACTACACATTTTGCTTACCCAACACTGTTTTATAGTTACATCAACATAATTTGATGTTGACGCCCATGCTCAAAGACAATAAACACAAAGTATCCTGCAAAGTTTGGCTTGAATTCAAGGGGGAGCCCTTACTGGGGAAAGGCGGTGCAGAAATCTTAGAAACCATCAAAGAAGTAGAATCTATTTCTAAATCTGCAAAAAAGGCTGAAATGTCATATCGGTACGTCTGGAATTACTTAGCAAAACTAGAGAAAAGACTAGGGGAACCTGTAGTAAAAACCTACAAGGGAGGCAGCAAAGGAGGAGGCGGAGCCACACTCACAGAGTTAGGAAAAAAATTGATTCTAGAATACAAAAGAGCCGAGGCATACATGAGTGAAATGATGGGCGACGAAACACAATGGGAGGATATTGGATTGAAAATAAGCGCAAGAAACAGACTAAAAGGAACTGTTCAAAACGTTGAAAAAGGAATAATAACTGCGAAAGTCAAAATCAAAATTGAAGCCCCAGCAGTAATAACGGCAATTATATCCAAAGAAGCCGTCGAAGAGCTCGGTGTAAAGACTGGAGACACCGTTGAAGCAGTAATCAAGGCAACCGAAGTAATGGTTGCTAAAGAAAAGTAACGTCACCTGTTTGCTGTTGTTCGTTCATTTCTAGCGGAGCGGATACAAAAGCATCAACAAACTCCATCAAAAACAACCACAAACATACCGTTGTTATGTTTCCATTTCTGTAGGTAATGTTTTTTACTTCTGACCACTCTTTCTTGTTTAGAGGCGAGAATTGGGCATGAACGTTTTTAATGAGAAAGTTGTTTTTTCAACTAAAGGCGAAATAGAACTCAAAGACTTAACCGCAAAGGTTCATGAAGTTGTACGAAAATCCAAAATCAAAAATGGGTTAGTCCACGTTTTCGCTCCACACGCAACAGGAGTACTCATTTTAACTGAGCATGAACCAAGCTTAGACCGTGACGTCAAAGATTTTCTTGAAAAAATAATTCCCAAACATGGCGGCTACCATCACCCCTCAAATGCCCACTCACATCTGAGGTCAATGCTTTTGAGCCCCGACAAAACCCTGCCAGTCATGGATGGTCAAGCAATTTTTGGCACATGGCAGTCTCTAGTCTTTGTGGAAACAGATGTTTACCCCAGACAAAGAACCATCATAATGCAGGTTCTAGGCGAATAAACAACAGTTCTTAACAACACCAACCAACTGTTCACATTCAAACAACATCTGCCAAATCCAGATTCACGTTTAACAACGAAACTTATATGCACCAAAAAATGGGACAATTCTTCAACAACTACATCTCCAGAACCCCTCGAAAACCGATATTCTGAACGCTTTTTAATGACAAAATAAGCTTTTTAGCCATTTATTCCGCCTATTTTCAAGGTTTTTAGCCAACTTTTTGCAATATTTTGAAAAACCAACTATTTTCAAACACCTCTAGACCTGCAAAAATAACCGAAACCTGACGAAACACAACAATATTTACAGATATTACGCAATTTTTGTAGTTTATTCATTTGCTTTATTAACAGGTAACTTCAGTTTCATCTATTTTTATTGTTGAATGCGACCCTGAACCCTTTTTCATTAAAACGAAAAACGACGAAACATAAACAAAGAAAAAAAACGAAACACTGATGATGCTCCACCATTTTTCTGTACAATGAAAACGTCATCATACGTATTCAATAATTGATTCGAGCAAATCGGACATGATTTAACGTTTTACAGCTTTTCATCGCGCTCCTAGCCCTCCAAATACAAAGAACGTGCCAAACTTTCAGACCCAATCACACCAATTTTGAACTATACAATTAAATAATGAACACATTCGTCCATCTTCGCTGTTTTACAGCAAACAAAAAAGAATAATCAGAAATAAAAAACCAGAAATGAGATAATACTAACACCTCACATTAGGAGACTAATAGAGGTACATTGTTGAAAACAGCCTTTTTTCTGAAATTCCAAGCAAAAACAAAAAATGCTGTCTAGACACAAGCATATTAGCAGACTAATAGCAGAAGATTGTTGAAAAATAGTTTTTTCTGAAAAAATCAAACGACAACAAAAAGATGTTGCTACGAAAATGGCGCCTAAAACATGAGCAACTCTGATGCTGTTGGAGCATCTAAAGAGAGCATCAACCAATCAAAATTTGTGCATATAAGCTTCGAATGTAATCGCCGATTTCGTGGCACTATTTCATGTGCAGTTCAACGGTATCGCCGTCTGCAAGCGTAAATGATCCGCCAACCTTTTGTGGACTAAAACGTAGCCGTTTTGACCATACTTTGGCGTATGAAAACTGTTTATAGAAGTCAGTGTGAATCCGTTTAGCCAAATCAAAGACTGTAGAACCTTTTTTGATTGTGAACGGTCGCATAGAAGCATCTTTTTTATTGGGTTCTTTTGTGTAGACCCGCATTATATCCAGCATTTCAAATATGTTTGACCCAAGCGCATCTAAACCAACCTTTGTAGTGCAAGACACAGCAACCACTTTCATGTCTTCACCTACAACCTTTTTCAACTGCTCCAATCGTTCAGCAGCCAACGGATGATCAGCCTTGTTGGCTAACATTATGGCTGGCTTATACACCTTGCCTTCAAAAATCGCCTCTTCAACATCATCAAACGTAGCTTCGCCCCAAATCTTAATCGTGGCATCACGTATACCATAGCTTTTCATAAGCACAGTCAAATCCTTAACTGAACAGTCAATCAACTTACCCAAAACAATGAACTTCAACTTAGCACCCATATGCTTTTTCGCAATTTCGATACGAGCTTTGGGCTTTTTCGTAAGAATCTTTGACTTCTCCAACTCCTTGCCAATAAGAGAATACTGCTCAACAGGATCCTTTGACAAATCCACCATCAGAACAATACCGTCAGCGTTTCTAGCAGAAGTCAAAGTTTGTAGCCCCCAAGCACCCCCCTCTGAAGAACCCTCCATAAGCGCTGGAGTTTCAACCATCTGCAGCTGTAAGTCTTTATAGTTGAACATTCCGGGGGTTGGCTCAGTTGTGGTGTAGGGATAATTTAACACCGCCACTTTAGAGTTAGTTAAAGTAGACAACAAGCTGCTACGCCCAACATTAGTGGGACCCAAAATTACGATTTGGGCATCTCCCTCTTTTTCCACAAAAACTTTGGGTCCAGTCGATACACCCGTTTTTTTCTGCTTTTGCTCCTGAATCTCTTTTTTTAACAGCGAAATCTTCCTTTTGACTTGAGCCCGAAGGTTTTCGGTTCCTTTGTGCTTAGGAAACAGGCTCATGAATTCCTGAAGTTTCTTAATTTTTTCCTTAGGATTCCTAGCTAACGATGCTTCTCTGTATTTTTGCTTAGCTTCTGCGGGAAGATTAGCTGGCATAGTGCAGTCATCTAATACTAACTCACAGTAAAAAAGATGTTATTATCTTTTCGAAAACTAGAACCGAAAACAAGCAGTTACATAGGCGTTCTATGCCCAAATCAGTTGATTAAAATGTAACAAGCCACATCTACTGCAGTGAGAGCCAATATCTGTCGCGAAAAAGGGAAACACACAATGAATGGAAACCATATTTTTGACCCGAAACGAATTGATGCTTTGGAGTCAGATGAAAGAAGGACTTGGCAGAATCGTGAAAAAATAATTGGGTTGCTGGAACTTAAGCCCTTTTATGTTGTTGCTGATTTGGGTTGTGGAAGCGGATACTTTTCGGTTCCAATTTCTCGAATAGTCAAGAAAGTCTACGGCATTGATGTCCAACAGGAAATGCTAGAGTTCCTTGAACAAAAAATTCAAAAACAAAAAATATTGAACATAGAAACTTTACACTCTAAAGACACTGAAATCCCCCTCAAAGATGAAAGCGTAGACATGCTACTGTCTATAAACACGCTCCACGAATTCCGAGACAAAAACACAATTATCCACGAAATACACCGAGTGCTCAAACCCAAAGGACAAGCGGCTATAGTTGACTTCAAAAAAGAAGATACTGCTATTGGACCTCCAGTATCCATCAGGGTCTCTAAAGAGCAGGCTAGTCGTCTATTTGAGAAACAGGGCATGACCGTCTTGAAGTCACACGACCTCAATTATCACTATTTGATAGTTTTTGGAAAAAACTAGCGTAGCACTAGGGAGTTTTGTTGATGCTTTTGTATCCACACTAAAGAGTGAAGAACACAACTTAGATTTCATAACCGCTTTGATGGGCTCGATTTTTGCATCACCAACGTTTTTGTTTGGTTGCTCATGAGATTGACGCTAAGAAATAACGGTTTTTTGTGCTTTAATCTTGAACATAATGCATTGTGTAG
>PIXT01000242.1 GCA_003096235.1 Candidatus Bathyarchaeum sp. | reverse complement strand
TGACTACTGGTTCAGCGTTTTCTATGTTGAATTCTCCGTATTCGGTTGATGTGGTTGAGTCGTTGTCTTCGTCTGTAACTTCAATCATTACGTCGTAGAGGCCTAGGGTTGCGTCTTCTGGTATTGTCCAGTCGTAGTACCAGTAGTTGTATGTTGGTTCCCAGGTGGCTGTGGTTTCTGTCCAGGTGGGGTCTGTTTGGGCTTTGTATTTGATTGTTACTGTTAGTTGGTCTGAGGGGGTTTCGTTGTCGCTTACGAAGGTGTATATGTGTACTCTTTCGCCTCGGTTGATTGAGCCTGCTGGGTCGAGGCGTCCTCCTGGGTGTCCCCATGCAAAAATGTAGTTGACTACTGGATCTGAGTCTGTAGTCACAATAATGTAATCAATTTTAGTTTCAATATCACTTTCCCCATCTGTCTCATGTACTGTTAATGAAACAGTATACGTGCCGCTGTCATATTCATGAGTTGGATTCTGCTCAATACTAGTTTCTCCATCTCCAAAGTCCCATTGCCACGAAATAATTCCATCATATGACGTTGATGTGTCTGTAAATTCTATGGTTAATGGTTGGCTTCCTGAAGTAATGCTGGCAGAAAAGTTGGCTACAGGATCTACATCATCTACATCTGCTGAAGTATTAACATCGTCAGTTGCTGACTCATTATCTGTAACCGTTAAAGTAACTGAATATGTTCCATTCTGATCATATATGTGTGTAGGATTTTGTTCAACGCTTGTTTGTCCATCTCCAAAAGTCCAAAAATATGTGGATATGGTTCCATCTGGATCATATGATCCTGAACCATCAAAGTAAACAGGCAATCCTTCTGTCCCCGTGTATGGTCCTCCTGCATTCGCTACTGGGTCCAGATTAGTGTAGCTGTTGCCATCTGCGCTTCGTAGATAAAGTTGCTGTATTTCTTCTGCAGATAAGCATTTGTTGAATAGTGCAACTTCATCGATTGTTCCGTCAAAATATCTGGTTTCGTATCCCGGAAAATAGCTGTAACCTATTGTGTATGGGCTTGTGCTGGAATCAATTGTTCCTGACACTGTCGTAGATGCAAGCAAACTTCCGTTTTTGTATACGGCAATGTGAGTTCCATTGAATGTTCCTGTGTAATGAACCCATTCTCCAATCGGAGTAGAGTCAGATGGGCAAAGTTCAGTGGTTTCTCCACTGTGCATTACTGTGAAATCTATGCTTCCTGATTCTCCGGATTCTAACTCAAACAAGAAAGCGCCTTCTTTGAAAATTATGCCCTTGTCTGTACCCGTAATTGAATCAGCTTTCACCCAAGCCATGACCGTTAGTTCAGACGTCGGATTACTCACAATTGAACTGTTAATCCTATTAGCTGTTCCATCAAAATTCTGGGCTCCATCAACTACGCCTGAAACGGGTGCTGGAACTTCTCCTCCTGTAGCGGTTGCGTCTGCATTTCCAATGCAGTCTATATAGTTTGTTTCTGATGTTTCATCTAACTTCCAATAATGAACTAATCCAATTTGGCCAGAACAGTCGGGCAACAAATCATCTAAAGTATCATACCATACATCTGCCATCTTTTGGTATCCAGCGGAATTCGGATGCAAATAGTCATCAAAATCATCAGGGTGGGATAGAGCAGATTGCATGTCTACAATTACAATATCATCTCCGGCATCAATACGGTCAACAGCCATTGCTTCTACTGCATCATTGAGGGCTATTGTTTCCGGGTTTTTTTCGTCCCCCCGCAAAGTAATGCGAGCAAGAACAACCAAAATCACCTTATCGTTAGCCGACTCGTATGAATCAATATTATCAAGAATGTCCTCCACTTCATCAACAACGTATTCATCTCCTGCCGAGATGTCATTTGTACCAATGTGAAGCAACACAACATCTGCCGGATTAGCATCAAGCCAACCAATCACATTATCCCTTATTTCATTAGCATACCATCCACCATGTCCCTCGTGGTCAGTATCAAAAACTGGAGGAAACGCTCCGCTACCATCTGTTAGGCTTCCAACAAAATCTACATTAAACCCAGAGTTTATCAGATCCACATACAGTTCTTGTCTATAACCTGTTGGATTGTCCCATGGTGGAACCCCTCGGGTGATAGAATCGCCTAAAGGCATGATCTTTACTGTTTCATCACAACTAAACTCAGGACCAAGGGTTGCAAAAACAGCGGCTTTTGCGTCGATTAAACCATAACCATAAATGTTGTCCCTGCCAATTGTCCCTAAATCCTCGGCAGTTTCTTGCAAAACACTTCTGACTTGATCGGGGGTTAATGTGGGGTCCTGCGACAAAAGTAAAGCTGCTACTCCTGACACGTGAGGAGTGGCCATGCTTGTTCCTTGATAAAACCAGTATTCCCAATCTGTTGGGTCCGCTTTGTGTTCTGTGTAAGGGGGACTGGTTTCAACATAATATGAATTAAAAGTTTGCTGCAAAATCCCATCATTATAATCATCACCGTTCTGGTCAACAGTCACGTCCCCTCCTGGTGCAACCACATCCAAGGAAGAACCGTAATTAGAATAGTATGACAATGTCTCATCGTATCTTGTTGCTCCCACGGCAATTACGTAACTGTCGTAGGCTGCGGGATAATCAACAGTTCCTGCTCCGTCATTTCCTGACGCAGCAATCACAACAACCCCCATATTGTACGCGTAAGCCACAGCTGCTTCCAGCGTAGACGAATAATCGCCTCCGCCTAAACTAAGGCTGATTATGTCGGCGCCATTATTTGCAGCATAATAGATTGCCTCTGCCACTGCAATGTCAGTTCCGTCTCCTTTGTAATTAAGAACCTTAATCGGCATCACCACAATATTAGGAGAAACTCCTGCTACGCCCAATCCATTATCTGTAGATTGTGCAATGGTTCCCGTTACATGGGTGCCATGCCCATTATTATCGTTTGGATGAGCATCATTATTAACAAAATCCCAGCCGTTAACATCGTCTACAAAACCGTTTCCATCATCATCCACACTATTCCCTGCTATTTCATCATCATTCACCCAAAATGATGTGCCAGCTAAATCAGACGCTTTCTGATAATTAGTCACGCCCGACAAAACTGTGTCTAATTCTTCTGTGGGGATCGAGTAGTCTTCATATGCTACTCCTGTATCGAGAACTGCGACTACTACTTCAGATGTTCCCTTAGAAGTCTCCCAGGCTTCTTCTAATCTGATTCCTCCCCCGTTTGTCCCACCAAAAGGATTAGATGAAGCCCCGCTGGGATTCAAAGTGTTATCATCATCAAAATTCCACTGATGGCTATAATATGGGTCGTTTGGAACCCAGAATGCAGAATACACGAAGTTGGGTTCGGCGTACTGTACCCAGGGATGGTTATCAAAAATGTTTACCCATTCTTCAATTGTTTTTGATGGTGGAACTTTCCATGTTATTGCTCCTGAAAAACGGCTGACCATTAATTCTTCTGCGCCTTGTTTTCCCTTTAAGCTTGTAATCTGCTCGTGAGTAGAGCCTTGCTTGAACTTTACAATGATTTC
>PIXT01000241.1 GCA_003096235.1 Candidatus Bathyarchaeum sp. | reverse complement strand
TTGTTTGGACGCAAAATGTGACATCCATTATGTTCTGTAACTTTTAGGCCAGTTAGGGGCTTTACCACTGCTTCTTTGATTTTGTCCAAACCAACGTCTTCTGACAGAACCTGAATAAGATGACGAACCCTAATCTTGCCGCCCTCTACTTGCATGCCAATTTCTTTGAGCAGGTCGTTGATGTGGGCTTTGAGTTTCTTGTCTTCCGTAATGCTCTTGTTAACTTTTCTTAGGGTTCCAGCACATCCTGGACACAACGTGAGTATGTCTAAGCCTTCTTTTTCAGCCAAACACAGGTTTCGCGCAGCCAAAACAAGCATTGCGTCGTGTTCTACGGAGTCGATGGGTAAACCGCAGCAGTTGAACTCGGGCATTTCGACCAGTTCTACTCCTAGTTTTTCCAGTGTTTTGCGTGCAGAGATTTCGTAACTTGGAATCCTGTAAGGAATAACACAACCCAAAAACAGCAGATACTTCAAAACGTCATTTCTCCTTTTTAGCCACCTTAGAAACAGACAAAACATCAAACAGCTTAGCAACGTCTTTGGTGTTTGCTTTTGGCAAAGCAGGCAAACCCTTCTCTTTGCGCTTCTTTTGACGAAGCTCAGGAATCTTGTAAGCGTAACCAGTCGTGAGAATGTTGTCAGTTAATTCCCGAAAAACCTGAGGAACAATGCCTTCACGAATGGCAATGTTTCGAAGTGCCCTGAAAACAGAGGCAAGGTCAACTCCCTGAGGGCAGTGGTCAACACACGTAAAACAAGCAGCACACAACCACAAGGCGTCACTGTTAAGAAGTCTGTCTTTCATTCCTAGCTGAGTCATACGAATCAGTTTACGTGGATGATAAATTTCACTGGACCGCGCAATTGGGCAGTCCGCAGTGCAGGTGCCACACTGAAAACAAAGTCTTAGGTTCTCAGCCCCAAGCACTTTGCTTATTTCATACTTGAAGGAGGGGTCAATGTCACCCATTTTGATTATGGTCGACGGTTTAGAGCGTCCAACGGTTTTATTTTCAGTCATTTACCTTTCCCCAAACCAAAGGGCAAACACTACGGTTAACAGGTAGGTATTCAAAACAAAACGCAGTTAATAAAAGATGCTAAAACAGCAAAAACAAAGAAAAAAAGGGTAACCGAAGTTACCGAAAAAAGGGAGCGCTTATTGTGCGCCTTTCTTTTTCTGGATGTATTCGTTTATTCCTTTGGCTGCAGTTTTTCCTGCACCCATGGCACTGATAACAGTGGCTGCGCCGCTAACAACGTCACCGCCAGCGTAGACGCCTTCTTTGGTGGTTGCGCCAGTTTCTTCTTTTGTTACGATAGTGCCCCAGCGTGTAGTTTCTAGGCCGTCAGTAGTTCGTTGAATCAGAGGGTTAGGAGTCTGTCCAATGGCAATAATCGCAGTGTCAACATCCATCATGAACTCAGAGCCCTTGATAGGAACTGGCCTTCGTCTGCCAGAAGCGTCAGGCTCACCTAGTTCCATCTTGATGCATTCCATGCCGTTAACCCAGCCGCTCTCGTCACCAACGAACTTGCAGGGGTTAGTCAACAAAGTGAAGATAATTCCTTCTTCCTCTGCGTTTTCTGCCTCTTCTGCCCTTGCAGGAAGCTCGTCACGAGAACGTCTGTAGACAATGTAGACTTTCTCTGCGCCCAGCCTTAAACTGCAGCGAGCAGAGTCCATAGCTACGTTTCCACCGCCGATAACTGCGACATTCTTTCCGATTCTGATGGGAGTATCGTATTCAGGGAAAAGGTAACCTTTCATCAGGTTAACTCGAATCAAGAACTCGTTAGCGGAGTAAACTCCACCCAAGTTTTCGCCTTCGATACCCATAAAGTTAGGAAGACCAGCACCACTGCCAACAAAAACTGCGTCAAAGCCCATTTCAAAGAGTTCGTCAATGGTGTAGATTCTTCCGATGGTGTAATTGGTTTTAACGTCAACACCAAGCTTCTTGATGTAGTCAACTTCAGTTTGCACAATTTCTTTTGGCAAACGGAACTCAGGAATACCATACATCAAAACGCCACCAGCCAAGTGCAAAGACTCAAACATTACTACTTCATGACCTAGCTTAACCAAGTCAGCAGCAACAGTGAGACCAGCAGGACCAGAACCAACAATTGCAACTCTGCCAGTTGCGCCAGCTTTTTGTTTGTCTGGAATGGTAACACCTGCTTTTCTTTCAAGGTCAGAAGCAAATCGCTCCAAACGACCAATAGAAATTGGGTCACCCATCTTACTTAGAACACAGAGCTCTTGGCACTGGTTCTCCTGAGGACAAACACGTCCACAGACAGCAGGCAAGCTGTTCTTCTCTTTTATTTTCTTGCTAGCACCCACGTAGTCTTTTTCTTTAATCAGTTTGATGAATTCAGGAATCGGAACTTCAACAGGACAGCCTTGCACACATCGAGGGTTAGGACACTGAAGACAGCGTTCTGCCTCTGCAAGAGCTTGCTCTTCGTTATAGCCCAAGGCTACTTCGTAGAAGTTGTGAATCCGGTCTAGGACATCTTGTTTGTCCATATCAATTGCATGTTTTCGTTTTTCTCTATCCACGTTTTACGCCCCCGCCAAGTTTGTCATAGATCATAGACGCCATTCTCTCCTCGGGCAAATATACACGTTGCCTTGAAATGAGTTCGTCAAAGTCGACTTCAAGCCCGTTAAATTCTGGACCGTCCATGCAGGCAAACTTGGTTTCGCCGCCTACAGTAACACGACATGCACCACACATGCCAGTGCCGTCAACCATCAGAGACGCCAATGTGACCATCGTCTTCAAGCCGAGTGGCTTTGTCATTTCAACGACTTTTTTCATCATTGAAACAGGACCCATAACTACAGCGTGATCAAACTTTTGACCTTTCAGAACGTCTGCAATAAAGCCAAGACCTTCATTGCCTTTAGAGCCGTCGTCAGTAGCAACATAGAACTCGTCGGCTGCTGCTTTCAGCTTGTTTTCGTAAACCATGTCGCTTTCGGTTCTTCCTGCACAAACAACAACAGTTTTGTTACCGTTCTTGCGGAGAGCCTCAGCAACAAAATGCAACGGAGCACACCAGACGCCACCACCAACAAGCAAAACAGTTCCAAACTTGCCAACTTCAGCAGGGTTACCCAGAGGACCAGAAACGTCCATTATTGATTCGCCTGCACTCATTTTCGCAAGTTTCTTTGTGGTTCTGCCAACTGCATGAAAAGCAGTAAACACAGTTCCCTTCTGTAGGTCAACACCTGCAATGGTTAAGGGAACGCGTTCGCCTTTATCGTCTAGGCGGATGATAATGAACTGGCCGGGATTGGACTTTTTAGCCACATCTGCTGCGTCAAGTTCAATCAGGTATATGTTATGTGCAAGTTCTTGTTTTGTAACGATTTCATACATCCACATCACGTCCA
>PIXT01000240.1 GCA_003096235.1 Candidatus Bathyarchaeum sp. | reverse complement strand
GATTGAACAATATAACTATACAACAACACCAACATATAACTTACCACCCTCCCTAGAGCAACTACAACTCCCACAAACATTCATACAACTAAGCCAAAACACAATGAAAAACATAGAAAGCACCCAACTATACCCCACCCAAACCACACTCAACCAAACCCCCACAGAACATATTGCAGACGCAACACCAATCATGAAGATTCAACAACCACACACAATAAAGACAATCCCACTAGAACCCACCCTAAACGAAAAACCAGTAGTCGCCGTCGACGTCTCAAGCATACGAATAGGAGAAACACAAACAGGCGAACTCTGCGCAATAAGAGGAGCAATCGTCTGGAAACAAAAAAACAAATACAAATACCAACGAATAGGACCATTCCCATTCCACATAACAGAACAAAACAAAAAAGAAATCCACAAACTCTTCAAAAATCACCACTTCGAATTCCAAGAACCCACAAACATCGTCAACATGCAAGCCAGAATGGGCAACCTGCTTGAACGATGGCTCCAACTGGGCATCTCATGCTCAGCACACGGCACAATCATTCTTTGGGACGGCTCAATGACAGCAGGAATGGTAGACTGCCCCGTTGATGAAATGGCGCGTCTTCTAGAAACAGCACGAAACCGCCTCAGCACGGTGCTAGCATTTTCCAAGAACACTAACCTACGGTTTTCAGGTCACAAACTAACCGATTACGCAAAAAAAGCTGTGCCTCCATGCCTACTCCAGATAGGTGACGCTCCGGTATCTTCAGGTCCAGTTTTACTGCTCGGAAATATTTACGTCGCAAAACTGACTCATGGAGTATGCTCGTTTAGGCTAGACATCGACAAGAAGGTTCCAAAGGAGCAGGGAATAGAGGCTGTTCAGTGTCTTCTTGGAAGCGATCTGCTTGTTCAAAGTTACCCTGAAACGTTACGGTTAGCTCACATATACTCAACATTCACAGCAACAGAAGTGATAGGAATTCAACGGTTCATAGCGCATCAATATGGACTTAAGATAGTTACAAGACCAAACGTGCGTCGGATGCTTTTTGGTCCCTTCGGAAAAGGAGCAGAGGGATAAACAATGAGGCTCTACAAGAAAGAAGGAAACAGCATCCAAATCCTGAGCTCTCCAAGTGACGATGTTGAGAAGGGCGATTACCTGCTCGTTGAGGACAGCGTGGTTAGCAGGAAATTGATCACACAGGTAATTGATGTCCAGTTCGCCAGTGTTCCAGGGCTTCTTGAAGAACTTCTCCGAGACTCCACAACCGATGAACAAGTTTACGGAGAAAACTTTGACCCCCTAGGCGTCTCATCACACATAAACCACATCCAAGACGCCCGAATGCTCATCTGCAAAATCAGAGGAACAATACAAAACGATAAACTGCGCGTAAATTCTTCGTGGCTGCCTAGCCGCTCTAATTCTGGAATCACAAAAATTCCAATCAACACGTTGTTAGCGCATGCTGGCAGAAATGGAGAGCTCCCAATCAACATTGGCGTAACAAAGGACGGCTCTCCACTGAGCATCACGGCTCATGACCTTGATGGAAGATTAAACATCATAACTGGAAAGAAGGGGACAGGAAAATCTCATCTTTCGAAACTACTTGTTTTGGGGCTTGTCGACTACAAGGCTACGGTTGTGGTTCTTGACCTTAACGGCGAATACACGGGGCTGGGTATCTCCACACAGGGAAAAGACAACAAGTACAGCAACAAAGTGCATGTGCTTACTCCCGGAGCGAACTTCAAGGTTTCCTTGGCGCAGATGGGCTTAAGCGTAATCTTGAAAATAATGGTTCACGCGTTAGGTCTTCCTGGAACATCCACCAGAGAGTTTAAGCACGTATGGAAAACGTTGTGCCAACAAAGAAAAATTTCTTTGGAAGCGCTCGGAGAAGCAATCAAACAATCCAGCTGCAACATGCACGTGCGAGATGCCCTGTTCTCCCGTTACTATAGCCTTGTGAATTCAGGATTTTTCACAGACAACGAAGAGTCAGCGACAAGTTTTGAGAAGCTTTTCGAAAAAACCAAGAAGGAAGGCGGAGCCTTAGTAATCAATCTTAAGGACATTTCGGCGGTTGACCGCCAGATTGTGCTTGAGTATACTTTGGGGAATCTTGTGAAAATTTTGGGGCAATGGAAAATCAAGTCGGTTTTTCTGTTTGCCGAGGAGGCTCATCTCTATTTGCGGGAAACGTACTGGGAGGATATTGTTACGCGTATGAGGCATTTTGGGTTGTTCACCAATTTTGTGACTAATCAGCCAGATACAATAAAAGAGAACATTTACCGCCAAGCGGACAGCATTTTTCTGTTCAATTTTACTAATGAACGTGACCTTGAAACCGTGTCAAAGGCTGCACGAGTGGATTCTGAAACTGTGAAGTCTATTGCTCAGGAGCTTCCGCCTCGTCACTGTCTGCTTATAGGAAAAGCTGTGAACGATTTTCCGGTGATGGCGAAAGTTAGGGCATTGGATATCAAAACAATGGGGCAGACAAGGCTGTTCTTCACAAACAACTAAGAGATGTGAGGTAACGGTCAAATTATGCATACAGTTATAAGAGACACAGCAACTGGTTTGACGTGTAAGAATAGGAGTTTCATAAGAGCTATTTCTTATCGAGTAAAGTGGAGGTGTAAGCTAACTTGTCTTATAGAGAAAACCGCGAAATGCACAAAGCGACATGCGCAGAGTGCGGCAAAGAATGTGAAGTACCATTCAAGCCTAGCGGAACTAGACCCGTATACTGCAGAGAATGCTTTGCTAAACGAAGAAGATACTAACATCACAAGTTGATGTCAAGCCTTCATTTCGTCTTTTTTTCTTTTATTTTTTATTTTCAAGTTCAGTTGATGAACTATAACAGACAGCAACACCCAAAAGTTTCATCACAGCCAATATTGTTGAGGGAAACATTTTGAAGGGCAACCGCTCAAAAATGCTAAGAAACAGAGTTGCCCAAGAAGCCGCACTGCTACTCTACACAGCCCAAGAAAAAGAGTACAAGCAAGCCAAACAAAGAGCCTCAGAAACGTTGGGAGTTAGAGTTCTGCCCAGCAACCTTGAAGTTGCAGAGGAACTTGACAAAATCGCAGAAGACAGAGAAGGCTCCCAAAGAAAAGAACTGATTTTGAGAATGCGAAAAGAAGCAAAACAAGTTATGGAGACGCTAAAGGAGTTTAATCCTCTTCTTGTGGGAAGCGTCTGGAGAGGAACAGCCCGCCAAAACAGCGACATAGACATACACACATTTTCTGAGGATAATCAGCAGGTTGTAGAAAAGCTTCAGAAGCACAACTACAAGATAAATAGGTCAGAGTGGCGGTCAGTAACTAAAAACGGCAAAAAAGAGGCATCTTTTCACATTCACTTCACGCTTCCATCTGGAGACGGCGTGGAGGTTGTGGTTCAAAGCCCAGAGCGTGTAGGGCAACTAGAAAGATGTGAAACATACGGAGACATTAAAACGGGTCTGAGCCTACGCCAGCTCACAAGAACACTTGAAGAGAATCCGCTTCAAAAGTTTGTTCCATAATGAAGGTTTGTCTTTTAGAAAAAAGGCGGATTATAACTTAAATATGGGTTTTAGTAAAAGAAAAAATGTAGGAACACAGTCAACAGCAAAGTATAGCCACAGAAAAGGAGGATACAATGAAGATGGAGCTTGAAAAAGAAAAATTGCGAAAAATGTTCCCGAACCTAGCTCAAGAACTGTCCAGCGGAGAATGTAAAACAAAAATAACCTCGGTTCGATCTGACGCCAATAGTGCCGAGAAAGCGGTTTCAAAGAAGTTTACTGACTATAATCCAGACGTGATTGACTTCATACGCAGATGCGACAAAGCAGAACAGGCAGAAGAAATAATATGCTACCTAGAAAAGAGGCAAGAAATAAGCCCAGAATACGCCAAAAAACTTCGAAAACAGCTCAAGACAAAGGGCGTAAGAAGCTTTGGAGCAAAAAAAGAAAACGACTACTACCTAAAACAAGACGGCATCTAAACAAAAACGTAACTTCCAAACATGTACAGCCACAAAAAATGGCTACAAGGTAACTAGAAAAAAAATAAAACAAAAACAGGGAATTTCTAAGTTAAAGGCTATCAATTTCTTAGAGCTTCAAGTTTATCTCAATTGTTGAAACATTTCTGGTTCCGTCTTCTCTTTGCAGCTCTTCGGTTCCAATCTCGATTTTGTCAATTTTTAGTTGTTTCATGAACTTGCGGCGGACTATCTCGACAACGTCTATAGCAGTTGTTATTGCTCTTCCTCTAGCCTTCAAAGTAACATTTTTTGCGTCAGACTCGTTGAAGTGTGTTATCACCGCAAGAACGTAGCTCATTGCAGGTTTGGTTCCAACATATATTGTGTTTGGGTCTCTTGACACATAGACACCTCCTTATTTTACTTCTTTAACTCTACTTTGTCTCATGTTTGGAATCAGATTCGTATCTGTGAACCTGTTTCCAGTTCCTTGTTATGTTTGTGTTAGCCTTTTTAATTTTTGGCATAAAATCTAGAATTGAAAGGCTTTTGTTTCATTAAATCCATAAAAGATAGGTGCTGGTTGGTGCTAACAAAACGATGAAACGTGCTCTAATTTCCGTTTACGACAAAACAGGAATAGTTGACTTTGCCAAAGAATTAAACAAACTGGGATTCACCATAATTTCTACTGGAGGAACACTAAAAACACTAAAGGATGGCGGAGTCGAACGTGTCAAACACGTTTCTGAGGTTACAGGCTTTGCTGAGATACTAGAAGGCAGAATCAAGACTGAGCACCCAAAGCTGATGTGCGGCATACTTGCACAAAAAGGCAACAAAAAACACATGAAGGAGCTTGAAAGGCTTCAAATAAAAACCATCGATTTGGTTGCCTGCAATTTGTATCCATTCATAAAGGTGACAGAACAGGGAGCTGACCTGAAGACTGCGCTAGAATACATAGACATAGGTGGACCAAACATGATTAGGGCTGCAGCAAAAAACTTTGAGAACGTGGTTGTGATTGTTAACCCAAAAAGGTACAATCAAGTTCTAGAAGAATACAAAAACAATGGCGATATAAGTGCTGAAACCAGAACGGTTTTGGCGGTTGAAGCATTCAAAGAAACCTCACGATACGATAGCGCAATCTACAGGTTCATAGAAAAAACATGACGTTTGGCACGTTTTATATTGGGCTCATGAGAAATAACTTGTTGTAGGTTCCAGCT
>PIXT01000239.1 GCA_003096235.1 Candidatus Bathyarchaeum sp. | reverse complement strand
CTTGTGCCTGGAATATGTCTAGGGTGCCTG
Organism: Candidatus Bathyarchaeum sp.; assembly: GCA_003096235.1. The sequence continues at coordinate 27,723 of PIXT01000239.1, read as the reverse complement.
TGAGCATGTAGATTGCGCCGATGCCTAAGAGAACAAATATTGCTCCGGCGTGGGTGAAGATGAAGAATTTGAAGGCTGTTTTGAAGGAGTCTTTGTATCCCCATCCTCCTATGATGAAGTATGTTGGAACAAGCATGAGTTCCCAACAGAAATAGAATAGCAGCAGATTTGATGTGATGAAAACTCCAACCAATCCTATTGTGAGTAAGCTCATTAATGCGTAATACTCGGGGAGCGAACTTTTTTCTTCCATATAATTTATGGAATAAAGGGTTGCGGCTGCAACAAGTATTAGCGTAGCAATAGTTAGGGATAGACTTATTCCATCAACAAAAAGTGTAAATGCGGAACCTAGTGTTGGTATCCAGTAATACGATTCTATGTATTGTCCTTCATTAAGAACTGTGGGTATCAACGTTAAAAGAAGAGACAAACTAACCAGAGAAATCAGCGTAAGAATCAAGGCAGCTGTTTTCGCAGATTTTTTGCCAAAACCATACACTACTGGAATAGCCAGAGCGGGCAACATTAAAGCAATTAATAGTGTTTGCATTTTTCTTTTACCTCAAAGCAGTTAACAATAACAATATTATGATTAGGAAGAAACCGAGCGCAGCTGCCAAAACAAAGTCAGGCAGGGGTCCTCGGTGCATTTTTCTGATTTTCTGTCCGTGCTCAACAGTTTTTCCTGCAAAAAGATAGACCAGCCTATCCAAGAAGGAATCAATGTACTCGTGGGTTACTCGGGCGGTCTCTACGGTTCCACCTGCTAGAAGGTAGCAGAACCGATCCAGAAAAGCGTCAAGGTGTACATGTGTTTTGTGGGCGGTAATGACTGCTCCACCTGCTACAACATAAACGAAACGGTCAAGAAATGCCTCGATGTAATTTAGTGTGCCTTGGGCTATCTTTGAAGCCCCGTTTGCAACAGCATAAGGAAACTGTTGCAGCCCAGACGTTTCTATGACCCGACATACGAATTGCGACAAACCCATGACTCCATTTAGTATCCTGTTGTAAACGGCGTCAAAATAGTAGCCGTTGGATATTAACAGATAAAGTGGATTATTTAAAAGACTTCTTGCGAAAAACATCGAAGTTGCACGTCTTTTGTAGTAAAGATAATAGGCTACAGGCACTGCAATCGCAAGAATCACAGCTGAGGTAGCACTAGCCAAAAGTACACCAGTTGTTGAAGCTTCAAAATGGATTCCAAGATAATGTTCTAGAGGGCTTTTGAAGAAGCCTGTTATGCACGAAGCAGCAGCCAACAAGATAAGAGGAACATAAACGATTGGGCTAGGGTCGTGCAAATAATGGTCTGCCAGAAACTCGGATCGTTCTCCAAGGAAAACTAAACAAATCCATCTTATACTGTAAATTGCAGTTAGCACAGATGTCCCAAATATCAAAATGAACAAAGGAACATTGTTGGCTAATATTATAGCTTCAAATATCGCGTCTTTGCTCCAAAAACCACTAAACGGCGGGATACCAGCAAGCGAAAACGCTCCAATAACACTCACTATGAAGGTTATAGGCATCGCTTTTCGTAAACCACCTAAATGTTTCAAATCAAGAGTATGAGTAACATGCATCACAACTCCAGCACAAAGGAACAAAAGCGACTTGAAGAGCGCATGACTGATTACATGAAATTGACTGGCAAACCAGCCAAGCTCAGTTCCGATTCCTAGAGCAGACATTATCATGCCCAGCTGGCTTATTGTAGAAAATGCGAGAACACGTTTCAGGTCTGAGCTGGTCAACGCCATGGTTGCAGCAATGAAAGCTGTTATTCCTCCAACGTATGTAATGGTGGTTAACCATGGCTGAACTATAGAAAAGAGGATGTAGATTCTTGCCACAAGATAGATTCCGGCTTTAACCATTGTCGCACCATGAATAAGGGCGCTGGTTGGTGATGGTCCCTCCATGGCGTTTGGAAGCCACACATGCAATGGAACTTGGGCTGATTTGCCGATTGCCCCAATAAGCATCAAAATTGACACAGTTAACATTGGAACTGAAACGCTCCCAGCTGCAATAAGTTCACGAATTTCAATAAAGCTGAAGGTGCCAGTGTTCACGTAAAGAATCAGTATTCCAAGCAAAAGAAAAATGTCGCCGATTCTTGTTACAATAAAGGCTTTCATTCCTGCCTTTGCTGCGTCATCTCGGCTGTACCAAAATCCGATAAGGGAATAAGAGCACAATCCAACGGTTTCCCAGAAAAAGTACATCTGTAAAAGATTGTTTGCCATAACTAAAGCAAGCATTCCGCCGACGAAAAGCAGCATGAAAAAGAAGAATCGGGGTGTTGCTTTTTCTTTTTCCATATAGTTTACGGAGTAAATCATGATCAGCAAGCCAATACAGGATGCAATGTTCGCCATCATTATGCTCAGCGGATCAACAAGAACACTAAGGTTGATGTCTAAAGCAGGCATCCAAGGTATAGAATACACATGTGCCTCACCATGACCGCCAATCACGCTTGAAATCAACGAAACAGTGCATACAACTGCAAGAAAAGTAATTACAACAGCGTACCAGCCAACAAGTCTACGGCGAAGCTTTGCAACTAAAGGCATAAACAATGAGCCTGCAAAGGGAATTGCCCAGCACAACCACGCTGCGTACTCAACGGGAATCATGCTAGTTTTCCTCCTCTGTTGGGTTTTGTTTTTCGGATGTTGGCTCTGTTATTTCTGAGAGGTCTCGGACATCACGGATATTCAGTTTTTTGTAGATTGCAATAGCAAGTGCAAGAGCAACAGCAGTTACGCAGGCATCAACAGATAAGGCAAGTATCGAAAAAGTTTGGCCTAAAGAATTTTCCATTAATGAACCGAAAACAACAAAATTCATTGTTGCTGCGGCAGTGATCATTTCTATGGCGATCAGCATTTTTATCAGATCATGTTTTGTAACCAAGCCGATTATTCCAATCGCCAATATAGTAATAGAGAGTATGATGTAATCCACTTATTTTCTCCTCCGTTCTTCCTTCAGAAGGATAATAACGCCAAGCGCAGCAGTCAAAACAACTAAGCCTTGAGCAAGAACATCAATTGCTCTTAATTCCCATATCGCACTGGAAATAGACAAATCCACTGAACTACTAAAGGACTCGGTTGCCACAGTTCCAACAATTACAGGAACACAAAGAACAGCAGAAACGATTAAACCCACAAGTTTCGTTTTTGTGGACGTTTTTGCGTCAGTTTTCTTGGTTAATGTATCTCCGGCAAGAAGGAAAATCGCTGCAGTTCCAGCACCTAACGCCAACTGAAAAATTGCGGCGAAAGGAGCATTCAAGTTGAAATACAGCAACGCAAGCAGAAGCATCATGGTGCTCAAAGACAAAACTGAAGACACTGTTTCCTTCAGGTATATAGCAAAGACCGCAGAGGTCACCATTCCAATAGCCAAAATTGTTTCAAGCCACATGCTATTTTTCCTCGTCCGAAGTAGAGTTTTGTTTAGAAATAAATTCTTCTGCGGTTACAAGCAGGTCTTCTTTGTCTGTTGTTGACATCTCAAAATTTGTAGAAAGGTGTATTGCCTCTCTTGGGCAGCTTTCTGCACATTGATAACAAAAGATGCATCGGTCAAGGTAAAAGTAGGGCATACGTTTCCCAGTAACTTCCACAAGCTCTATAGCGTTAGCTGGGCAGTCCCGTTCACATAATCCACAGCCGATGCATTTTTCAGGATCAAAAGTGTGTCTGCCGCGGTAGCCTTCGGGAGCCTGTACCTTAACAAAAGGATACTGTTGAGTAAAGGGCTTCTTGAATAAGCATGCGCCCATATCTTTTATCAGAGCGGGTAATCGTCGTTTTTTAGTCACCATAGTTTTTCCTCCTAACCAACCACCGACCGCAACAACGGTTCAACAAGTACTGTAAGAGCAAGAGACAAAATAGACAAAGGAATCAACAGCTTCCAGTTGCCATGAACAACCTGATCTATACGCAATCGGGCAGACACATTACCCACATACTCCAAAACGAACACTACACCAAGCGTTTTAACAATAAACCAGAAAACATACCAAACCTCAGCAGGTCCAAGCAGCACAGGTCCATGAAAACCGCCCAAAAACAGAACAGTTACAAGCGAAGCACCAATCAAGAACTGAAAATCCTCTGAAAGCTTAATGAAAGCCAACTTTCTTCCGCTATACTCTGTTTCGTAACCACCTACAATTTCAGTTTCTGCATGCGGGATATCAAAAGGGTCTTTTTCTAACTCAGCCTGTAGAACTATAATAAACAAGACACATGACCACGGAATCAACAAAATAAATGGAACAGCTGATTGGCTCGCCGTAATGCTCACAAGAGACAAGCTTTTTGCAAGAAAAGCTGGACCAATCGCGAGAAGAATAAGAGGAATATCATAACCAAGAAACTGGGTCAAAATTCTGGTTGCGCCAATCCCGCTGTAAGGATTCAAAGAAGCCCACCCAGAAAGAAAAATTCCAAAGTTAGCAAGAGTCACCAAAAGCAAAACCAGAAGCAAATCGCCCTCAAAACTCGAATTCAAAATTACGTTTGAGCCATCAATCGGGATGTAAAAAAGGGCAAAAACAAAGAGCGAAAACGCAAGAATTGGAGCAACAACAAAAAGCATTTTGTTGGTCTGCTTTGGGGTAATGTCTTCCTTCGAAAACAGTTTTATGTAATCAGCTATGGGTTGAAGAATACCGAACGGACCAGCATACGAAGGACCCATACGGTTCTGAAACCGAGCTGCAACCTTTCTTTCGAACCAGTCAAAGAATAGTACAAGTGCCAAGAGAAAGAGGAAACCCGGAAACACGAGTGTTCTCACAAGAAAAATTAGGTCAATTGCCATTCTAGAGTAGCACTCTCCTGTTTTTGTGACGGTTCACGTCGTCAAGGCTCCAGTGCCATTTTTGACCGTCAGTGGTGTCAATGAATGCCATACGGTCAGTGCAAGAGAAACAGGGGTCTAAGCTTCCCATCACAGAGGGAATGTCAGCGATGTAGCCGCCTCGGATTGCATCAGGAAAAGCCACAAGATTCGCCAATGTTGGAGCTCTAACCTTAACTCTGTAAGGATACGCAGTTCCATCACTTTTAACATAATGAATAAGCTCGCCTCGTGGAGCCTCTACACGGCTAACTGCTTCACCTTCAGGTATTTTTCGTTGAACCCTAACCCGCAAACGACCGCCCGGAATGTTACTGAGTGCATGCTCTAGTATGTCCAAGCTTTCCAGCACTTCGTCAGCTCTGACCATCAGCCGAGCCCATGTGTCACATTCCGTATAACAAGGCACATTGAATGGAATTTCGTCATACGCCGCGTAAGGTTCATCTTTCCTAACATCAGAAGCAACGCCTGACCCACGCAAAACAGGACCAACAACACACAACTTCAGTGCATCTTCTTTGCTTAACACGCCGACGCCTTCAGTTCGCAGCCTCAATGTTGCATCTTCCTCAAACACATTCTTGTAGAAAACTGCACGTTTCCTAACCGCCTTAACAGTCTTCAAAGTCTTCTCGATTGTGTTTGGGTCAATATCACGCCTTACTCCACCAATTGTATTAAAACCGCTCATCAAACGGTTTCCAGTAATCCGCTCAACAATGTCCATCACTGGCTCGCGGTCACGCCACACATGCTGAAATAGGGCTTCAAAACCAAGCAGGTGACCGCCAACTCCAAGCAACAAAAGGTGACTGTGAACCCTATTTAGCTCATGTATGATAGTACGCAAGTATAAAGCACGAGCCGGAGTCTCAATGTTCCCAATGTCCTCTACAGCTTGACAAAAACAAGTTGTATGAGCAGCATTACATATACCACAAATTCGCTCAACCAAAAACACGTCTTGGAAGTACATCATCCGCTCAGCAGCTTTCTCAATTCCCCTATGAACATACCCAAGACGCGGCTCAACATCCACAACCGTCTCCCCATCAACCTTGAAAGAGAACCTTTCAGGCTCATGCAAAACCGGATGCTGAGGACCCACAACAACATTAACTAACGACCCCAAATCTTCCGCTGATTCAGTCTGCGAATCGTCTTCAGAACTGAAACTGTCCTCATTCATAACTGGAGGCGTCCAATCTCTTCTAAGCGGATAATCTCCTTGGGGCCAACTATCGGGCAACAACAATCTTTCTAGGTTAGGGTGCCCCTCAAAAACAACTCCTAACAGATCAAAAACTTCTCGTTCATACAAGTTTGCTCCGGGCAGGATATCGGTAATCGTTTGGGTAACAGGTTTTTCTTTTGGAACCCGATTTTTGATTGTTACTGTTCCACCACAAACCATGTGATAGTTTAATTCTATTTCATTTCCCAAGTCAACGCCAGTTATGGTTGAAAGCATTGATTCATTAATGTTCTTCAGAAGCAAAGAGACCGCGTCTCTGTGGCGTTCAGGCTTAAGAAGAATGTAAGCTTTTCTTGGCCTAGGAACTTTTAGGTCGACAATCGCGTCAGCCAAGTTATTGTTTAGAAGGTCTACAGCAGTTTCAAATTTTTCCATGGTTTATCCCTTCAATTTCGCAAGTAGTTTTGCAACGCCCTGAATTATTGCTTCGGGTTTTGGAGGACACCCTGGAACATATACGTCTACAGGAATTATCTTGTCTAGTCGTCCACTTATGTTGTAACAATCTTGGAATATTCCGCCAGAACATGCACAAGCTCCTACAGCTACCACAAATTTTGGATCAGGCATTTGCTGATAAATCATTTTCAGTCTTGGTGCACACTGCTTTGTCACTGGTCCAGTTACTACCAAGACGTCTGCATGTCGTGGTGAGGGCTCCAGTTTCACGCCGAAACGTTCCACGTCGTATCTGGGAGTCAGCAATGCAACAACTTCAATGTCACATCCGTTGCAGGCTCCTGTGTTGAAGTGAAGCAGCCAAGGCGATTTTGTTCTAGCCCATTTTAGTAAGCCTAGGTCGGGCGTCTTTAGTATCCTCCCAAAAGCAACAAGTCTGCTGCTAAAATTATGCCCAAGTAAATTAGTAAACTAAAGGGGTTGATCACTTCTAGAGCTAAAGCCGCAAACGCCAATATCAACGCAGGCGAGTCAATTATTACGAAGAATATAAGATACTTGTAGAGAGAAACATTAACCAGTAGCCTTTTCGCGAAGACTTTTTCTCCACAGGCATACATTGCGCTTTTTTCTTCGCTAACAGGTGATTTTTGGACTAGCAAGCGGCTGGACAAGTAGATCAAAGAAGCAAGGACCAAGATAATTAGAAAGGCAAAAAGTGACTCTAAAAGCAATTTTACAACCTCATTCATTCGAAAGCTATAACATGTATTTAGCGTCTATTGCCGAAATTGTGTGTACTATGGATGTGCATGTTGTCGGTTGTCGTGTCTCAAGAATTTGTTTTGTTTTCAGTTGGGACAAACGCCAAGCTAACAAGACAACGAAAACCGTCGCGTGTGTGAACAAGAGAAGCATTAGTTGTGTATGCGTTCCTGAATACCTCCGCCTTTGAGACGGGAAGTAAAAACTTAGGATTTAAGGATTCCGTATAATAAAATAGAACACGCATAATAAAATTATATTAGATTAAATTGAGTTAAGTTAGTTCGAAAGGGATTCAATAACACCCTTCATTGCTTGTCGGTTATGAACAAACTCTAACTTGATGGGCGTAACAGAGACACAATTACCATTCTTTATCGCATACAAATCCGTTCCCGGATCACCATCAGGATAATGCCTTAACGCCCAACTTTTAATCTTATACCCACCGTCTACCTTGGTGTGTATGTCACCATAACCATCATAACACAAAGTTGTAAGCTTCACGTTAGTACAATCAGCGTTTTCCGGCACATTTATCGAAATAATATCAACATCAGCAGGCATCCCCTCACAGAGCACATGCTTAGCGGCTTTATAGCCCAAATTGGCAGCCAGTTCCAAATCTTTCACCGAAACGCCGTTTTTATCGGGCGTTTTGTCTGTGATTTCGGATAAACAATAGGAAACGGCAACAGCAGGCACGTTGTGGATTGCAGATTCAAAAGCTGCGCCTATAGTGCCTGAGGTTAAAACATCATCGATTCCAAGATTTGGACCAATGTTTATTCCGGACACAAGCAGGTCAGGCATCTTTTTGAGTATTTTGTTTACTGCAATTAGAAAAGAGTCTGCGGGTGTACCTGTTGTGGCGTACGCTTTTGTTACGTCGCCAAAACTGACCTCAGTAACGTTCACTTGACCAATACTGATGGCTTTTCCGATACCGCTCCGTTCTCCTCCAGGAGTAACAACTGTCACATCTCCCAGATTTTTTAGTTTTTTTGCAAGAATAGATAATCCGATAGAGTTGATTCCGTCGTCATTGATTAACAGTATTGTTGGCACGGTAATTTTCTCCGGTTGTTTTAGATACGGTGTTCCGTTATTTTAGGGTATTTCTTGTCGTCATGAAGGATTTTTGGTTGTTGTGTAGTGATTTTTGGGATTGACTAGGTTTTTTGGTGAGCCGGCGCATATGTAGTTGGGTGTACATATATCGGTTTTTGTCACATAATTTTGACTGAAATAGGGTATATTAATCAACAATACATGATATGTGTTTGAGTAGAACAACCGAACAATAGAACAAAAAAACAAAAGAGGAAAAAACAATGCCCACATTCACAACAAATTGGCACCGATACAGAACACACCTACACCCAATTGCAGCAAAACCACAAAAAAGAAACCCTACAACACCAACAGACAGCTACACGACAAAACAAAACAGAAGCAAACACACTAAAAAAACCGCAGACAAACAGAAAACAACAAATTTCGAAAAACTTTTGCTGGAAGCAATAGATGAAGGTCTATCTGTGCTCGGAGAATCGTCGAAACATGCAATCTACTTTTATCTAGAAAAATCATTCAAAATAAAGAAGAAAAACATTCCAAATAGAATTGAAGAGTTTGCCGATGCCTTAGAGAAAATCTTTGGAACAGGAGCCAAAATAGTTGAGATTCAGATAATGAAGTGTTTGTTCAACAAAGTCGGTTACACATTCAAAAGCTATTCCAAGCAAAAGAATTTAACATTTATAGAATACATCGAAGCGGTCAAACTGGAAAAAAAGAAAAGCGAAAGCATCAATGACCAGCAACTAAACTGAAAAGACAACACGCATACGAATACGTCAGAGAAAAAATCAAAGTTGCCTAACAGAAAAGTTGTGAATACAGATTGTATTTGCGACAAGTTTATATTAGAGGATGCTTTTTGTCGCTCTTGATGGATGGTGAGGGGACGCAGAGAAAATACCCCTATTCTCCATTCGCCAAGAGACATACCCTCTCCTTGAGCGATCGACGGTGCATACGCGCGCATGTGCCAAGTCCCCCATCCTCCTTTTAACTTCTGGTTTTAGCAAACTAGACAACAAAAATTGTTGCTAGAGGACAAAGTTTCTTTCTATTTTGAAGCTGTTGAACTCGCTGGCGTATGTTTCCCAGCGAACATCTATTGCTGTAACTCTGGCTCCTGAAGGTCCAGTTCTACAAAAATCAATCAAAGCGTCAACATTTTCTTTCTCACCCTCAAATATTGCCTCCACTTTACCGTTAGATGTGTTTCGAACCCAACCTGTAAGATTTCTTTGTATTGCTTCGCGACGAGTCTCTACCCTAAAGAATACGCCTTGAACTTTACCGCTTACAAAGATGTGGGCTCTAACATTCATGAGTCTCATCGACCTGAAGCTACATGAACATAGCTAATTAGTAGAATTAGGATTAAACTCCAGATGTGACAGATTTTTTAGGATACTTTTTTGAAGGTGATAGATTGCCCAGATAGTTCTAGCTCGTAGATTTGATTCACATCAAACTTGATTCCGAGCCGCTCGTATTCGTTTTCGGTTAGAAACAAAACCATTTTTGGGATGGCGAACTGGGTTTTTTGTGTAGCGAGCATTGGAAGTTGCTGCTGTAGAGTTTTCATCATTTCTTGAACCATTCGCGCCTCTTCTGTTGCGGGTCTAACAGCAAACTGGGGAATAACCCTGTCCTCAATGAGTTCGATGCGCTTACCAAGGTTGCCTTCAGGATCTTTAGTAGATTCAATTTTTTGAACCCTGACACGTGTCACAATAACCACTTCAGTTAAGCAATAAACGCTCAGACGCCTTTATACATTTCTTAATTAGAAGACACACATCAGTTTAGTATTTGCAGGCAGCTTTTTTGCGGGTCTGGGGTTTGCTACGCTACAGAGTGATTTTGGTACAATTTTTGGTTAAATTTTTGCGCCGCCTTCTGTAAGTAATTGGTCTGCCATTTGTTGGGTTATGTACATTCCTATTTGGGGCATTCTTTTTTTTCCGATGATTTTTGGCATCGTTTTTGTGGTGATAGGGTTAGGGAGTTCTTGTAGGTTTTTGAATCTGACGAACGTGGATTTTTTTCTTCCTTGTAGAAAGTCTTGGTATTCGTCATAGGAGTTTAGTAGTGATTCGTGTCCAAAGGATTCCCAAAGATTTTTGGCGTTTCCGGTTACGCGTTCAATAAAGTCTGCGTGTCCACGAATTTCGTTTTGCGGGTGGGTTACGTAGAAGAAAAGTTTCTCTGTGTTTTTGGGCCCCATTATGCCTCGGCGGACAAAGGAGTGGTTTGCTTTTCCTGCCCTGTTTTGGTTGCATAGTCGGTTCCAAAATTTTTCATAGTTCAAGACAATGAAGGCGTATTTTTTCAACTTTTATTATCTCCCATATGAGTGCTTGATAGTATTTTGTGTGCTTTGTGCTTATAAGCAAAACATATTGTGATGTAATTTGATTTCTAAAATTGTTTCCGCCGTTGCATGTTCAGAATGAAACAGATATATTATAGGTGAACACAAAAAGAATGAATTATAGAAAAACATAAAATAACGATGTGTGGATTGCTTTGATATGAAATGTCCAAGATGCGAAACCGAGATGATTACGCGAAAACTAAAGGGAAAAAAGCAAGTGTTCTTTTCGTGTCCAAACTGTCACTATAACCGCACATCAAGAACGTAATTAATTGTTTATTCTACTTGTTGATCGTCGGATGTTTTTTGTCCAGTTAGGTAATCCCTTCGCATCAAGGAAGGAATCGGAGGCAGTATACACTGATTCTTGAATTCTTTCTGAATTAACTCCGAAATGTCTGATTTAATGAATTCTTCGTTAGGAGGATCATTTACCCAAAACAGTGCTTCAATTTCGTTTGTCCACTCTTTGTTGCGGAAAATGAACCGTATTTCTCGTCTTCGTTTATTGTTAACAATTACCGATTTATGGTTTTTCAGGATTTTTTCTATGACCGATTTGGCTTTTTCAGCGTTTACGGTATAGTCTACAGCAAAGGTCAGTGTCGCAACTGCTTCAGATGCTCCACCAGTTAGATTGATTATTTTTTCTTTTATTAGCACAGAGTTTGGAATTATTATCTCGTTTCGGTCGTAGGTCTTCAGTTTGGTTGTTCTAAGAGATATGTCCGTGACTGTTCCAGTTAAAGCTCCAACTCGGATTACGTCGCCGATGGCGAAAGTTTTGCCAGAGATTATCAAAACTCCAGAGACCCAGTTCTCTATTAGTTCACTCAAGCCAAAACCGATCACTAAGGCGCCTACTCCAAGACCTGCAATAGCTGCGGTGATGTCTTGGTCTAGAAATGAGAGAATTACGATGCAGGCTACGAGGTAGATGACTATCTGGAAGAATCTTTTGAGGTGAGTTAGTTTTCCTTTTTCCAATTCACCACTCTTTTCAAGGCGTCCTATTAACTTGTTGAATAATGTAACTATCAGAAAGGCGCCAATTATGGTTAGAACTATTTTTAGAAGCAGGATGGGCTGTTCAATTAGTCCTTGAAGGGGGGCAAGCATAATTGTTCCTCGGCGTACATTCATAGAAGACTTGTTTCTTTTTTATGTTTTCTGGAACGTTACGATTTGATTTTTTTTTAATCAGCGTTATAGTCACGTTTCTTGTTTAGAAAACAATCACTGAAACTCCTACCTGTTGTAGAATAAATACGATATATATTGTGCATAGAAAAATTGCAGACTTTTTGGTAAGCCGCTCAGCGGCACCCACCATGTACCAGACGCTTAATGATGAAATCAGCACATAGAACATGATGCTCTGCACAGCTACAACATTCACCGCAGATGTAGAAAGCAGTGATGAAACACCAAGAATAAGAGTAATGTTAGTGATGCAACTTCCGAGCAGGTTTCCAAGAGCCATGCTGACTAGTCCCTGTTTTAGGGCTTGCATGGTTGTTGCTAGCTCGGGCAGGGAGGTTCCAAAACCGATTATGGTTGCACCGATTATTGATGTGGGCAATCCTATGAAGTTGGCAATATCAACAGAACTGTCCACCGCAAAATTGGAAAGAAGTATTATTGATCCAACGCCCACCAAAAATTTGATGACTACAAAAGCCATTTTCTCCTTTTGTGGTTGCTGGGGCGTTTCTTCGATGACGGCTGTTCCTTCGGTTTTGCGGGAGACTGTTACGCCGAAGTAAATGAACAATGTTAGAAGTACAATGCCTAAGATGAGGTCCAGGTTGCCTCGCTGGACAATGAACAGGGGTATTATTGATGAGATGAACAGGAATTGTACAAGTTCTTTGTTGGATTGTCCTTTCAGGGTTATGGTTTTTCTGGCGAGCAGTATTGATAGTCCGAGGATTATGGTGAGGTTTGCGACGTTAGAGCCTAGGACGTTACCGACGGAAAGTCCGCCTTCTCCTCCTAGGGCTGCGACTATGGATACTGAAAGTTCTGGCAGTGAGGTTGTGATTGACAAAATGATAAAGCCTGCAGCCATTTCGGATAGTCCGAGGGCTTTGGATATAATTAGTACGTATCTGATGAGTCGGTCGCTGATGAGCATGATCAGCAGCAGTGATGCAGCTAATATTGGTATGCTGTAGAGTATCAGTTGAGGTTCCTCCATAGTGGTTTTTGATAGTGTAGATTGAATGGTGAAGCTTTTAAAGATTTTATGGTAATTAAAAGGTGAAGGGGAATTTTTGAAGTGAACTCGTTAGATTTTATTGATTCTATAGGCGACTGGACTTTAGCGAATCTGTCTAACATCATGTTTTCTGTCATAGCAATTATTGTGGGTTACATTGTCATCAAGCTTGTTGCCCGAGAGATAAAATCGTTGAGAAGCCAGAACAGGTTGGAGCAGCATGCTGCGTATACGTTGAATAGGGTGTTGAAGTGGCTTATTTTTGTGGCAGTTTTTTCGATCATTTTGGCTCAGTTTGGAATATCACTAGGTGAGCTTTCCGGGCTTTTAACGGTTATCGGGGGAACCATCATAGGTTTTGCTTCAATTAACACACTTGGGAATACAATTGCAGGTTTGATAGTTATGACAAGCCGTCCATTCAGGGTTGGAGACAGGATATTTTTTAATGGACAATTTGCGGATGTTGAAGCCATTGAGTTGATTTACACTAAGATGCGTACTTTGGACAATGTTTTGGTTTCGATTCCTAATCAAGAGTTGTTGAAGGCTGAGATAGATAATTTTGGAAAGAAGAATGTTGTTCGCAGAAAGTGTTCAGTTACTGCGGGTTTTGATGTTGCTTCTGAGCAGGTTGAGGCTGTGTTGTTAGAGGCTGCAAAGAAGTTGGCTGAGTTGGAAGACATTTTGAAGACACCAAAAGCCTATGTTTGGATTACACAGTTTGGAAATTATGCTGTAGAGTACACGCTTTATGTTTTCATCGACAAGATTAAACTGTTGCCAGAGATAGACGCGAACATCAAAAGAACAGTTCTGGAGTCATGCAACAAGCACGGAATAGACATCAGCACGCCAACTATTATCAGAAGCATAAAAGATGGAAAACAATGAAGAAAATTTGACGTTAGCGGTGTTTGTGGGAGTTAAACGGTTCCAAATAAAGAACTAAAGTCCCACAAATCAATAGATGTTAGCTAAAAAGTAAACATGTGGAATAAAAACGCAGCACAACCAGTTGCAATAACAAACCAACTAACTGCTATTATAATTGGGAGGGCGCCTTCTAGTTTATTGGCGCTTTCTGTTTTGGTTATGAATGGTTTTTTGGTGCAGGAAAAATCAACGGCTTCAGGTTTGTCAAATGCCTTGTACATTTTAGTAAATGTCATAAAACCGTCAGGAAGGACTTTTTCAATAGAACAAAGTTGTAAGCGTTGAAAACGCATGTACTCACTATTTCTGCGCATAACAGAATTCCATGTTACAGATACAAAGAATCCTATGATTGAAATGCCAATGATTAGAATAATTGATACGGTCTGCATGTTCGAAAAAATACTGCTTGTTAAAAGAGCAATTGCAGCTGCGAAAATAGAGTTTACTGTTAAGAAATTTTCCATTTTCTTTTGGCGCATCGCGTCATGGTGTTTCCAAAACTCAGCATTAATGATGTACTCCTTTAACAACTGAGCCTGTTTAGCTGTAATTGGGATAAATCCACCCCCTGATTTAACCACAAAACCTACAGGTAAGTTACTACCTGATTATTTTAAAAAAATTTTGGTCATCACATGTTGCAGGTTTTGAAAAAAGGCAAACACCATTCTGCCGTCGCCACAACACCAAAAAGCAAAGGAACAAATCAAGACAGGAATCAAATACGTTTGCGCTCATCAAGATTTACTATTATTCAGAAAACGGAAACGATAACATAAAATCATGTAGTAATCCGAAAGTTACTAGGTGAACTCTATTAATTCAACGATTTCACGATTATCTCAACGTTTCAATACCAAACTTTGGTTTCCTAAAATACCAGTCACTACAGTCTTTTTCAACCAAGCCCAACAATCATTCATTAATTCTATACGTTAATCCTTATTGACGCAATCTTTGTTATGAACTGTTCATGTCTGCTGTCACGGTATACTTGTCGATAAAGGTCAACATACTGAATTATTGTAAATCGCGGGGTGCCGTGAACTTGACGATTTGACTGTAACTTTGCATCTTTCGCTGTCTAGGTCTGCTCATTCACGTTTTTGTGGTTAATTTGCTCTTGAACCAGTTTCGTACAGAAACTTAGAAAAATAGTGCTTTCTTTTTGTGCGGTGTTCATTGCAAGCTGCAGTTCTTCTTTTGTTTAGTTTTTAGTTGATGATTTTTGTCATCAATTCTAAGATGTTTGCTTTCAATTCAAAGATTTCTTTGATCTTATTCTCGCCCTTTTTTGTTAACACATATTCTCTCTTACTTCGAGCGACGTTTCCCTCGATTAAGCCTTTTCGTTCCATCGAATATAGAACAGAATAAATCGTGCCCGAACTTATCAAAACACCATATTCCTGCTGAACCAGATTCAGTACATCATAGCCCCCCAGAAAGGTAGTTCTTTCGCGTAACTCTACCAGAATAATGACATCCAATAGGCTCTTAACAATTCTCTCATGTATTTCTCTCAAGATTTTTGTCTCCAATTTAGGCGCCTCATGAGTCTCTTTCAGATCACATTTTTTCAAGTTTCTTTGTAACCTCCTGTAAGTCTTTAAAGAAGGAGTGGTATGGATGCGTCTCCACCAAGAACGACCCAGTGTTAGCATCAAGCACATCACAATAGCATGGAATTATACAGATTACGGCATGTCCAAAGACGTTCTCCATCTGATCAGCTAATTCATTGCGTTTACTTTCTGACCAAATCCGCGTCTGAGGATAGGCTTTGTTAATCAATATAACTGCTTTTTTTTCGAATTCATCATAAAACTCTGTAAGCATGTTTTTAACGCCCTTTATGTCCACAGGGTTTAAAGTTGCTACAATAATAGCAACATCAGAGCTAACTACACCATTAATTGATGAATATTGGATACCAGGACTAGTGTCCAAGATGCAACAGTCAATGTGCATATCATCAAAGAGTGTAGTTCGCATAGCGAAAAGTTTCTTAGCTGCACTTACTTCCCATGCTCTACTTCTTCCAGTAATGCTTCGGATTGCTTCAAGCGCAGGATTTGCTAAGCCTAAAAACAGTTTTCCACTTGAACCAAACCATTCTGAAGCATCAATCAAACTTTGCTCCAGCGTGCATTTGTTAAGCATAAAATCATTCAGCCAATGTTTTACGGGCATTTGTATCCATTTTGAAAAAATGCTGAATAGGCTTGGAGCACGAAAATCAAGGTCCAAAAGTGCAACATTCAAACCTTTTCGTGAATAAGCGATCGCCAAATTTGTGGCTATAGTGGTTTTACCTGTGCCACCACGTGACGAGTGAATAGCCACTACTTTTCCTTTCATTGTGAAGTCTCCGAGTCATTTAATGTAAAATAGACTTTTCTTCCTTCACGCTTTTTGCTGACAAAACCCATTCGTAATAGCTGGTTTGCAGCCGCACTTTCTACAGCTCTCAGCCTCTTTGTTTCTCTGGACAAGTCGTCAGCTGTTGCCTCTTGCAGTTTGTATAACGCAACAACTGTCTTTCTCAATGCAGAGGGTATAGAAATTAAGGTCATCATGTCAGGTACAAGTTTGAATTGATTACCAGTATGACTGTGTTTAGGAGTTCTTTGGAGTAACTCTTCTTGAGCCTTTAACATCTTCCCACTGAACTTAACTACGGAATCAAATTTTTGGTTCAACTTATGGACTTCGCCAATTAATGTTACCAATAGATGTTTAGTATCCAATTCTTCTAATGTCTTGCTATTTTCTGTTCCATTCGTCACTGTTAACCACGAAGTGTATTATTGTATCTTCAATAATACGAAGTATAACATGTAAGATATAAGACTTTTCAGGAGCAGAACGCAACTTTGACAAAGATTTTAACGTAGAATGGAACAACAAACTGATGAGACTAATGTACATCGAATCTAGCCTAAAAAAGCGATGCCAAAGAATTCTGGATGAAAATGGAGGACACATTGCCGATCAATCTAGCAGAATACTACTTGAAGATCCACTGTTAAAGGACCTACAATCTCCTCTCGAGTTTATATCAAAAAATTGGCGTGACCCACTCACCCCAGCTTTAATGAAGCTTTCATGTGAAGCCGTAGGAGGACAACCAGAAGCTACTCATGAGGTAGCGTTATCGTTAAGCTTGATGAATCTGAGTTTTTTTGTCTGGGACGATATAGTAGATAACACGGTCTACAAGTCATTCAAGCCTACGCTTTTTGGAAAATTTGGTGAAGGCCCAGCTCTGATAATTGGTGGACTTGCTTCCGCCAAAGCATTTTCAATTCTTAATGAACTAGATATAGATATAAAGAAACGTCAAGCGGTCACTAAGCTAATCTGGAGTCTTTGGGCGAAGATGGGCACAGCTGAAAAAGTCAATCTTAGTTCACGTAGACAGACTGCTTCATCCAATAAACTGTGGGTGATTAAAACGGAGGCTACCGACCTAGAAACATGCCTAAAACTCGGAGCAACTTTAGGTGACGGATCTGATGAAGAAGTCAACCAACTCGGCAAATATGGACTAAACTTCGGCGTAATTTTGGAATTGTGGAAAGACTACATGGTATCCATCAATTTGACGTTCGAACTAGCCGAAAAAATAAGAGATAATAGATTGCCCTATTCGTTGCTGTGGGCAAGGGAACAGTCTGAAAACCTTCAGAAGAAACTCGAAAAATTAGCAACCACAGAGTCAATACAGCCATCCGATATAAAAGAAGTTGTAGAACATGTTTTGGCAACGGAACCACTAAAAAATATTATGAAACATATCAGAACGTCTACAAAAAAAGCGAAGGGGTGCCTCTCAGGATTAGAGGTAAATGATTCTACGAAGACATTGAACTTCTTTGTTGAGGCACAAGCCCAACTTTTTATCGAAAGCCTATCTGTGTTGCAAGTATAGCAATCATATGGTTGGGGGCCATTTCAGTTTTGGACTGACTGAGAGAATCACGGGTACAACAGAACTCATGTAACTGTCTGGAATTTTTGCAGTTCTACACGCTTCTATCAGCATTGTTTTGTCCTTTTTCTCAACGGCTTCTTGAACCTTGGGGAAGACATTGGGGCTCAGTAATGATTGTAGATGAGACGACACATCCGCTATTCTTTCTTGAAGATTTTTCATTCATATCGCCAGTTAATAAATAACTTGATTATGCTCTTAAAACTTATTATTTAACTCGAACATTAATCTAACTTCTGAACAAAAACTAAGTGGTAATGCAACTTGAACATAGTAACGAGTGGAATCAGACTAAATAAGACTGCTTTGTTCATCAATATGGTTCTACAATGTGCTTTTCTTTCGTTATATTATATTTTATCTACATCACTTATCCAGCAATTTGTTGGTTCAGCAGATGAATCGTTTCTAAGTTACGGAACGTTTCATCTCATCATCGCGATTACGTTGCTGTTATGCATGTTTTTCATTAAGAAAATCAACAAAGTCAGGAGCATCTACAGGTGCTCCATAGCCCTGTTGGCAACGCTCATTATTCTTCTATTATTTCCAAACGGACCTGTTGGCCTGTTGCTCGTTTTCATAGCAAGTATATTCTTTGCTATAGGTCAATTACTTTCGTTTACGCATTTTTGGAGCATAACAATATCCGAAGAAAGGGGACGAATAGCAGGTTTTATTGGTTTAATTGCAATACCGCTCGCTTACATCGTAAATCTATTGGCACAATTTCTTGATTTGTTTGGAACTGTAATATTGGCTGCTTTTTTCATTTTAGGAATATTAGCAACCAAGTTCTTAAAACCAGAAGAGAGCCCCATCTCAAAAAATAATAAAGAAAAAGAAGGGGGATACTATGAAAAGAGAACAGCCCTGCTATATGCTATTCCATGGATAATATTTTCGGTAGTCAACAGTACATTTGACAGAAACATTTCACTTAATGTTATTCAGAGCAGCCCAGAATCTATTTATTTTTCAATTTTGCTTTTACAAACGATTGCAGCTGGTTTCGGTGCGCTGGGAGGCGGAATAATCTCCGATTTTTTTGGGAGAAAAATATCTCTAAGTTTCAGTCTTACACTATATGGAATCAGCACAGCTCTCGGCGGTTTTGTTCAGAATACTGAAGTAACTTATTTGGTATCGGCAGTAAGCGGATTGAATTGGGGAATTCTCTGGTCGTTATATGGTTCTGTAGTTTGGGGTGATCTGGCAGACGAACAAAACTGTGTCAAAAGATATTCTAGGGGGTTAATAATTTTCTATTTTCCGCTAGCTTTAGGATTACTCATTTCACCGCAAATATCCCAGATTTCAGTAGTTTGGAGTGCACTTATTGGCTGCTCATTGATTTTCATTTCGAATATTCCATTATTTTTGGCTCCAGAACTGTTATCTGAAGATTTTCGCGACAAAATAAGATTGAAACTACACATGAATGTTGTCAAGAAAGTTAACAAGAAATTGCACAGTCAGGGATAAAGGTTATCTGATAATCTTGGAAAAGCTGAAGCTTCTTTAATGTGCTCTAGTTTGCAGAGCCACTGAATAAACCTTTCAAGACCCATCATAAACCCTGAATGAGGAACTGAACCCAACTGCCTAAGACTCAGATACCATCTTTGGTCTGCAGCGCCTATCTTCTCTTCAGCCATCTTTTTAAGCAAAACCTCTTTTTCCACTATCATCTGCCCTCCCCCCGCTATCTCTCCATAACCTTCTGGCGCAAGCAAATCTGCAGACAAAGTTAGCTCTGGCCTCTGTGTATTTGACTTGTAAAAGAACGTTTCATTACTGACTGGAAAATCAGTGACAAAAAACGGTTGATTAAATCGAAGGCTAATCTTTTTTTCCAATTCCACGCTTAGTTGTTGCCCCCAAAAGACGTAATTATTGTCATCTTGCAACATTTCGATTGCCTCATCATATGTTACTCTGGGGAAAGGGGCTTGAACCTTTTCTAAATCCTCAACCTGACGGTGCAAGCACTTTAGCTCTTCTATAGCATCTGTAGCTAAACTGTGACAAATATAAGCTACCAAATCCTCCTGAATCCTAATTATGCCATTCAAATCACATTGTGGAACAGCTGCTTCGATTCGCCAATATTCCATTAAATGACGTTTTGTCCTCACTTTTTCTGCCCTGAAGACTGGAGCAAGAGTATAGATTTTTCCTAAAAGGGCAACAAAAGCATCCGCGTAAGGTTGAAGTCCTTGAGTAAGGTAAGCTTTTTTATCGAAATATTTGACCTCAAAGGAACCAGACCATTCTCCAGTTGCAGGTATTATTGTTGGTCCTTGAATTTCCGTAAAACCTTGATCGTTGAACCAGCACCTAGCTAAATTAAACACTTTGGCTCTGACTTTTAGTACCGCTCTTTTTCGCGGATCCTGCAAATTGTCAATGGAACACATGAATTATGTCAAAAGAACAATTACCAAATTAAGTTTGCTGAAAAACTTGTCAAACAATTAAAAAAGAAACAGTAATAGTACTAAAAGTAAACAATTTACTTCTTAACATAAAAACTGGCGATCGAATCTTTTAGTCATCAGTTACGTTCACAATAAGAACCTTTTCAACCCATGGAAGTACCTGCGGGAATTTTAGAAGCTCCTCAAAAATTTCTGTCGCAATCTCGTCGTTCGACATTTCGTTGCTTTCTTTCACAAGAGAAAGAAAAATTTTTGCTTTCTTAGCCATTAAGACATCGTCCATAAAGTTTTAGACTTAACCAATAAGTCCAATTATTTAAAAGATTTACTACTAATACATTATACGATTCTGAAAATGTTTTTCTGCAACTAATTGTTACGCTTAACACGGTTGTAATGAATAGTTGAAATACCAAAAGCGCACATGCTAGAAAAAAGGGGGATTTCGTGCGAGACATCGTGCCATTAGGAGTGAAAACAGCAATCTTCATTTCAGGTTCACCGACCGTGTTTTCTTTTGGGGGACTAGCAATAGAGAACCGTTTTTGTTTAAGGCTTAAACATAAAAAAGGGAAGATTTGCAAGAAAACAAGTGGAGATGTCTCCAGCATCCAAGGTAAACTCTATTAAGGATATAGCTGCATAATCGGTAGATAACATGCAGGTGCCAAGGTGAAACGTGAATGAAGCTTGTAACGGTTCTACTTCCAGAGGCTTACCTGACAGGACTAGACGAACTAGTAAGGTCAGGAATGTACCCCAGCAGAAGCGCAGCAATCAGAGCAGCAGTAAGAGACATGCTGAAAAAAGAACTGTGGGCAAAACGCGAGTAACTCAGCACAACAATTTTGTTCGTCCAATATTTTGCTAGAAAAACTAGGTCTCAACAGTAAAATAGTAACGTTTTTGCAACATGATTTATGTCTCGAAAAATTGTGTTATGGAGCCTCGGGCGGGATTTGATCCCGCGACCAACAGCTTACAAGGCTGCCGCTCTACCGGGCTGAGCCACCGAGGCACAATGTCCAAACCCGGATTTGTCTAATTTCTATTATGGACTAGCCTATAGATTTTCCGTTCAATAAAAATAATGTGGAATAAAAAGGGAAAAAAGAGTCCCTTTACCGGTTACTTTCCAAACTTGTCAGGCGCAATATAATCGCCAAACTGTTCTTTGGCATTAAGCAAACGCTCGTACTGCTGGTTTAGCACCCAAAACACTGCCTCGGGCGTGTAGGTGACCTTTTCCTTGTAGAACTGGCGCACACGCTTAATCTTCGCCATGTTCTCGTCAACCCTGATAGTAAACTGCTGATTGTACTCTTCTTTAGTGTAATCTTTGTCCCGCACATGCTTGAAGATTTTACGTAAATCTTCATACTTTGGAATATACCCAGTCGGAGTCTTTATCGCATCCACTTCACCGTGAACCCGCAGCTCCATCCACTTCACCCAAACATGCTTGTCCTTAGGGTCATTGAGGTAATTTCCCGTTTTATCCTTCAGGAAGTAGTTAACTCCAAACACTACAGGCGGATTTTTGATCTTCTTGCCAAACTCCAGATTATTCCGAACATTCTTCCCAAGTGGAATAGAAATAAAGTCCTGAATACTCATCATATTAATTTCAGGCACACCTTCCTTACCTATTGTCGCAAAGGTTGTTTCTGTCTCCAAAGATGCCCCATACGAAATAATTCCATGCTCCCAATCAAAGCTCTGCTGAACAGGAACATACGCTTTAGTGTCCCTGCCGCCATACATTATTCCACTAAGCTCAACTCCCAACGGATTTTCCAGCTCAGGGTCACAATTTGCAAGTGCCTTTAAAGTCACAGCGTACCTTGCATTCTTGTGGGCTAACGTAATTTCATTGCCGTTTTTATCCTTCTTGCCTTCATGCCACTCGCCAGAAAAGTTCACGCCGTCTTTAGGAAGCTCACTGCCCATACCCAACCAGTACGGCTTGTTGTCCTTAACCAGCACATTAGAAAAGATTATCTCGCCGGAAGTATGAAGCACCTTAAAGATAGAGACATCATCAACCGGATTCACATCCTTTATGATGCCGAAAATACCAGCTTCAACATTCACTGCCCTTGCAACACAATCAATCTCACGAATATACGCAATATCATCGCCTAGAATAGTTTCACCAGGCAACATAGCAGTAGACGTCTTACCACAAGCACTCGGGAATGCACCCGCAAAATATGTCTTACGACCAGCTGGACCATGCACACCCATCAACATCATGTGCTCAGCAAGCCAACCCTCAGTGTTAGCCTTCCGAATAGCCAAACGGAACGCAAGTTTCTTAAAGCCAATAGAGTTACCCGCATACTGAGTATTAACGCTGTAAATCGTGTTATCCATGTGGTCAATGTAAATGCACTTCTTGTCATCATCCGCACTGACCATACGTTCGGTCAGTTTACCTGCAGAATGCAAAACACGCAAAAACTGCGTATCCGAACCTGACTCAGTAAAAACCTTATACCCTGACCGATACAGCAAATCTTCAGAATGAGCTACATACCACGAGTCTGTACACTGCAACCCAAGAATTGTAAACGGCGAATTTATAGGTCCCAAAGAAAGAAAACGTGCAATCATTGTACGACCTGTCATGGAATCTCTAAGTAACCCTTTTACTTCCGCCAAGCCCTCTTGCCGGTCAATTTGATTAAGAGCCTTGCTGAGAAAAACTCTTTTTGGAACAAGATATTTTGTAGCTTTACGGTCCCGTCCCTGATCATGATAACCATCAAAATGCACAGTGTGCCCAGATATTTTCAATTTTGCCTCTTCTTTGCTGGCGATTGCTTGCTGCCGGATGTGGTTTTTGTCCTCTGCGGAGTCGCTGCAGATGAACACGTGTTCGGCGTTGCAAAGGTCAGCAGATTTGGCGATGAACTCGTGAACTTTAGGAATGGATATTGCACACAGTTTTTTGTAGTCCTCTTGGCTTAGTTTGGGTCGTAATGCTTCAATGTATGGATTCATTATTTAGCCTCATTTACTCTATGTTGATTATTAGTTAGAAAAGTTTAAAAACTGCTAACTAATTTAAAGGTTACGTTAACAAAATGTTAATTGTCAAAGATTTAGAAAAAAAGATTCTACTCAACCTGCTAGAAAAAGGACAACAACCAATCCTCAAAATAGCACAAGACATAGGCGTCACAAGACAAACAGTCGCAAAAAAAATTGAACAGATGCACAAATCAGGCTTAATAATCTCTTTTTTTCCCAAAATGCAACCCGAAATCTTAGGACTATCCATTCAAGCATACATATTGATGCGTGAAGACCCCCGCAGCGACTGCAGAAAAGAAACCGAAGAAATTGTCAAAAATCTCCCACAGGTATCTGAGTTTCAAAGAATCTTTGGCAAATATGACAGCATCGCGAAAGTGCTAGTGAACAACAATAAAGAACTAACTGACCTAGTCAAAAAGATTCATGACTTAAATGGCGTCAAAGACACAGAAACATTCATTGTTCATAGCACAATCAAAGACAAACCTGAAGACCCGATAAAAAAAGCATTAACGAGCTGAGCACCCTTTTTTCATGTTTTACCAGATTATGCCCATATCGGTCACAACCTGACCTAGATATGACTGTCCAACTGCTATTGTAACAACCTCATCATTTTGTGGCTCAACATAAATTAGACCCTGATCTGTAGTGTTAAAGCAAGCTATTGCATGAGCACTATCTACAAACTCGATATACACAAATCCGCACCTATAATTTAACTGAACTGCATTCCGACTAAAGTCAGCTGTGAAATCGTAACAAACATAGCTGGGCGTATACTTGTGTTCATCTGTTGTATCTGAATTAATAAAATCAATCGCCTCCTCATACGTCGGATCCCGTAAATACCAGCCAGTCTTCGACAAATCCTCTACCCCCTGAACATATCCTTCATCATAACCAAGTTGATGCCCCTCAAATTCACCCTCACTGTACCCCAAAGCGTAGCTTTTAATCACCTCATCTTGCAGAGTCAAAACCTGAGATTCTAGAACACCAACTTCATCATTCAGCGCCGTAGTTTCAGATTGAAGACTTGTAACTTGCGCTTCCAACGTGCCCTTTTCAGATTGCAGAGTTGAAACCTGACCTTCCAGAGTATTCACTTCATCAGTCAGTGAACTGGTTTGTGTTTGCAGGCTCGAAACTTGAGTCTCCAGTATGTTCTTTTCGTTTTCTATTACTGCAAGCTGTTGTGTCTTAATCTGCATTTCAGCCTCTTTTTGGTTGAGCACCATTAATGCTCCGATAAGACCAACAACTAGAACAATACAAATCAAACCAGCTGCTACGAGCTTCTTTTCGCCCATTAATTGTTCCTCCAAAAGCAACATACTATTATTTCGTATGATATAATATATATTCTCCGTAAAACAAAAACATTTCCATACTCCAAACTAACGTTACCACAAAATGGAGCCTCGGGCGGGATTTGAACCCGCGGCCAACAGCTTACGAGGCTGCCGCTCTACCGGGCTGAGCCACCGAGGCACATACTGTGAACTGAGCGAAAAACACATTTTTAAGACATTCGGGAACAAACAACACAAACAGTGCTGCCTCTATTCTTTTCTGGCATATTGCAGAAATAAAAAGTGTGCCTGTAGGTTATTCGCTGCTTTCTGGCTACAGTGTCTACAAGCCCATGCACAAATTAAGGGAGGTCCCATTTCTGGGACTTATTTGTTCTTCATTTTCATGAAGTAGAAAAGAGCAACTCCAACTACGGCAACTATGGCTATGACTGCTACAATTAATGTTATTGGTAAATCATCTGTTTGGTCCTCAGTCTCTGCTGGAGTATCTGCTTCTTCAGATATAGTGAAGTAAACTGTGTGAGAGTCTTCATTTCCCTGCGTATCTTGCGCGAAAACCGTTAGCTCATGTGAGCCTTCAGACAGGTCAGATAGTGTTTTGCTTGCGCTGATTGTGGTGGTTGCTTGTCCGTCTAGACTGTAACTCACTACTGCGTCGGTTTCACTTGCTGTATATGTCAAGCTAACAGAGTTTACAGTGTAGGTCTTATTTTCTGGCGAAGTAATGTAAACATAAAAAGAGCCTTCAATTATAAGCGGATAGTTGTCTTTGTTTTGGCTGTTAATGACATAAGCTGTGTCTCCTATGCCGTCGCTGCCATTTTCATCTTGATCGCTGCCAGTTTTCACGTCAATTCCCGCGTAATCGCTCCAGTAGTTTCCTCCTGCGGGATAAGTAACATGCCATGTGTTTATTGAGACACCGAGGGTAGAGTCGTCGGTGCCAGAGTCGTAAACTTGTATTTCATTGTTGAGGAAGTGGTTGCCCATAATCAGATTATATGAAGATGCACTAAAGCCGATTCCATACTCATTGCTTGCAAGGGTGTTGCCTGAAATAGTGTTTTGGGACGAGTTGAACAGGAACATGGCTCCCGTGTTGTCTGTTATATTGTTTAATGATATGCTGTTTACGCTTGAAAACATGCTGAGCTGTATGCCCCTGACGTTGTCTTTTATGGTGTTTCCAGAAATAACGTTGTTAGAAGACGCAAAGAGCATAACGCCATTGCTATTATCGGTTATTCTGCTTTGCACTATTTTTGAGCCTGTCGTGACCGCCAGTATTATGCCCTGTCCATTGTTGGATAATTCTACATTTTGAACAGTTATGTTGGTGCAGCTTACAAGTGCAAGAAACCCTATGTCTCCAAACGTATCTGGGGTTATAACTTGGTTTTGTTCACCTACAAGGTAACAGACTTTTTTGGTGCCGCCGATTGTGTTTGAGTCATCCATGTCATTAATGAAGTGTGAAAGCTCAGTGCCATAAATTGCGATGTTGTACCTGTTGTCCAAGTTGTTGGTTCTAAACAGGTTCTCTGTGCTTACCCTCAAGTCGATGCCAAACTCGTTGTCTTCTAGAATGTTGTCAGCGACAGTGTTTTGTGTAGAATTGTAGATAATGATGCCTGTGTAAGTGTTTTTTATTGTGTTTTCGGTTATTGTGTTGTATGATGCTTCTGTGATATAGATGCCATAATAGTATCTGCCCGTTAGTTCCACGTTCTTGACTGTCACGTCTTGTACAGATGTGAGTTCTATTCCTATATCGCCTTCGCCTTTGAGACCAAAGCCTGCACCATCAATTGTGATGCCGTTGCGTTGAATCACAAGTGTGTACACAAAAAGGTCAGCTGTAAACGTGTACACGTTACCATCTTTTTGGATTGGGACTGTAGAGTTTGTTGTAGAGTAAATGCTTCCATCACTTAGAATGTAAACAGTTTCGTTGGTGTCTTGTGACTGGACTTGAGTTGTAACTGCACATAATGATGATACATACAAGATAACTAAAAATGCAACCATAATTTTCTTCATTCCAGTTCATCCCCCATTAGCTTTGCATCAAAATTTTTAGTTTGCATGTAACTTTCTTTAATTTTTGTCGTTTCAACCACAGAACCTGCCACATAAATCATCTCTTTTTAACCCTTTGACATAATTTCTATTAATTTCAGCGCCCCATAAACTATAAAAGGTTTTTTCAGAATTACACCAAGCTTATTCTAACCTGATTTACAAGTAAAAGCATGTGCTATTAACGCACAGATACACTATTCACATAAAGTTAATTCAATAACATGTAACCAGCTTTGCGTTCGGGCTATCAAACCTACAAAACAACAAACACTATTGCACACAAACTTCACAATACAGGTATTCTTAAGACATTCAGTAACAAACAGTATCCCTAAAGAGGTTCCCAAGTTGAGTTCCGCAAAGGAGCTGGGCGAAAGAAGAATCATAGAACTCCTTGTCGATTGCTTAGACCAAATGCCCAATACGCCTCTTCCGTTCGGAGACGACGCCTCAGCAGCAGACATAGGGCACAACAAACTAGCAATAATAAACATGGACATGCTTGTCAGAAAAACAGACGTCCCAAAAACTATGAGCCTATGGCAAGCCGCACGCAAAGCAGTAATAATGAACATAAGCGACCTCGCAGCAAAAGGGGCACAACCCATTGCTGTTCTAGCCTCGGTTGGAGTACCTGCAGAGTTGACAAAAACCGACATACAACATATCGGCAAGGGACTAAACGCTGGCGCCCACGAATACGACACGTACATACTGGGAGGCGACACAAACCAAGCTCCTGACCTGATAATCAGCTGCACTGCACTAGGAGTATGCGATAAGCACCATTTAATCAAGCGCAGCGGCGCAAACCCAAAAGATTACGTGGCAGTAACTGGCGCTTTTGGAAAAACTGCCGCTGGCCTAAAAATTCTGATGGAAAATCTTTCAGCGCCTGATAACT
>PIXT01000238.1 GCA_003096235.1 Candidatus Bathyarchaeum sp. | reverse complement strand
TTACGCCGCACACTGGGTCTCTTGGCATCTGTATATCCTTCACTGACAAATAGTACACGGTATTAGATAAGCTCTTTGCCGATATTCAGGGGTTGCCGAATATTTTTTGTATCTGCTGTTGTTCTCCCCGAAAGAAGAATGCGGTTTTGCATGCTGTACTTTATTCTGTTGGTGTTTTTGGCCATTTTTTTGCTGTTTTCTATTTATGAATTCACGTTTTGGGTTGTTGTTTTCCCTTCAGATAACGTTTAATAGTTGCCCTCGGCTAATCGAAAGAAGTTACATGTTTAGTTGTGTGTGGTTTACTGCTCAAGAGACCACCCTTGTGTTTAGGAGGAAAATTTGATGTCAAAAGTTAAAATCGGTGACCGAATGAAGATTCCTGTTCACCCTGTTTTTCATCAGGAACCCGGCCATTTTGGCAAAGTAGTTTACATAAGCGAAGACGAAGAAACAGTAACCGTAAAATGCGAACGAAAACACGGCGGCAAAACCGTAGCCTTCAACATAGCACTAAAACCCAGAGACTACTAAATCCCCCTTTTCAGGTGCTTTAGTAGAAATTTCTGAAAAAAGGCCGTTTTCAACAATGAACTACTATTAGACTACAAATATGATTGGGACGTCGGTGCCAGTTTGGTGTTTGGGCTACTTTTCCTTAATTACTGAGTAGTTGGGTTTCCCGTTTTTGTCTGTTTTTGGGATTTTCATGACGAATTGGGTTCCTTCTCCGGGTACACCTTTTTCGTTTATGGTCCAGCCGTAGTTTTCGCAGATTTTTCGTATAAGATAGAGTCCGTAGCCTGTGCCCTTCCCATACCCTTCCATGAAAATCTTCTCTTTCTCACCTGCAGGTATGCCGATGCCGTTGTCCTCATAAACTATCTTAAGACCATCAGGTTCTTCTTTGCAGTAGACTCTGATTTTGGTTACTGTTTCTCCATATTTCGCCGAGTTGTCAATCAGGTTATAGAAAACCTGTCTCAACAGTGAATCCGCTCGCACCTTCAAGCCTTCACAATCAGTTACGGGCTCAATGTTGTTGGGGCATGGAAGGAGTATTGCTGCTTCGTTAAAGCTCTTCTTTACATCAGTGTAGAACAGTTCTTCGGTGCCCAGTAACTCGTAGTTTCTTGCGAAATCAAAGATTTTTTCCATTTGACTAATGCAAGATTCGATGTCCCTCAAGTTTTCTAAGGTGTTGTCGTTGGGTGCTAGTTTGTTTTTGGCTAAGTAGGTGTTGGTTGCAATAACGTTGAGTTTGTTTCTGGCATCATGGCGAGTTAGTTTCCCGATAACGCTTAGTTTTTCGTTAAGGGTTTCCAGTTTTTTCAAAGTTTCTTTTACTTTGTTTTCCGCTTTTTTGTGTTCTGTAATGTCTAAAAACACTGCAACCGTTGAGATTACTTTTCCATTACTGATAATTGGTGTGGCGTTTCCCCGTGCGTGAATTTCTTTTCCGTTCTTTGTTACAAAAACTGTTTCAATATCCTTTACCTGTTTCCCGCTTGAAACTAATTTCACATCGTTTAAACAATTTTTCTTATGGTCACTACGAACAGTATCCATTATCGTGATTTTTTTAATCTCTTCGTCTGTATATCCAAAAGCTCTTTTCCACTCTTTATTCACGTAAACGTATTTGCCCTTTTCATCAACAGACGTAATTAGAACCTTTGCAGAATCAATTAATGTTTTGTGTTGTTCTTCCGCTTCGCGAATTGCTGTTTCCATCATTCTACGTTCAGTAATGTCTAGGGCTAACTCTAAAACTTCAGTCACGTTGCCGTTTTTGTCCCTAATCGGAATGGCAGTAATTTCCAAAAACAAATCTTGTCCATTAGGGTACCTTGGGTTTTTGGAGTTGGGTACGACCATCTCGAATGTTGCTTGTTTTCCCGTTTTGATAACTTCTTTAATTTTACATCCTGAACAGACATGGTCCAACTGATTCAGTGCTGAGTAACAAAGTTTTCCTATTACATCCCCCAAGATGTTGTTGAGGTATTTGTTTACCCAACGAATATGCAAATCTTTAGAAATTACTAAAAGTGCTGTGTTCAGATTTCCTGTAACTTTTTCAAGAGTATCTCGTTCCTTAGCCAGAGCATCCTCTACTTTCTTGCGTTCAGTAATATCTACCATTATTCCTCTTAGACCAACGATTTCATCGCCACGCCAGATAGGAACAGAATTTACTATCATGGGAAAAGTAGTTCCGTCTTTCCTCAGCCCAAGGTATTCATTTGGACCCACAGTTTCTCCTTTCATTATTCTTTTTATGTTCTCTTCAGCGTGTTCTCTATCCTCTGGTGCGATGATCTGAAGAGCAGTCAAACCAGCTTCAAATTCTTCATGAGAATACCCAAAGCGCTTAAATGTAGCATGATTTGCGAATCTCAAAATCCCTTCTCTATCTACTTCAACAATCACTGCAGGAAGCAATTCGCTTAACTCTCTGAACCGTTTCTCGCTCTCCCGAAGTGCCGCCTCAGCCTTCTTATGTTCAGTAATGTCTAATGATATTCCGCGAAAACCTACAACTTTGCCGTCACGAAAGATTGGTGCTGCGTGTGTGATAATAGGTAATGTTGTGCCATCTTTTCTTACCAAAGTGTATTCTTGAGGCTCTGTTGTTTCTCCAGACAACAGTTTAGCCATACTTTTTTTAAGTCTATCTTGTTGTTCAGGTACTACTGCCTGTAATGTATTTATTGCCTTTTCAAATTCTTCCTTTGAGTATCCATATTTTCTGTATGCTTCACGATTAACAAAAGTGAGCTTTCCGTTAGAGTCTAGTTCAAAGACTATTACGGGGAGCATTTCGCTTAGTTCTCTGAACCGTTTTTCGCTTTCGTGAAGTGCTACTTCTGTTTTTTTGCGTTCAGTGATGTCAACTGATACTCCACGGATGCCCACGATTTTATTCTCTTTACTTATGGGCGCGGCAGTAATAATTGCCGGAAATGTACTTCCATCTTTTCTGATTAATTTGTATTCTTCCAGAATTGCAGACCTTTTTCCATTAACTATTTTGGCTATGTTTGTTTTCGCTTTGTCAACGCATTCAGGTGCCATAAATTGGATTACATTAAGCCCGTTCTCAAAATCTTCTGCAGAGTACCCAAATCTTGTGTATGCCTCATTGTTTACATACGTAATGTTTCCATTGAGGTCGTACTCGAAAATTACTTCGGGAAGTAGCTCGGCTAATTCTCTAAATCGTTTTTCGCTTTCTAGATGTTTTTCTTCAGTTTTCTTACGTTCGGTGATATCAACGGCTAGTTCCAAAATTTCAGTGACGTTTCCGTTTTCGTCCTTAATTGGAATGGAAGTGATGTTAAGAATTATATTTCCCAGTTTAGGGTTGTTTACTATTTGTTCACGTACTGCTTGCTTTCCAGTCTTGAATACTTCTTCAGCTTTGCATCCGGGGCAGACATGATCTAGCCCATTGAAACTTTCGTAGCAAGTTTTTCCTGTTACGTTGCCCATGTGGTTTTTTGTGTAATTATTTGCCCACAAAATGCGGTAATCTTTTGATATCATTGCAAGGGAGGCACTCAAGTTTCCTGTAACTTTTTCAAGAGTATCCCGTTCCCTTGCGAGAACTCCTTCTGCTTTTTTGCGTTCTGTGATGTCTCTGATTATGCCTGTTGCGCACCATTTGCCTTTAATTTTTAATGCTGAAAGAGAAAGTTCTATCCGAATCTCAGTTCCATCTTTTCTTTTAGCAAAGAGTTCCAAAGTTTTTCCGATAGCAGAGCCCTGTCCTGTTTTTTTGAATTTCATGACGCCTTTTTGGTAATCTTCATAGAAACGTTCTGGAGCAAAAAAACTGTGCAGTTCTTTGCCAACTGCTTCTTCTTTTGTGTAACCGAACGTTTTTTCGGCAGCAGGGTTCCAATAAATGATTTCTCCGCTTTCATTAAGCAGAATTATAGAGTCTTGGGCAGCATCACTTATTGTACGGAATTTTGTTTCGCTATCTCGTAGCTTTTCTTCAGCTCTCTTACGTGCGGTAATGTCTCTTGTTATTGTTTGAAAACCAGTTGCTTTTTTGCCTTCTTTGATTAAGGTGACATGGACTTCGCCAAAAGCGGAAGTGCCATCTTCTCTTTTACTTTCAATCTCGAAGGGTTTAGGAATATCTCCTTCTAATAGAGAAGGAAGCGATTTCCCGAGAATTTCGACTTGTTTTTCACTTAGTGACTCTAATTCTGAGAAATGTTTCCCAATCAACTCCTCTTTAGATTGTCCTGACATTGCTGCTGAAGCATCGTTACATGATGTAATCACCCCATTCATGTCAAAGGTCATTATGCTGTCAGGAGTCCGCTCAACCATCCTACGATACTTTTCCTCAGAATCCTTCAGTTCCTGTTCCATCAGTTTCCTTTCAGTGATGTTTCTTGATAACACTACAGCCCCTACTGGCTTGCCGTAGGCGTCTCTTAGTATGCTTGCAGAGAAGCCTATGGGAACCTCAGTCCCACTTTTTGTTACTAACTTGGTTTCTCGATTAGTTACAAAACTATTTTCTAACACTTCATGGAATGCAAGTTCTAACTTTTCTTTGTCCTCTTTTACTACGAAAGTCAGATAATGCTTGCCAACTACGTCAGACATAGATGAAGCGCCTAAAAGCTTCAAAGTCTCCAAATTACAATCGGTTACGATTCCATTCAGGTCACAGGTAAACATAGCATCAGGAGATGAAACAAATATTGCCCTTAGCCGCTCTTCCCTGTCCCACACTTCTTTTTCTGCTCGCCTTTGAGCTACTGCTTGACGTATGCCATGAACAAGTTGACCATAGACAGTTTCAGGATTCCCAAATTTGTTGAAGTATCTGTCTGCCCCAAGATTAAGAGCCTTTACTGCCACTTCCTCTCTGCCTCTCCCCGTAAACAAGATAAAAGGAATATCGTTGTTGTTTTCTCTGAGTTCCTTCAAAAAGTCCAAACCGCTTTTTTCAGGCATCTGATAGTCAGACACAACAACATCAAACACTTCACTTTTCAGCTTCTCTAAGGCATCGGTAACAGAACATGCGATGTCTACATGAAAAGGGGTGACCATTTCCAGAAGCTGTTTTGTGCTTGTTAGAAAACTGGCTTCGTCGTCTACACATAAGACTTTGATTGATGTTTTTTTGTTCTTGTCTGTTCTTCCGTTAGGTAAGGGTGACGTCCCATTGTTATTCATTTGTGCATCACCTATTCAGAGAATCCACTACACCTGCCAGAAATGACCGATGTAAGAGATAATGCTTGTGGACTCGAAATACGAATCGAGAGCACGGCTATGTCGGATTCCGAAGAACTATTAAAATCGTTTGGTAGCAAACTGGAATCAATAATAAGCAACTTTTGGTCTTCAGAATATTGTAAACAATATTCAAACATTTATAAAAAAATCGAATAACGTCGACAAAAATGCTAACAAATGGTGCGGGGAACGGGATTCGAACCCGTGGAGGCCTGCGCCAGAGGATCTTAAGTCCTCCCCCTTATCTTAGGGGATCTATGTTTGACCCGCTATTTAGACCTGGCTCGGGTATCCCC
>PIXT01000237.1 GCA_003096235.1 Candidatus Bathyarchaeum sp. | reverse complement strand
ATACTGTGACCATGAAATTAATGCCCTATACTGTTACCATCCTATCCAAGAATACAAAGTGGAGATAGTAGTTTTCTATTACAATTAGTGACATAATTTCTTTGTTTTGCGTATCCCTTTGTTTATACAGGGGGAGTCTCTGTCTCAATATCTCTCTTTTGAAGTCTTGCAGTCTTAAAGTGGTTAACGCGAGGGAGGGGGAGTAAGAACGTGAGTGAGAAGGCTGAAAAAGGTTAAAATTTAACCTTCTCTCTCTTGCATGCGCTATGATAATCTTGGTTTTATCAAGTCAGTTTCTGTCTTTATACATGGGTCTTCAGTCAAGAAAAAGAAGATGGCAGCCGCGATGAGCTCTAATACCGCAAAAGTGAGGATTACTCCCGTCCAGCCTGATAAGACAAGTGCTGCTCCTCCAAGTGCTGATCCTAATCCTAATCCCAAGGTTACGAAAATAGTACTCATCGACATCATTGTTCCTCGAGATTCAGGTGCTTGCTCAAGAATTAGGTTTGTGCCTGCAGGAAAACCTAGATAGAATACAAAGACTCCTGTCAAATGGAGGATCAAGACAATCCACAGATTTGGTACGAAGGCTATTAAAACTAAAGGAGGAGTTGAGATAACCAAAGTTGCTACCACTTGAAGTTTACGACCAACTCTGTTAACCAGATAACCGCCAACTACCGAAGCAAAAAAAATAGCCACTAATGATGCAAAAACCACAAGTGCTACCCATTCTGTGGACAAACCAAACTCTTTTCTAAAGAAACTTGCACAATATATAAAACTCCATGCGAATGCAGCTTGCTTGACCATAAAGCCGATTAAGCAGGCAGCTGCAGATTTCTTTAGAAAAACTTGTTTGAAACTACTCAAGTATGCTTTTTTTCTAACAACCTTTGTCTTTTGAGGAGTCGAGGGGACACCAAAATATACAGCGGTAAGAGCGACTAAAGAGATTGGTAGTGCAAACCAAAGCAGATAAGAACGCCAGCCTTCAGCACCTGAAAAGAACAGGTTGATGACAAGTGAACTTGAAATACCGCCTAGAGCAGTGCACGAAATTATCAATCCAATTGCTTTTGGTCTTTTGTTCAAAACTAGCAATTCTCCAACTAATGTGAACGACATTGCGGCAATAGCAGCTGTTCCAATTCCTTCTATGGGAAAGAAAATCTGCATGAATAAAAAATCTGGAGCAAAGAAACAACCAATAACTCCCAAAAAAACGCAAACATTTCCTAGTAGTAGCAGTCTCTTATGGCTATAGCTTACACTTAAAAGACCCAATAGCACTCCAAAAAAGACCGAGACTACACTTGAAAGAGTGACTAATTGAGCGGTGATTGCTATTGAAATCTGATTTGAAGAACCAAAGAATGTGGTTGCAACATCGGGTAAAAATATGTTTGTGAGAGTTTCTATAATATAGGATGAGTAAAAGGCTGCACCTAAAGAAGGAACAAAAAGTTTCCCAACCAAAGATCTATTTTGTAACAATCAATTTTGCCTGCAGATTTGGGAACATGTTCTGCAGTCAAGCTTTTATGGTCACAACAGAATAAATAATTTGTTGCAACAAAAGCCGATCGGGAATGGATTTGATACGAAAAAATCTGTATTCATTCCTCCTATAGGCAATATGGCTTTGAACAATTAAAGAAACCGTCCTTCGCATAGACGGAAGGTTTGATAGATTGCAGTCTAAAGTCTTATCTGAACCAGCGTTCGTGGGGAGACAACAAGAACTCGCTCAGTTAGTGCATTGTCTAGAATCAGTTGCAAAGGGAAAGGGAATTACTGTTTTTGTTTCAGGTGAAGCAGGAAGCGGAAAAACAAGGCTTGTTAACGAATTCCTGAAGGTTACAAAAAAAAGTGAAAATTTGATAATGTTTGGATGGTGCCTTAGTAACAACACGTTGCCCTATTTTCCTTTCATTGAAGCTTTTAGTTCCAATATTATGGGTAGAGAAGGCGGAACGATTTTGAGTCAGCCTGTTGGCATGAAATCTTGGCTGTCGGAGAACTACCCAGTTGAGAAAAATATGATGTCAATTAATCAGGTCTGGAAAGATCAAGCTTTCATAGCCATAACTAGAGAACTTCTTTATCTATCATCAGTGAAACCTTTGATTCTTGTTTTGGAGGATATGCACTGGGCTGATTCAGCATCACTGGCACTCCTTCATTATATTTCTCGCGCTATAATTAATGAAAAGATACTTGTTTTAGTGACATTTAGAAGTGAAGAACTTGGCAGAGACATTGAGGGACGCCTTCACCCCCTTGTTGAAACAGTCAATCTTTTGGGTCGAGAAGGTCTTTACAGTGAAATCCAACTT
This sequence comes from Candidatus Bathyarchaeum sp., assembly GCA_003096235.1. Next base: position 6,593 of record PIXT01000237.1, on the reverse strand, counting down.
TCCAATCTTGACCAAAATGGTATTAGAGAAATTGCTGAGAGCATGTTAGGTGGCAAGGCTAATCAGAAGCTAGTTGAAAAATTGGCGAAAGAAAGCCAAGGTAATCCTCTGTTCATTGTTGAATTCTTAAGAATGTTATCAGAACATGGAAACCTGATTCGCAAGAATGACCAATTGCAGCTTTCAGGTGAAAAGTTAGGCATGCCATCCAAAGTTAAGGAAGTCATTATGCGAAGAATAGAAACATTGAGACCTGATCAAAGAAGAGTTCTTGATGTTGCCTCTGTTATAGGAGAAAAATTTAGTCCAGATTTGGTTGCTGGAGCGCTTTCTAAAGACCGATTAGAAATTCTTGAAATACTAAATGGTATCTTGAAGTCAAAATCTCTGTTGAGAGTCGAAGAAGATTTTTATGTATTTGATCACGGAAAATTCCGAGAAGTACTATACCACGAAATTTCTTCACCTTTGAAGCGAGGTTATCATGAAGCAGTTGCTGAACAAATCGAAAAGGTTGACAAAAATTCTGAAGAGATTCCGTTTAGTGATTTAGCTTATCATTATATTCAGGCTGGGAATAAAGAGAAATCAGTGAAATATTCCTTAGCAGCTGGCCAAGAAGCTTTGGCAAGATTCAGTAACATGGAAGCTATTAAACACTTCAAGTATTTGCTAACATTAATTGAAAAAATTGATGGGTTGGCTGCTGAAAAAAGTATTGCTTTGGAAGGATTGGGAGATGCGTATTACGCAAATTGTATGTTTCCAGCTGCACTGAAAACATTTGAAGAACTAGCAAAATCTGAAATAGTTGCTGTTAAGCTGCGAGCATACAGGAAGGCGATGGATGCCGCTTGGTTTTTAGAAAATCCTTTTATTATGCTTCAAATGGTGGACAAAGCTGAGAAGTATGTAGATTCAGATCGTCTGGAAAGAGCACGAGTACTAAGGAATAAAGGTCGAGCATATTTTATGGTGGGTGACCATGAAGCAGCTCTGAAAGCCCATGAAGAAAGCCTGAAAATTTCTAGAGAGGAATACTCTCTTCAAGATTTAGCACACTCGCTCGCAAAAACTGGTTCACAACGTGTTGTCTGTGGTCAGGACATCAAGAAAGGGCTTGGGGAAATTCAAAGAGCATTATCTTTGTTCCAAGAATTAGGTGATATTCGAAATAAATTAATAGGTACGACCTATCGAAACAAGTTTTTTAATTGCTTTGGACTCCTCCAAGAGATAGAGGCTGAATTCAATAACATCTTAGATATTGGTGAGAAGATAGGTGATTTTCATAGTTTAGCTGAAATAATCATGGTTATGAGTGAACTGTTTGAACAGTCTGGAAATTTTCAAGAGGCAATAGCTCTAACCTTAAAAGCTTTGGAATATTCTCGCAAAATGGACATAGAGACTCTAGAACCACGGATTTTCGCTGAATTAGCAAGGCAATACGCTGGAATTGGAGATCTACAAAATGCAAATCATTTTTCCGATTTACTCATGAAATTACCTCAGAAAAACCTCGCTTATCCAATGAATGCTCCTTGGATTGCTATAACTGAAGCTGTATTATTGGCTGCCAAAAGGCAAAGAAAAGAGGCAAACCAAAGGTTCCAAAAGGCTATCGAATTATCTAAGAAGGGCGTATGGCAGCATCTTAGCATTGAATCCATTTTCAGGAAAATTTACATTTTGGCTCTTGAATTGCAAGGACAGACTAAACAAGCAGAAATTGAGCGTAAACTGGTTCAGGAAAGAACAGAAAAAAATGTTCAAATGTTTGCGCATGTAGATCTGCAAGCAGACTTGATTATGAAAAAAAGAATTATTGAAGATGAAGAAAATGAATTGCGTCTTGATTTAGTCAATATTGGAAAAGGATCTTGTTCATTTACCAAAATTAGTGGATTAGTTTCTTCTGATGATTTCAAAGTCATTGATTTTCCATCTCACTGCTGCTTGCAAAATGCCGACCTTGAAATGAAAGGAAGAAAGATTGACGCTTTTCAGGTTGAAACCGTCAAGCTCACTGTCAAAGCCATAAGGACGGGTGTCTTTACTTTAAATCCTAGCGTGGTCTATGTTGATGACTTGAGAGAGACCAAAACCTGCAAGCCTCAACCAATCAAAATAATTGTCAATCCAAAAAGTGCTTCACCTAAGGAAGAAATGGTTGTTGAAACTAAACCTGACAAGATCGAGTTTAAATCTGAAGCTGCTCGCAAAGCTTTCGATTTTCTTGTCAGAGCTTTTGTGGAGGATTACTTCCAGAAGAGACTGCCTAAAGATAGGTCTGGATGGAGAACATTGATGGATATTGTGAATCAAGCGAAGGTTTCCCGATATAGCATGTACGGTTCAAGTGATCATCGTGGGTTAGCAACGAAGGAGTTAGACAACTTGGGCATAGTTGAAGCGCGATTCTTCTTTGGAGAAAGGGGTCGTGGAGGCAAGATACTTAAACTCAGAGTTTCCTCTGAAAAAGAAATTGTTAAACAGCATATTGATTAACACAATAAAAAAGTGTAACAACCGTGAACATTCACCTCCCAATTCTTATTGAATGGCTGCTTTGTATTATTATACAAAAATGTGTACTTTCTTAAGTTGAAATTTTAGGTTTTTCTTGTTTTAATTGTGTGTAATTTTTTTGAATCCCACTGATTTTTCTGAAAAATTGAGAATAATCAGCAAAAATGGTTAGGTAATTTTCCGATCTCTATGATGTTTTGATCAGAATATGGAATTTGACGGGAGGTGAAAAAATGAATAAAAAAATCTTAGGAATCATAATAGTTCTGGTTGTAGCTTCGTTGGCAGCTCCACTTACTTCAGTTCTAGCGAAAGAAGTAACTGAAACAGATATGGGTGATTACACCGAATATGTTGGAACTCTGGACAATGCAAACTTTGTAGTCCGTATCCCGAACGAAGGATGGAATGGAATGTTAGTTATCAGCTGTCATGGATATATGGCATTTAACTGGAATCCAGATGCACAATTCGCAGTGGATAATCTTGTTAATGGCGATGGCATCGGTTTACCCTTTGTTTTACTTGAGCAGGGTTTTGCTTATGCTGCCTCTAGTTATGGTGCAGGAGGGTTTTCGGTGAAGATGGGTATGATTAGTACTCATCAGCTGACAGAGTATGTTATCGACAACTTTGGCGTTACAGGAAAAGTATTCCTTATCGGTCATTCAATGGGTGGAACCATCGGGTTACTGCTTGGAGAGAAATACCCAGAACTGTATGATGGATTACTTGACATTTCTGGCATGAGAGACATAGTCATGGGCTACAATGATAGCGTAAATGGTATTGCTGAGATTGAGTCTCTTCAAGAGTCCGAAGACTGGAAATACTTACCTCCGCAACTGCAGGCTTATCTCTTGAATTTACTCGCGTCACTTAAGCAAATGACGGCGGATATGGAGGCTGAATTTGGTGGAACTTATGATGACAAACCACAACATTATGAGAAACGAAATCCCGTAGACAATGCTGAAATAAGTATACCCATAATATCGGTAACTGGAGATCAAGACGATCTCTCGAACGATGCACAAACACATAGCTATGAAAATGCAGTTATTGACGCTGATTGCGAAGAATATTATAAATTATATATAGTTATATCTACTCCACCACCTGCCCCACCGGCTGGACATGCTACCCCCCCAACGATAGATGCGGCATTAAGCCACCTTGATGAACTAGTTAATTACCCAACTGGCTGGTAATTCATTTACTACCATTACACCAACAGAAGGAGCCCTAATCCATTCTCTTTTTTTGTTTTTTTTAAAAAAAATACGGATTCCAAAACTTTAGTGAAAAGAAGATAATGTCAAACGTTAAGTAAACCTATTGAAAAATTAATAAGTATCTTGAACTAAAAATAATTTCATGGTGTTTCATCACAAGCATGTTCTATTTGTCTTCTTTTTGATTGTAGTTTGTTTCCCGTTTATTGGGAAAGTTAGTTCGGAGCCAAGTGATTTGGTTCTCGAATGGGAACAACATTGGGATACTTTTGGTGTTGGGGGTACCTGCAATTATGGTACTCACAACTTCTTTATAGGAGATGTTGATGATGACGGCGTACTGGAACTAATTACAGGAGGATACTCATACCCGTCTTCCGACTACAATTATACCGATGTTGAAGCCCCATTAAGAATCTGGAATTGGGATGGTACTAATTTCAACATTGAAAAAGATCATAATTGGCCTGGTTCAATTAGGAGCATTTATGCTGGGGATTTGGATGGAGATAGCATAGTTGAGATATTAACAGCTAGCTTTTCTACGCTCAGATTATGGAATTGGAATAATGAAGCTTTGACTTCAAAAACACAATACGTTGGAATATCTGCAAGGTCGATGTTCATCAGTGATGTGAATAATGACCAAATTCCAGAATTACTCATAGTTGGAAGTGTGTATGGTGACAATGGTTCGGGCACCCAACTTCAAGTGTTAAAGTGGAATAAAACCACCACTAGTCTAGAATTAGTGGCTTACAGTAAAACTCAGGCTAATTCAGTGTGTGCGGTTGATTTGAACAATGATGGTGTAATTGAAATTGTCACTGGTGGTTATAGTAACAACTTGACTAGTAGCAGAGGAGAAATATCCGTTTGGACTTTGAACGGAGAAACTTTGGTTTTAAGAGACAGAAATGAGTGGTGTAGTATTGAAGAGGGTTATGGTGTTGGTATTTCTGGGGCGCCTATGGGAAATACGATGGTTAGCAATTTGAAGATTGGCGATGTTGACGATGATGGTTTTGAGGAGATTGTTGCTGGTGGATTTACATATGATGGAGAAAAAGTTAACGCACAATTAACTATTTGGAACTGGAGTAGTCATGTTTTAGAATTAGAGAAAAGTCAGGAATGGCGGTCTAGAGACATTACTGAAGTCAAATCTATTTCATTAAATGATGTTGATGGAGATGGCAGTTTAGACATCATTAATAGTGGTTTCATTGGGGTCTATGGGGGTTTCAGTGACGTTGATAAACCTGCAGAGCAGGCTCAGCTTAGAGTTTGGAGTTGGGATGGAGAAGAATTAAAACTTAAAGTTGGTCATGACTGGGATGTTGGCGAGGGAGTTACAGCTTGGAATGTCGCTACAGGTGATGTGGATAATGATGGCACTGTAGAAATTGTAACAATCGGTTGCATGTATGTCTCCAACCTATGTGATCCAGATTTGAGAATCTGGTCTATTGCATCAAACGCAGGTTCATTTCCATACGACATTTTGCCAGTAGCATTAGCTGTAGTTGTTGTTATAATTATAGCGATTTTCATAGCAAAAAAGAAAAGATGGGTATGATTTAGAAACTAAGAAAAGTAGTGTTGATAAGACAAAAGGCTAAAACTTTTCTAGCAATTCACTTCTTTCGCACACATGTATGTGAGTTTTTTAGTTTATAGTATTTGGTTTTGTGTGAAGGTAAGAAGATAGAGATAGATGAATAGATAGAAGAAGAGGGAAAAAAAGTTAAAATTTAACCTTAAAAAAGGGGGAGTTTGCGGGAGACATCACCATTATAAACTAAAACAGCTATTTTCAAGAATTGTTCATCTTAAGGTTTAGTTTTGTCTGAACGCGTTAAAGAGACATTTTTGACATGAACTGATTTCAACTGCTTCTTATCAATTCCAAACACTGAAAATTGACTTCAACGTGAAATCATATCATAATCAAACGTTGAAATCAAAACCAGTTCAGAATTAGCTTCATAGCAGAAAAATACTCGGGGGGGGCGTTAAAATTTAACCTTCTCTCTCTTTTCCTATACTTGTTTCCTGTCGTGTTATCTCCTTTTGTCTTCTCTTGTCTTGTCTAAACTCTCAACTCTCCCCTCTCTACTCTCCACTCGTCTTCTGAAAAAACACAAATTAATATTCTGCAAAGTTTTTGAGAGCTTCTTCAACTAAATTTCTTAAAGCCACTAAATACAGACCGCACAAATCTATAACCTCAAGATTTTGGAATAATTTTGGTGGAATTGGATTGGTAAAGTAATATGCTCTGGTTATTTCACTGTCAAATTCATCCGCATGAATCTGCTTTTCTTTACCTTCTCCATTTTTCTCAATCCAAACAGGTTCTCCGTCTCCCGTTATGGCAAATCCCCTTCCTTTTGACGTTGTAACTTCGATGTTCCTTATTGAAGTTAATGAACGTGGTCTAATCGGATTTTCCTTTACACTGATATTTCGAGCTTCTTTAAAGAAACTCATCAATTCATCCTTACGCATTAGTTTTTCCTGAGAAGCATACCACTCACTGAATCTCTGATTTCCTGAAAACTGTTTTTTTAACACCCATGTCAATGCTCTAGCGCGAGATATGAAAGCATTAACATTGAATCTAAATTCCTTTGGGATGTTTGTTGCTTCCATTTTCTGGTAGAAATACTCCGCTTCCTCAAGGGCGTCTTTCACTTCGTTCAACTTTGTCCGACCACTATTCTATAATAGCAATTCTCGGATTCCAATCTTTTCTTTCGTTCCTAAGATATTTACCTAATAGTAAAGATTCTTCGTTAATCAGTGTATCAAGTGTTTGCCTTT
>PIXT01000236.1 GCA_003096235.1 Candidatus Bathyarchaeum sp. | reverse complement strand
TGACAAAACAATATGGAGATTTTACGGCAGTTAACCAACTGGAACTATCCATCAACGAAGGAGAAATTGTAGGCTTTCTTGGTCCAAATGGGGCGGGAAAAACTACAACTCTTCTTATGCTGATGGGACTTTCCGTACCTACTTCTGGCACTGCTAAAGTAGGCGGTTATGATGTTGTCGAAGAATCAAAACAGGTAAGGCAGATTGCAGGGATGATGCCCGAAGGGTCTGGCTATTATGAAGACCTAACTGCAAGACAAAATCTCCAGTATATTGGTCAACTAAATGAGATACCTAAAGATGAACTAAACAAGCGAATAGACAAGTTGCTTGAGGATGTAAACCTAAGCAAGTGGGCTGATACAAAGGTTGAAAAGTTTTCTCGTGGAATGAAGCAACGTCTAGGAATTTCAGAGGTTTTAATCAAAGAACCTAAAATCGCATTTTTTGACGAACCGACACTTGGTTTGGATCCCAAGGCTACAAAAGAATTAAGGGATATCCTGCTGAGACTAAACAAAGAACAGGGGCTAACAATTTTCTTGTCGTCCCATTTGTTGCATGAAGTCCAGCAAACATGCCACAGGGTACTCATTATTCGTAGAGGAAAACTTGTAGCTTCTGACACAATACGTAATCTCTCTACTTCGCTTGCGGATAAAAAGTCAGGAAGCCTCGAATTTGAGTTGACAAAGGTAGACTCGGATTTGATTCAAAAACTTAATGATGTTAAAGGTGTAACTTCAGTTGAACAGGAAAATCATAAACTCTTTGTTAATATGGAAAACGGTAATTACCAAGAAGTTTCCGAGACCATCACAGAGCACGGGTCAACAATTTTGTTAATGCGACCTAAGACGTTTAGTTTAGAGGAAATATTTCTTGATTTTTACAAGGAGGATAATTAGAAATGAAAAGTATACTAACGGTATGCCGCAAAGAACTTTCAGACCATCTTGGAAGTAGACGTTACCTTCTACTATTCGCTTTGATTGTAGTGTTATCTGTTTTATCTGCGTACACAGGAGCGGACTACATAAGAGATAACCCTAATGTAAGCTTTACAAACATATTCTCGGGTTCTATGAACAACAGCTTCTCTTTCATATATTTGATGGTCTTGTTTGGTCCCATAATCGGATTAGCCCTAGGCTTTGATGCCATAAACAGAGAAAGAACACGAGGTAGCCTGTCAGTAGTTCTTTCCCAGCCAATATTCAGAGATTCTATTCTCAACGGCAAATTCCTCGCAGGCATAGCAGCCCTTTCATTGCTAACAATAAGCACTGTTGGAATAATAACAGGCATAGCCATACCTCTACTAGGATTTGGTCCAGGAGTCGACGAAATCATAAGAATAGGATCATTCACACTGCTCACAATACTGTACCTATCCATCTGGCTCGCGGTAGGTCTTTTGTTCTCAACAATCACTAAGAACACAACAACATCTATACTTGCATCCATCTCCACTTGGTTGCTCTTTTCAATTCTCATGACCGTTATTGCTACAATGGTAGCCAATGCAGTGATACCCGTTGAATTACCTGGAGGATTCCAAGCAATGACACGAACAGTAAACCCATCACCAGATGGAGCTAATGGAGAACTTGGAGCATTCAACCAAACTATGAGGTTTACCCAAAACGCTACAATATTTGACCAAACTCAATTAGAAGACTATATGGAAACACAGGAAGCAAACGCTGACCTTGAACTAGCCATCCAATCAATTTCGCCAACATATCTCTACGAAGAAGCATCCCAGTCCCTACTTGGGGTAACCGAAGGCGGATTTGGGGCAGGAGGAAACCCATTCCAAGCTTTAGATACAAGTCAAAGTGTGTCATCAAGTTGGCCTCAGGTAACAGTATTAGCAGTTGTTTTGATTGCTTGCTTTGCTTCGTCATATATGCTGTTCCTACGGCAAGAAATCAGGGCTGGAGGATAGGCGACTAAACAAAATTGTTGTCGACAAAAACAATTAGAACGTCCACAATTAGGTGAAGGATACATTTCCATAATGTGGATGTGTCTTTCGATTCTCATTTTCTTTTTTTAATCTGCTTTTTAGCTGTATTTCAGTTTTGATGTTGCGGGTAATTAGTGAATAATGTGTTTTGATGAAACATTTTTTATAGTTAAAAAGCAGAAATAGGTTTCTGGGTTAGAGCTATCTTCTTCTTGTTGGAAGGTTCATAAAGAAAGTTGGTGAAAAAATGGTTTATTGTACAAAATGTGGCACCAAAAATGAGGATGATGTGGCAATTTGTGTTAACTGCAAAGAACCTTTAATGGGCAGCAAAACAGTCAGACGTGAACGGCGACGAAAAGAGAGTGAATGCTTTGGGTTACCCCACGGCGGGTCAATTGCGGGTTTGGTTTTAGGTCTAATAATTATTCTGTGGGGAGTTGCTTCTGTTGTCGGCTTTGATTTTGGACGTTACCTGTGGGCGTTAGTGATAATCATTTTTGGGTCGTTGATGGCTGCTGGGGCATTATACTCCATGAGCCACAAACGATAACAGCCCCAATTTTTATTGCCTACTCATACAGTTTTCAGTTTCACAGTTAGAGCATATTATTTCGTGATCCAGCTGGGAAAGCGATATTCTAATCAAGAGCCAAAAAACAATCAAAGAAATCACAAACAGATCAAAAAATATGTTGTGAACAGACTTGTCGACTCCAATTAGCAGCAACAGGGCTCCTAGAACAAAAATGGTGTTTGCCATTAATCGAAGCTGGCTCTTGAATTTGAACTGGAACAACCCAATACACACGCCTACAATGCCCAACAAAACAATCAATGAACTATTACCAAAAATATTCCATCCGCAAAAAAAGTAGGCTACTGCTCCCGCCAAAGCAAACAATCCGCCAAAGAGCAAACCAACACATGCTGCACAAAATGTCTTGCCGTTTACCTGAAATGTGTGTGCAGAATACTTTCCGCAGGTGGGATGATGCCCCTGCAAAACATTTGGGTCTGCATGTACGACTGGTTTGGCTATTTTGTGGTCAGTGTTTTGCTTTTTTATGTTAACTATTTTTCGGCATTGGTTTGGCGAGAATACGGCTAAAATTCCTAGGATACAAAAAGTGCTGAAGATTGAACCGATTATTGGTTTTCTCCAAGCAAACTCTGGGGCTGTTGGCGGATATATTGTCAGCACAAAAACAATAACTAAGCCTATGGCTGACATCAGCAGTTGATATTTTATTTCATATCCGATGTTACGTTGCTGAGACATAGCTGACATCTCTACTCATATAATGTTTTAACCTGATTTACGATACCTTGGGATGCCATGTACCTGTAGAGCCGCCTTTTCAATGATTTACTTGAGCATATTCCGCCAATTCTTCTACGCCAAGAACCAAAGAAGCTCCTGTAGCACTTGTAGAGTTCCTCCTGAACTTCAGTTACAGACAGGCTTTCAGTGGGCATGACCGCGTGAACCATGTCATAGTTTGACCAATTCCAGTCCTCTATCCACCCATTCTTTTTCGCCTCTTCATAAACGGCAGTTCCCGGAAACGGAGTAAGAATCGCAAAAATCGCCAAATCAGGATCCAAATCGTTAGCAAACTCTCGCAAGTTGGCTACGGATTTAGTTGTGTCTTGTCGCTGCCCGATAATGAACATGCCCTGCGAAAATATGTCATTCTTTTTTAGGAGCTTAACTGCTTTTCTGGCGTCTTCAGGGGTTGCCTGTTTTCTGAACGAATCTAAAGTGTCGGGGTTATTGTTTTCTATGCCTAGAAGAACCCACCGCAGACCAGCTTTTCGCATTTTAGGCAAAACATCCACATGCTTCACAACATCGTCACATCTGACCTGCATAAACCACATAACATCGTCTGAGAACCCACGGCTTATGAGTTCGTCACCCAACTCGCTTGCACGTTTTCCCAGACCATAATTGTCGTCTGTTAGCCACAGAAATCTGCTTCCATAGTTTTCGTAACAAAACTCAAACTCGTCCGCAATTCGTTTCACAGATTTTACTCTCCATTCACTTCCCCAGTGCCTCCACTGAGTACAGAATGTGCACTTGTGTGGGCAACCTCTGGAGCCTTCGATTAGAGCGTATCTGGTTTTGTTACCCGCCATTGCAGTGAAGTGATACTTCTGGACTAAGTTCTCGACAAACTTGTACCCGGGAAAAGGTAGGCTGTCAAGATTTTCGATTAGAGGTCGAGCAGGATTATGCCTGATTTGTCCATTGTTTCTGAATGATATTCCATTTACGCCCGAAAATGGTTGACCTTCAGAGACTGTTTGTGTCAACTCTGCAAGGGTTTCTTCACCTTCTCCGCGCACAATCACGTCGATTTCAGGATATGCTTTCAGGCTCTCTTCCGCCATAACCGTGAAGTGTTGCCCACCCGCAACTGTTACGATGTTCGGATTAACTTTCTTTGCAAGCTCTAATGTTCTGGCGGCAACGTAAGTGTTGCATGTTGCAAGTGCACTAGATGCCACCATGTCGGGGTTGAATGATTCAATCCGTTTTTCTAGTCTGTTCCAATCTAAGCCCTCGGCGTTGCAGTCCACAACTTGAATCTCGGCATCTTTGTTTTTTTGTTCGAGAAACGCTGCGAGTTGGAGAACTCCATAGGGTGGAGGTAAATATTCACCCATTACAAACCAGTAATCCTTAGGAGGCTCCACAAAGAGTGTCTTCATCGGCAGATCACCGTTCTAGTTATCACACTTTTGGTTTTTGTGCTGATTACATTTTCGCTTATTTTTTTTGTTCTATGTTGTGTTATTCGTTTTAGGGTGTATTTATGGACATTATCGTGTAATTATGTGCGTGGAGGGTTTGTATAACACCCTATGCATAAAATCTTAAATATAACTTGTCGTTATAACCGATGATGATGAAAGATGGGGGAGAAAATTCCAAAACGAAAAATTTCCAAAGCCAAAATCCCAAACCGAGTCAAAGAAGAATTACAAATCGTCTCAAAAATTACGGGCGCCCTAGCTGAAAAACCAGAAGTTCTCCAACAAATCGGAGACAAAATGCAAGAAATCGCCAAAGATTACGAAAAAAAGATGAAAAACGAAATAAGCAGCATAATCGCTGAGGCTGTAGACCTAGAAGCCAGCAAAATCATAGATATCTGCCCACAACTCATACAATACATCGACTGCTGGGACCAGATATGGATTCCACCAATATGGTGGAGATGGGGACCCTACGACATACCTAACCTGCAAAGAGACCTGCGAAAAGGCTAATGATCAGCTATGAGTCAGGGGCAATATAATTCTCCTGCAGTAGGTTCCATAGGTCCTCTGATGTCGAAAGATGGAAAGGACATAACAGGCGACATAATAAACAGCGTCAGTTCTTTGCTTGCGGAAAAGGGCATAATAAAACCAAACGCCGCCATTACTATTCATCATCACAAAAAAGTTGTACACAAGAAAGATTACTTGAACATATTTCCTAAAAGACTTCATGCAAAACAGTGGATAGATACTGGAAACGGTTTGGCTGTAATCCATCCCGGAACTTCCCTTCCCTTTTTTTTAAACGATACAGGCTCAAAAATCTGCAGACTTTGTGATGGAGAACATACAATAAAAGACATGTTGAATATTTTCCACAAAAAATGGTCCTCGCTACCTCGTAAACGTCTAGAAACTGACTTTTTGCAATTTCTCCTTTTGGTCGAGGAACTAGACTTGATTAACTTAGCGTGATTTCATTGACTGGTAGTACTAGAGTATTATTTATTAATCCAAGCTACTGGACAATGAAGAAGAAGCCACTAGGTTACGTTAATCTTTCAACTATCCCTCTTGGCTTGGGTTACATTGCCGCAGCACTAGAGTTAGACGGCGTTTATTCAACAATTATTGACATGAATTTCTTAGAAATGAAGACCAATGACTTAAAACAAAGAATCGAACAGGTCAAGCCAAATATTGTGGGCATTTCGTCAATGAGCAGCAACTATCAAAACGCAGTGGATGTAGCTAAATCAATCAAATCTTGGTTTCCTGAAACAACAATAGTGCTGGGAGGGGTTCATGCTACTTTCATGTATGAAGAAATATTGAATTCAGTCCCTGAAATTGACGTGATTGTTCGGTATGAAGGCGAAATTACATTCAGTCAACTTGTCAAAACGATTGAAAATAGAGGCGACTTGAAAACTGTTAAAGGCATAGCTTTTCGTGATGAAAACAGAAAAGTTGTTACAACACCGCAGATGGAGTTGGTTGAGGATTTAGATAGTTTACCATTTCCAGCTTACCATCTCATTGAACCGACTGTTGAAGAATACATCGGAAAACACAAGATTCGTGCTTTTCCGCTCTTAACCACTAGAGGATGCCCATACGATTGCATTTTTTGTTCAACAACCGCTCTTCATGGACGTAAGTACCGCACTAGATCAGTTAGCAACATAATAGAACACATCGAATACTTGATAGACACATACAGAATAAACACGATATCATTTGCTGACGACAACTTTACGATGCAACAAGACCGAATATTTGAGTTATGTAACCAAATAAAAAAACACAATTTATCAATACAGTGGGGCTGCAGTACACGAACAGATTTACTGTCAACTAAACTACTTCGAAAAATGAAAGAAGCAGGCTGCAATAACCTCTTCTTTGGAATTGAATCTGCCTCCGAAAAAGTTCTGAAAATAATAAAAAAAGGAGTCAGCATAGCGCATTCAAAAAAAATTGTGAAACAAGCTGAAAAACTTGGAATAAAAACGCATTGCTCATTTATTTTGGGATTGCCAGGAGAAACATCAGAAAGCCTGAATGATATTATCAAATTTATTAAAGAAACAAAACCCACAGGCAGAGTGTTGCCTAACTTGCTAGAAAATCATCCAGGTACAGAATTGTACCAAACAGTGGGTAAACAGTTCAATCAGTCACAAATTCCTTTTCCAGACATTGCACAAACCCAGATTGAAATGTTATTAACATTTTACAAACAAAAATCCAAAACAGATGAACTGATCAAAGTGATACCACCGGACATAGTGGTTAAATGAAAAAATGTTTTACTGTTATGTCTGCGAAAACGATTTTGTTGCAAATTTCAGAAAACGTAAATATCGCCAAAACATCTACAACAATGGTGAATGCTTAGTTGAAGATTGCTGTTTCGGGTAAAGGTGGAGTTGGAAAAACTCTTGTCTCTGGAACTCTTGCGGGATATTTTGCACAAAAAGGCTTCAAAGTGATGGCTATTGACGCTGATCCATCACCTAATCTAGCCTTAACTCTGGGAATACCCGTTGAGGAAGCAAATAAAATAGTTCCAATCTCCGAGAACTCCGAACTATTAGAAGCAAAGACACGCACAGACTATCCTGGAGTATTCAAGCTCCACTTTAGGGTTGATGACATAATTGAAGAGAACGGAATGAAGTCTCCATATGGAGTAAACTTGCTTGTCATGGGAACAGTCAAATCCGCTGGTGGAGGATGCGCCTGCGGAGCCAATGCAGTGGTCAGGGAGCTTCTTCGTCACCTAATTGTTGACCGTGACGAAATTGTGGTCGTGGACATGGAAGCTGGAGTGGAACATATGGGAAGGGGAACAGCCAGCCAAGTAGACATCATGCTTATAGTTGCTGATTCAAGCCGAAAATCTTTAGAGATTGCCAAGAAACTTTCTGGTTTTGCTCACGACTCGGGAATCAAGAACGTTTTTGTTGTTGGCAATAGGGTTAGAGATGCAGAAGAAAAGGAGTTAATCACTGATTTCACTACAAAGAACGGGCTCCCGTTGCTTGCTTTGATTCCATACGATGACACAGTGGTAAAAGCTGACCGTGTTGGAGAGGCGCCCCTCAAGTATGTCGAGACTTCAGAGGGAGTAAAGGCTATTCAGTTAATTGGCGAAAAACTGCTCCAAAACAAGAAGTGACCGTTAGGGGTACGCATTGGCTGAGACATGAAGAATAAATCAGTTTGAGTCTACAGAACGATATCCGTTGTGGGCAATTGAACGTGAAACCAGTAATTCTGGGATAAAGCTTACGTGAATTTTTCAGTTTTACGTCCCCGCCAAAGATTAACCAGCTGGGAGGCTTCACGAATAGGATTTTTCAGAAGCATTGAAACTCCGGCAGTGCATTCAAGCCAACATCCCCTGCAGGCGGAGACTTTACGCCATGCGTCAGTATTTCTTTTCCTCAATGCATCGTCGACAGAGCCATTCAATATGTCGCCGAGCACAAGGTCTGACCGCGCAGGGCAAGCCAACAGTTTTCCTTCTGGATTAATTGCAATATACAAGTCTCCAGCGTCACATATTTTTGGCGCTTTTCCCTTGAAGAACCCCTCAAAGCCCTTGATGAATTCTGTTGGCAGTGCTAGGAAGCTTGGGTCAGTGTGTTTGAGTTGTAGTAAATAGTTTAGAAGATTGGAAACTTGTTCGTTGCTGGGAACATTTTCGGGTGATGGCGGATAGGGGTGCATTGGCTGAACCTGAGCAAAGTCGACACTGCTACGTAGTTCTTCGATGAATTGGGGCAAAATGTCAATATTCCATGGTGTAGCGACGCTGTTCACGCCTGTTCTAACGTTGTTTGCCTTCAGTAGCCGTATTGCCTCGACTGCCTTCTCGTACGTTCCGGGTATTCCCCGTATTTGGTCATGAACCTCTTTGGGTCCATCTAACGATACAACAACAGTGTCGAACACATCAGCCACCTCGCCGACCCGTTCTTTGTTCAGTAGTGTTCCGTTGGTGTTCATGCTCACCAAGCATCCGTGAGATTCCACTCTTTTTGCGAGGACCACCAAGTCTTTGCGTAGGAGTGCTTCACCTCCGCTGAGGTCAAAAAATGGGACACCTAAACTGCAGACAGCGTCTATGGCTTCCAGCGCCTTTTTTGTGGGCAGTTCGGGGATTTTGTTTTTCCACCATTCACAGAAGGCACATTTCATGTTACATCTGCCAGTCACGTTGTATGATGCGAATAGGGGAGTGGGGCGTCCTGTTTTGAATTTGAGAAAACCAGTGATTACCTTGGTTGCTACTTGGCTAGTTTTCATTGTTACCCTTTCCCTACGTTTTTGAGATAAAATAGCTATTGAGGTCTGCAAATTTTAGGCTGCGCTTTATGTTTAGTTTTTTTGTTTCATTCGTTCGTACATTTTTTCTAGTGTCCAGCGGATCGAAGATTTTAGTTCGCGTGTTCTTTCGGGTCTAAGGTTTCTGATTGTTATGGTCCTGATTGTGTTTCCGTCTTGTTTCATGTCGTATGACACAATCTTGTCTGGGTCTAGTTTGCCTTTGCTTGCGTCTTCTTTATCTTTTTCTAACATCTTTGCTAAGACGCGTTCCACAAAAAAGGATAAGAATGGTGGAGTGTTGATGTCGAAGTTTTTGTCTTCTGCTAGTGTAACCGTTGTTACGTCTTTTTCATCATAAATTTGGGCTAAGAGGTCTCCATTTAACGTTTTTAGGGGGATGCCTTTTTTTTGCGGTTTAACTGGAGCATTCTGAGTGGTCTCTTGTTTACGTGGGGTCTGAACGGGTTTACTTATTTGGGGTCTTTTGAAGCTCTCCTTAAGCAGGGTTGTGTCTATTAAGCTAAGTAATGTTTTTAGTCCATCCAGTTCTGTTTCCATGTCTTCTACACGCTTTTCTAGGATGGCTCGGAGCTTTGCGATCTTTTTGATTTTATCTTTTTCTTCTTCACTCATCTTTTATTCCCCGTTAAGCAAACAATTCTAAGTTTCAGTTCAAACATGAACGGATGTTACCAATAAAAGATATGAAAGAAGCCCTTTTAAGCTTGGTTTATCCCAAACGACACAACTAAAAAAAATAACTGACAAAACAAGATGTTGCCTCTTTTTCTGTTTTTTTAGGCATTCAAGAACTTGAATTAGAACAAATGTACATTCTAACCCGTTTACATTGTGAGTGTTGGCATTTCATCAACTGGCTTGAATTTTATATCCCATTCTTTTTTCAGAAAGTTTTCAAATTCTTTGAAGACGCTGCTTTCAGTTTCGTTAACCCTTCGGCAGATATTGTTTCCGGCGTATATGTCGCTAAGGTCAAATATGGCGGTTTTTTGTGTTAATTCAGGTTTTTCTTTAATCCATGATACCACAAATTCTGGTGGTCTGTCTTGGAATAACCATCCGGTGTATGAGATGTCCACAACCTTGTAAGAGTTGTCGAGGCGGATTCCACATCTGCGGGTTGTAACGATTCTTTCAAACGTGGATGGGTGGATTGTTTGGGTCCAAAGAAAACTGTGGTATTTGCCGTCTTCTGTTTTGATCCAGTCTTCGGTTTCGCATGTTTCCCAGTTGTTCAAGAGACATTGCTCCTTAAAACTGTCGATTAAGCTCCAAACTGTGGGAAACG
>PIXT01000235.1 GCA_003096235.1 Candidatus Bathyarchaeum sp. | reverse complement strand
TGAGCGCTTTTCAGGTTCTCAGGCAAACCAGAGAACATACAAGTCTTGAAATGGAGAAGCACTCATCCCAGTAAATGACAAAAACCTTCTGTTAAATAATTTCAGAAAACAAAATCCATACTGTGAATATCGAAACAATATAGGCTGACACCGAAAAGCTTTGATTTAATGATTTAACTATAAAATACAAAAAGGGAACCACCTTGCGGTTAGTCAAAGTTGTAGACCAAGAGAAAAAACGGATGTTGCTTTCAGTTTCATGGCTCATTGGAGGACTTTTTTACGTTTTCTTTGAATTTCCTGTCTTTGCAGTTTACTTAACTGACCCCTTAAAACAATCAAACGCCTCGTTTTTTGCTGACGCAATCATTTTGGGTCTTGTGAGTTTCCTAGGACTAATGATGATATTTTCATCTGCAGGTTTTTGGTTCAAAAAAACATGGTCCAAAACGTTAGCAATCTTATCTCCAACCCTCATAGGGGTCTTGTTGGTTACGTCAATTATACTTTGGATAAACGTCCATCTGCAGGCTGGAATCCAACTATTCAAACTTGAATACTGGAATTTATACCAAATCTGGGCTTTTTCTATTCCCCACACCGTTTTAGCTTTCATTTACATCCTGTTAGGAATTTTTGTTCTCAGAACTACAAAATGACACTCAGTTTCTGGATTGATGCCTTGGCGTAAACGATGACAAGTTATTTAATGTTAAAAGTCTAACTTTTGGTGGGATTGTTATGAATCTTCCTGATTATGTTTCTATTAATGAAGTGCAACGAGTTTGTAAATTGCTAAAAATTAGAGACTGGACATTGCTAAAAAAAGCTGAAATTACCCTTGAAGAAGCAAAAAAAATTTTGGCTGAATTAGAAACTGCTGACATGGATATTGCACTTGAAGATTTTAAACTTGGAATAGAAATCGAGCTTGAACATGGAATCCGTTTTGCAGAAGCGAATGTTACCAATAATCATCCAATTTTAACGGGAAAAATTGTTTTGGCCCATTTCAAAGAATCCTTAGATTATTACCAACGGCTAGACGTAGCTGAAATTGAAGGCGACATCTTAAAAGCTGTTGCTCGAAATGACTCGGCCAAAGTTTTAGTTCTATACGAAAAACTTGTAAATGCAAAATTGAAATTAAGCCAATCCGAAACAAAAACGCTCAAAATCAAATAATGCTTAGCTAACTGATTGAATGAAAACGCTGGTGCGCGTTTAGTTTGCGCAGGGTTCAAGATGATATGGCTCTTTCATCCACCAAGGATTTCGTACAAGTTTCCATTTTTTGGCTTTTCCTTCTTTGGAAATGTTGGAACGTTGTTTTTTCATCCTTTGCAACCCTTATATATTGAATCGAAAGACTAATTAAACTTTACTTCACAACGATAATGACAAAACATAGAACAGGCGATTTCTTCAACTCTTCATTGCCCAAAGATGGACAAATATTTGGAATAAGGAACTCCGAGGTTTTAACACAAGAAGCTGTTGATGAGTGCCAATCATCCATATAATCAGGAGGATCGGTTATCGAATCTTGTGCTGTAACCCTTTCATGTCCTTATTCCATTATTTTTCTCCTCAAAAAAGGGAGGAGGAAAAGTTGTTTGTTTATTTTTGTTGGTTTATCCTCGTTTTCGCAACGTAAAGTAAGCTACAACGCCAATGATGCATGCGGCTACGACAGCTATGGTGATTGCTAGCTCTGTGCTGATCAGTGCTTCTGTGATTGCTTCTGGTTCAACGGGTGCGGATGCAGAAGATGCTGGACCTACAGTAACAAAAGTTGATGCTCCCGAGCTACCGTATGAATCGTCCCCTGCAAAGGAAGCTACGATTTCGTATGTGCCTTCTTGTGTTGGAGTCCACGAAATGCCAAAAGTTCCATAATAGCCACTGGTTGTGGTTGTGCCTATGTCAACGTAAGTGCCGTCCTCTTTCATCGCACTCAAAGTAACAAGAACACCAGTTATTGTTTTGTCATGCTTGACTCCATCAATTGTGTGCTGCATGTGCAAGTACTCCATTTGAGTAGCCATCGAATCTGCAGATACACATGGTGTACCTGGTTGAGCGGGTGACAAATCAAGAACATTGCCAGTGATTGTCATTGCTGTTCCAACTGGTACGCTAGTTTGAGGTGCAGAAACTGTTGTTTCACTTTGGCCCTTGCCGAAAACGTACATGTATCCATCATACATGTTGCTCGCTGTTAAGTAGCCGTCTGCGACAGCTCCTGGAGTCATAGATCCTGTTATGCTCCATATGCCTTCGCCAGTGAATGCGTTCATGCAGTGGAGTTTCCATCCTCTAGTGATAGGCGATGTGGGTGTGTGTTCACTGTTTTGGCTGTAGACCTTTCCGTCAGCAATAACAATGCCGCCCATGAAGGAGTTCAGTCCATCATAAGGAGTTTCGTATGGGAACTCTGTAGGTGCTTCGTATTTCCAGTTTATTGTTCCATCGTCCCAATCAAAAGCGTAGACGCCGTCATATGCTAGGCCGTAAACGTTGCCGTATGCTGAGGCTACTGTGTATCCCCACCAGCATCCCCAAGGATAGTCTGTTAATTCGCTCTTCCATGCTAGGCTTCCATCGTTAAGATTGAAGGCCATCCAATACATGTCGTTGCATGCGAAAGCGACTTTTCCGTGGTCAGCAACTGCAGTAGCTCCACTGTAACACGCGTCTGTGATTGTTTTCTCCCATAGAAGTTCACCTGTTACCATACTTGCAGCCCTTAGTCGTGTTCCTATCCAAACTCCAGTTACCGGGTCAGTAATGGTATTCACAGCAGCGCCTATCATTGATTCGTAGTCGTAAACGATGCCATAACCCGAACCTAAAGGCCAGGTTACGTTGCTTTTCACTCTTGCAGCAAAGTCAGTGGTTGTTGGTTGCCCACCGCCAGGAGCATAAACAACATCCCCTGCGTTTTGTTCTGTTGTCCAGGTAATCAAACGGTTCTCGCCACCAACGCTCTGTACGCTAACCACGTATGGGTCGTTGTATAGTGTGCCTGACATGCCTGACACGTTCATGGTTATTGTTCCATCCCAAGGATTAATCTTCACTAGTCTATTGCCGAGAGCCATAAGACTTACCGACTCACCAGATCGTGATTCAGCGCCTGGTGTTTCTGGAGATGGTTGCTCATACGTAAGATATAATGAACCAGGTGACGGTCCGAAAAAGCCCATCGTCATTGGAATTGGGTTTGGAAAGATTTCCCAGTATATTTCTCCTGTCCTTATGTCGTAGCACTGCAAAACGTTGTCTCCGCCAGGTTTTGTTACACTCTGATATGCTCTTCCTGAGTAAATTACGCTTGGAGCGCCGCTGCCCCTGCTCATTCCGCCAAGTGAGCTGAGGTACATGGTTCCTCCGATAAGACCTGAGATGGTTGCTTGTTGTTTCCATGCTATGTGAGCTGTGTTTGGTGCTTGAACCCATGGAACGAATTTGTAGTTACTAGCAAATGGGTTTGTTTCAGCTGGCCATCCAGGGTACATTGATCCGCCTTGGGAAGTCCACGGGTAGTTTCCTGCAATAGACCACCATTCCCTGTTTTCTGGGGATACGGGTCTTGTCCAGTAGTCTGTTGGGAGTGGCGATTCAGGCCAGCCATAAACCATCTCTTCTTGCACTACTAGGGTCTGTTCTCCTGTAGTGGACGGTTTATAGTAACATGGTCCCAGAGTGACAACAGGAGGCTCCATGAATCCACCTGCTAGTTGTTCTTCTGGGAAGTGAGTTCCCAAGAAGTCAAATTGAAGTGTCCATTCTCCTACTTCATCTGCAACAAATTCAAACCATGCTGTTGCATCTCCGTAGTATGAGTCCATTGTTTCCACTCTTTGTTCTCCGCTAGGTTTTGTGATGGTTACTTGGAATCCTGTTAGCTTGCGACCTACGTGGGTTGCGGGTTTTACCCACATGTTAACCAAGACTGGTTGGCCGAGGCCAACGGGGTTGGGTCTAAAGCCTAGGTAAGATGTGGT
>PIXT01000234.1 GCA_003096235.1 Candidatus Bathyarchaeum sp. | reverse complement strand
GGAATAAAGGGTGACATAATTATCGCCAACTGTTTAACGATCTGAGCAGCAACATACAGAGTGTTTGCCGCTTCTTGACGATCGGTTTTGATGGTTTTCCATGGCTCTTTTTCGTTGAAGTACCTGTTACCCATATGGCTTAGACTTATGGCGTAACGTAGAGCCTCCTGCAGTTTGAAAATTTCCATCCGCTCTGCAGTTTTGTCCACAATTTCTTTAGCTTCTTTTAGAACCGCCTTGTCCTTTTCACCTAGGCTGATTGGCTGCGGAACGGTTCCGCCGAACTGCTTGTTTAGGAACGTTAAGGTTCTATGTACGAAGTTTCCTAGCGTGTCGTTTAGGTCAGAGTTCACTTTTTCAATCAGGGTTGTCCACGAAAAGTTGGTGTCTTTCACTTCAGGACGTATAGACAGCAAAGAGTATCTCCAGTAGTCCGCAGGAAACAGTTCTAGCGCCTCGTCTATCCAAACTCCGATTCTTCGGCTCTTGGAGAATGCTTGACCATCAAACATCAAAAACTCTGTAGAATGAACCGTCCAAGGCAGATTGTAGGGTTCGTGAGTAGCCAACAACAAAGCAGGCAAAATTACAGTGTGAAAGGGAATGTTGTCTTTCCCTATGAAATACAACGTCTTGGTTTCTTTGTTAAACCAATAGTCCTTCCACTTTTCTTCTTGCCCCAACCTCTTGAAATACTGGATAGTAGCCGAAATATAGCCCAAAACAGCTTCAACCCAAACATAGATCGTCTTATCCTCAGACCCCGGAAAAGGCGACCTAATCCCCCACTTGTTATCCCGAGTGACAGGTCTAGGCTTTAACCCACCCTTCAGAAGATTCAAAGTAAAGTTCCGAGCATTATCAGGCAAATTTTCGTTATTCTCGATATAATACTGAAGCTTTTCGCTCAACTTGGGCAAATCAAAATACCAATGCTTCCGCGTCTCAACAACTGGCGTAGCATCACAAATTGCACAACGAGGCTCAACAAGATTCGTGGGTTCAAGAAGATTACCACAAGCATCACACTGATCCCCCCGAGCACCAGGATCTCCACAACTTGGACAAGTCCCCTCCACGAACCTGTCAGGCAAAAACCGATCACAATTAGGACAGTATAACTGATCAGTTTCCTGAGTGAAAATGTAACCATTCTCATAGATTTTCAACAAAAAATCATGCACAAACTCTTTGTGTACAGGGTTCTCTGTACGGGTGTAGTTACTAAACAATATACCCCACCGCTCAAACAGACCCGAAATTTGGGCATGGTTACGGTCCGTCAACTCTTTTGGAGCAATATTCAACCTAACAGCCTCTATCTCGATAGGAGTCCCATGCTCATCAGAACCAGTCACATACACAACATCATCCCCCTTCAACCTATAGTAACGAGCCACAACATCCGCTGAAAGAATAGAACTAACAAGATTACCCAAATGTGGAACATAGTTGATGTAAGGCCACGCAGAAGTAACCAAAAACCTAGCTAACGCAACACACCTCCAGTAACCCTTTCAAGCACAACAGTTCCCTTACGAAACTAATGTACTTAAACACAACGGAAACAAAACAGGCAGAGTAAAACTAAGAACTGACTAAGAAAAAATGCTAAAACATGACTCCGACGACAGCTTCTTGTGAAACTAAAAAAGGAAGATTAGGGTGTTTCTTCTTCACCCACTGGCTCTTTTCCGGTTCCAAGAAATCCACGGTTTGCGGCAAAGTAGATGTTTATTGGTTTTTCATTTCGAAGAACATCTATCACATTTTCAAACATCGTTGAAGGAAGATGCATTCGTATAATTCCGCCTGAAACATAGTCGTTTTCAAACGCCATACCGGGGTCATTGAATCTTACGTATGCGACTACTTTGGTTTTGTTGTAGAGACTGATTTGTGCTCTGTTTGTTTGGTATCCTGTTGGACTTCCGTAGAAGAGGACATGATATCCTGTTACATTTACCATTCTTTCCACCTAATACGTATCTTGAATATTGATTCTTAATAAACATTATCGTGTTTGAGTACAACAAAAATACACATCAAACCAGACGCAAAAAACAGACCCAAAATCAACAACACAATTCAAGGAAAACACATAAAAACTAAACAATTACCAATCGTTTCAGGTTTTGGAACGCTTTTTCCGCAGTGCCCCTTATATCAAATCTTAACGACAAATCATAACTGAAAACTGTTTAAGGTTGATTAACATGAAAAAAATGGTAGCTATCGCAATATTGCTTCTGGTTTTTGCTAGCATGTTCGGTGCAATTATGACGGTTAGTGTTTCAGCAGACGAAAACTACATTGACAACAGCTATGAAAACAGTGATGGACCAGGTACACCATCTGAAGACGGCATGACAAGAGCAGAACCACGACTAAGATTCAAAGACGTTTAACGTCTTCCATTCTCTTTTTTGTCCAAACTAGGTAATGAAGTTTTCAGGTAGTCATCTAAGAATACACTTGTAAGTAAATTGTGTAATGGTCATTATGTTTACGGAAAACTCTTCAATCAAGACAATCCAATAGTGTGAAGAGGAAATCGCTAATGATGGCTGACGGAAGGGATACGAATCAGGGAACCAAACGTTTGGTTGTCTTTGACGTGGAAGGAATTCTGATGCCAAAAAATCGTTACTTACTTTTCGAGGTTTCACGTAAAGTGGACTTTTTAGTTTTTACACGAATTGTCATATTAGGGTTACTTTATGAGATTGGATTACTATCTTTAGAATCTGCACTAAAAAGAATATTTGCAACGCTCAAGGGACTCAGAGCACAAGAGATTTTGGAACTTCACAAAAGCATACCTCTGATGCCTGGCACTGAAGAAGTCTTCAAAACACTGAACCGTGAAGGATACAAAACAGCACTCATTAGCTCAGGTCTTCCCACACAAGCAGTAGAAGACTTGGCCACAAAACTGCAAGCAAATTATGCTTATGGTCTGGAACTGGAGATATCTGATGAATACTTAACAGGAATAATAAATGGGGATGTTCTCAAGTCTGGAGGTAAAGCTGTAGTTTTGCAGAGAATACTCGATAAAGAGGGCTTAACCTCGCAGGATTGTGTTATGGTCGCTGACGATAGAAATAACATGTCAATGTTTCCATTATGCAGGTTACGGATAGGGTACAATCCTGATTTTGTTCTAACAGCAAAATCAGATTTTGTAACAAGAGGTTCACTAACAGAAATCTTGCTGCCAATAACAGGAGAAAAATCACTGGTTTCGCAGCCTAAACTGTCAAAAAGTCGAGGTCTCAGAGAAGCAATTCACACGGGTAGTTTTCTGCTAAGCTTTGTTTGCATATACTTTCTTGGAAATGTCTTGTTAGCGTCTTTGATATTTTTTGTAGCCGTCCTTTATACAATATCCGAGGTTGCCAGAGTACGTGGAATCAACATTCCAATTCTGTCATCAATAACTTGGAAGGCAGCAAACAAAACCGAACTCTACGAATTTGCAACATCGCCCATCCATTTTGCATTAGGCATAGCAATCTCTTTGCTCATATTTCCAGAGCCTATAGGTTACGTAGCCATCACGGTGCTCACTTTAGGCGATGGTGGCGCTCACATATTTGGCATGAAATTCGGAAGAACCAAACTACCATTCAACAAAGGAAAAAACATAGAAGGAACAATCGCTGGTTTCATGTTCGCCTTCTTAGGTGCAATGATTTTTGTTGACCCAGTTAGAGCTTTGATTGCCGCCGCTGTTGGAATGCTTGTGGAAGGAATTCCCAGCCCCATAAATGATAACCTGACAATCCCCTTAGCATCTGGATTAATACTAGC
>PIXT01000233.1 GCA_003096235.1 Candidatus Bathyarchaeum sp. | reverse complement strand
GGAAAAAACGCATGGTTTGAGGTTTCACGTTAACACCATCAAGTTTTTGTTATTCTTTTGCTAAACACAACAAAAACGGTTTAACACAATTTTTAATGTTTCTCAAATGTTGTGTAAAAAGAGAAAAGTTACACGGCAACAAAAAATAGACGAGGTTTTAGGACGGAAAATCATTTTTTTATCTTCCTTTTTCAGTCCTCTGTTCTTTGACGGTTTATTGGCCGTAGAAGGTAGACAACTGTTGGAATAAGGGTTTCCTGAGACTCCTACACAAGAAAGTGTTGATGAGTACAGATCTCCAGACAAGAGAATCAGACGCAGTTTCCTGTGCTCGAAGAATTTTCAGGCCCTTATTCCGTTTAGTCATATACTCCCACAAAAAAAAGGGAGGAAAAATTTTGGTTTCTTCTCCGTTTATTTTCGTTTTAGTATCGCGAAGTAAGCTACTGCACCAATGATGCATGCAGCAACAACGGCTAATGCAATTGCTAGTTCAGTGCTGATGATACCAGTTGTGGCTTCTTCGGGTTCAATTGGCTGTGATACTACTGTTGCCGCACCAACTGTAACATACGTTGTTGCGGTTGAGCTACCGTAAGAGTCGTCACCTGCGAAGGAGGCAACTATTTTGTAGGTACCTTCTGCGGTTGGAGTCCAAGCTTTTCCAAATGTTCCTGTGTAGCCATCAGTTGTTACCGTTCCGATGTCTATGTAAGATCCGTCTTCAGCTATTGCACTTAGAACTACGGATACCCCAGTGATTGTGTCTTCGTGCCAAAGTCCGTCGATTGGGCGTTGCATATGCAAATACATCATCTGTGTGCTCATTGAGTCAACTGAAACACATGGCGTTTCTGGCTGAGCAGGCGACAAATCAAGAACTGTGCCTCTTATTGTCATTGCTGTTCCCTTAGGTACTGAAACATCAGGAGCCGTTACGGTTGTTTCGCTTTGGCCCTTGCCAAACATGTACAGATATCCGTCATACATGCTGGAGCCTGCGAGGTAACCGTCAGCTATTGCGTATGGACGTATGCTACCAGTAATGTTCCACAGCGGGTCACCTGTAATAGCGTCTAAGCAGAAGAGATTCCATCCTCTGGTGATAGGCGAAGTTGGTGAGTGCTCATCATTGTACGCGTAGATTTTTCCATCAGCAACCAGTGGATAACCGCGGAATGAAACGTAGCCACTATATGGAGTTTCATATGGTACACTAGCGTATTTGAATTTCCAAACTATGCTTCCGTCATCCCAGTCAAAAGCGTATTGAGCAGTGTAACCTGACCAGTAAATCATACCGTAAGCAGATTCTACACCGTAAGATCCAAAGCCAGATGCATCCCAAGGATAATCCATCATCTCGCTTTGCCATGCTAACTGTCCTGTCTTCAGATCCCAAGCCAGCCAATACCCATTCATTGTGTCTATAGCGAATTTCCCATGATCAGCAAGACCAGATCGAGAGCTGTAATACCATTCGTCAACTGTGTCAGTCCATAGTTCCTCGCCCGTTAGCAAATCGTAACCATATACTGTAAAGCCAACCCATGCTCCAGATTTTTCGATGTTAGACACTGCGGCGCCTAAACAAGTACTCCAATCTTGGAATGTGGGCAGGCTGCTCCGCGCATAAGTTGTATTGCTTACCATCCTTGAAGCCAAAGTGGTGCCACTTGAAAGCGTCGTCCAGTTAATCAAACGGTATTCTCCACCGCCAAGACTCTGGACGCCCAATGCGTATCCGTTCATGTAGTAGGTACTTGAAGTCAATGGAGCAATTGAACAGTTAATGCTCAAAGCGCCAGTCCATGGATCATACTTCAGCATTCGACCGCCGCCTATGTACACGAGACTTACACTCTGTGATGACTTGAAGTTGGTGCCAGGCACAGCTGGATCAGCAGTTTCATAGCAAATTACTGTAGGTGCACTTTCACCCGCTTCTAGTGGGCGTTCCCAGAAAAGTTCGCCTGTGCGGATGTCGTAGCATTTCCAATAGGTTACTGCAGTCTTACCACTTCCAGGTTTTGTGTAGCTCTGGAAAGCTCTGCCACTCAAGATGATGTTTGGAGCAGCGGCCCTACTGCGTTCTGCGTTATAGGAGTCACTGCCTTCGTCTCCTCCGATGAGACCCGCAGCAGTTTGACCAACTTCCTTCCACACTATGTGAGAAGTGTTTGGCGCTTGAACCCAAGGAGTAAACTTGTAGTCATTACTCCAGTGGGTGTTTGTATCAGGATAGAGTTCCTCAAACACAGAACTTGTCGCTGGACCATGCCATGGAAAGTCACCTGCAATTGTCCACCACTCTCTGTTCTCTGGTGATATTGGTCGTTTCCAGTAGTCAGTTGGTAGGTCTGATATAGGCCAAGAGTAAATCATGTCTTCTTGCACTACAAGCGTTTGCTCTGGGGTTGAACTGGGCATATAGTAGACTGAATCAAGCTCCTTTGGTCCGGAAAACATGCCAACTGAATAATCACCAATAGCATCCAAGTCAGGGTAAATTATTCCTTGGTAGTAAAGCCCGGCAGGGAAATATGTTCCTTCGAAATCAAATTTGATTTTCCACTCTCCTACCTCGTCTGCGATCCATTCAAACCATGCAGTTGCGTCCGCACAGTAGGAATCAATCGTAACGACGTTTTCTTTTCCGCTAGGGCTAGTGATTGTAACTTTGTAGTCCGGATGAAAACGTTCTACGTGAGTTCCAGGATTAGTCCACAGGTTAACCAAGAAGGTTTGACCAACTCCTATGGTGGCAGGTCTTAAGCTGATACGAGCTTGTGTATTAACTGTCACAGCAGGAGTGGCACCACTTGGCAGTGGTCCACTGGTTGGTTGTTCTGCAGAAGGTTGAGCAATAACAGACTGAGACGGCAGCATAATCAGCGTAATAGAAGACAGCAAAAGAAATGTCAAAGCAATTGTTAATTTGAATTTTGGTTTATTTGATGTTCTCATTTTTTTCTACCTATTTTTGGACGGGTAATCTTTTCCATGTAATATATAAAATTTACTTAAATATTGTCTAAAAAAAGGATATAGTTAAATAAAATTATCAGTTTCAATAAAAAACGTACAGTATGACGAGTTAAATTTTGGACAAAATATAATCTTAGAAGCAAAAGTTGATGATTTAATATTTTCAGCATACTTTGAAAATTGTTCCACTCTAGACTGAACTAAAAAATAAAAAGAAAAGGAGAGATGAGAAGAGTGTTTAGTTCTTCTTTCTTTTTAGGTAGATTGAAGCTACTGACACTATAGCAACCAAGGTGATTGCTGTGAACACGTGGATGTTCTCTGGGATTTGTTCGGGGTCGACTTCTGCTACTGTCCATGTTGAGAAGTGGTCTGTGTTGCAAACTAGGTAGTTGTTTTCGTCCATGTAACTTTCCATGTAGACCCACTGGTTTTGGGTTGTGTTCCAGTACATCCAAGCTAACTGTGAAGCGTTAACTTCTCTGCCAAGTTCTGCACTGAGTTCGGTCTGGTTGATGTGTAGCCTTAACTGGCTTTGCAGCTGAAGGGTTGCGTTGGGTTCTAGTCCCATGTAGAAGTTTAGTGTTCGTTCCATTACTGCTTCTCCAGCAAGTGGCGAACCTGAAACATTCATTGTAAGGGCCATTGTTTGGTTTGGATCAACAGATATGCTAACCAGCCTGTTCTGAACTTGTGAATCTAGGGTCATGTTGAGTTCACAGTTTTGGGTACAGTTCATCATTAGAGTGAAGTTTCTGTAAAAGAACACGTTCATCTCTCTTGCTTGGAGCTGTTCCATCTGTCCAGATGGCGTTGTGTCAGTGCGGTTATACTGCAGCGCATCCGTCGGCATGTCAGGCGGCACTTTGTTTCCAGCGTTTGATCCTTCGGGTTGTGCCATTGTCATACCGTAAAAAGCTGTCAGCAACAAAACGGACAACATTGTGATGCTCATTATTCTTGCTTTTTTCATTTACTTCACCTCATCACTTATCGTAATAAATACTACACACTGGGACATAAGGGACACTGTGAAACAGCCATTCCAAAAAATGAAACGGTCATCCCGCAGTGTCCCTTAACTTACACTTTAACATCTAGATAGTATGGTGATCTGGAATGAACAAAAAAATCCGAACCACAACAATAGCCGCACTGATGTTAATTGTAATAGCGGTTGGTTCCCTTTCAGTAGTTTTAGGCCAACCAACAACAGAAACAAGAG
This sequence comes from Candidatus Bathyarchaeum sp., assembly GCA_003096235.1. The sequence goes on along the minus strand of PIXT01000233.1, from coordinate 3,549 downwards.
CAACCCGAATTGTAGAAAGCGCCCAAGCCGCAGAAGAAAAAGTTGGAGACTTAATTGACTTAGTTGCCTCAAACGCAACTGCCCTATTAATGATAGAAACCGCAGGACTAACCGACGCCTTTGAAGCCAACGTTACCCTTTTCGGCGAAGGACAAGAAAATGTAACCAACGCTCTAGCATGCTTAGAAGCCGAAGACTACGAAGGAGCAATCGAAAACGCAACAGACGCCATGACCATATTCAGAGAAGTCTACAGAGCAATAAACGAAATCCTTTGTGACTCTGACGTGAAAATTTGTCCAAGTGTCGACCCAGAAGAACTTGAAGACGCAATCGACCGTTCACTAGCAAAAATAGAAGACCTGAAAGCTTTGATTTCAGAGGATGCAGATATCTACAGCAACATAACTGAAGCTGAAGACCTGCTACTTGAAGCAAAGAATGAACTTCTTCCGGATGACATTGAAGCCGCTAAAGATAACCTGAGAGAGGCTAACGCTTTGATCAGTGACGTGTGCCAGTATCTTAAGGAAGTGGCTCAAGACCTTAACCCTGCACGAATTCGAGATTACTGTGAAGAGCTCCAGTACCGCTACAGATTCGGGGAAAGATTTGGACAAGCAGAAACTGAAGGCTTTGACGTTAACGGGTTCCTCCAAGGAGTTGGATACCAAAACGAAGATGACTTCATGACAAGATTCCAAGAAATGATACAAAACGCCCAAGACACAGAAGATATCGAAGACGCAGTTGACGACTTGGAAGAAATCGGCAGATTCGCCCGAGAATTTGACGGCAGCTTCAATCAGCAGATGGGACAGTTCCGAGCACAACACGGACAAAACAACAGCGGAGCAGGAAGCAGCCAACAAGGCAGCGGCAGTGGTAGCCAAACAAGCGGCGGTTCAGGTCAAATGGGATCTGGAAGCGGCCACTAACCCTCTTTTCCTTTTTGTGTTATTTTTTGTTGTTTTTTGATTCCAAGTGATTTAAGAAATCTACAAGCTCTCGAACAGTTTTCACGGTCACTGCACCTTTAGCTTTAAGCTCCTCTACATATTCAGTGGCTTTTCCGTTAGTAAAGTCCCGGTCGCAGATTGGACAGTCTTCAAACAAAACAGTAGTTATCCCACTTTCCAGCGCAGTTTTTGCGGCGTCCAAATTGCGCAAGTTACCGCCACCAAACTGAGTTGGAGTAACCACAACAACGTTAGCCTTCTTTATGACCTCCAAATTGGCGTTGTGGGCTTCGTCAGTTATTGGCGAAAAGGGTGCTTCGTTAGTTGTTGGAATAGAAAGCAACTGAGCAGTTTCGTGGTCAGTGTCAAGCAAATTAAGCACACCCGCAGTGAGCCGATAGCCTTCATCTAGAAGGGTTTTCATGACTGGGCTTCCGGTTCCTGCGCCAGAAATCAGATGAACAAGCAGGCTTTTTTGCACGCGGTTTATTGGCCTTGAAATTGGAATGACGTGAAGTTGACCAGTGATAGGATGTTTCTTCACGAGGGTGTCAACGTTAAAGACTTTTTTGACGTTTTCACTTGTTAGGGTTTCTTCTGCGTTTCCTAATGCAACAATTTTTCCTTCTTTCAAAAGAATGATTGAGTCACAGTATCGGGCAGCTAGGTTGAAGTCGTGGAAAACTGCAACAATCAACAGGTTGTGAGTTTGAGACAGCCGCTTGATCATGTCCATTATCTCAAGCTGATTGCTAATGTCAAGGTGAGTTGTTGGCTCGTCAAGCAACAGGATTTGGGGCTCCTGAGTTAGAGCACGGGCAATTATTACACGTTGGCGTTCTCCACCACTTAGCTCAGTTATTGGGCGGTCTGCAAACTCCCAAGTGTGGGTAAGCTCCATTGACCTCTTTGCGATTTCAAGGTCAGTTTCGCCTTCCATTTTGAACCGAGCCATATGGGGGTTACGACCCATAAGAACAACTTCAAGGGCACTGAAATCAAAAGAAACAGGTGTAGTTTGTGGAACTACAGCCATTTGTTTTGCAATCTCCAGCGGTTTAAGTTTGTATATGTCTTTATCTTCAATCAGAATTGTGCCCTTTTTTGGCTGCAGCACTCTACTTATGCTTTTTAAAAGAGTGGTTTTGCCTGAGCCGTTGGGACCAAGAATTCCCAAAAACTGACCACTGTCAACAGAAAAACTAACGTTCTTCAGAACCTCAACAGACCCATAAGAACAGTCAACACCATCGATTGTTAATCGCACCAACTTTTGTCACCCTATATGCTGTATCCTTTACTCTTTCGACGAAGCAGATAAATGAAAAATGGACCGCCTACAAATGCAGTAATTACTCCAACAGGAGTTTCGGCTGCACCCATTATAACTCTAGCGATGCTGTCACTCGCCATAAGAAATGCTGCACCCACCATGGCAGATGTTGGAAGAAGAATACGGTGATCGGGTCCCACAATAATTCTGGTCAAGTGAGGGATTATTAAACCAACAAAACCGATTAAACCACTAATAGAAACTGCTGCTGCAGTCATCAGAGTGGCACAAACAAGTAAGACCATTTTTACTTTTTCAATTTCCACACCCAAATGTCGTGCTTGGTCTTCTCCTAACGCAAAGATGTTCAAATCACGTGAGTAAAGATAAGCAATACAAAAACCAATGATCAGAAAAGGAACCATGGACCATACGTCGTTCCATCCGTGAAGATCAGAAATGCTTCCAATGAACCAGAGAGTTAATCCATGAAGAACCGATTGAGAAGCAATTGTTTGCAGGAACGTGACTATTGCACTTTGAAAATATGTTACGGCTATTCCTGTTAAAAGTAACATAGTAACAGGCACACTGGAACCCTTTTTTGAGATCGTGTAAACAAACAGAACAGTTACCAACGAACCCAAAAAAGCGAAAATTTGCAAGGTGTTCACACCGAAAAGAGACACACCAATCCCAAGCACAAACACAAGGGCTGCACCTAATGATGCTCCGGACATGGCACCAATTACGTATGGGTCAGCCATTGGGTTTCTGAAGATTCCTTGATAGATTACACCTGCAGTTGCCAAACATGCACCGACTAGACCGCCAGTGATTACGCGTGGGAGTCGGAGTTGCATAATTATTGTTGCATCAGTTGACAGGTTGCTAGGAAGAGTAATTGTGTCTCCTAAGAAGGGAACGTTTTTGCCGAGAATAAGTAAAATGTCTCGGAAAGGTATTGTGGCATAACCAAGGTTAAGGGACAAAACAAAAACAACAAAAAACGCAACTAGAAGACCAACTAGGTATACCTTCCAGTGAGAAACACGTCTTTGATGGCTGTTTTTCGTTTCTGTGGTCATTGCTTATGTCACAAATTAGTTTTAAAGAATAAAAAAAGGGGGTATTTTAGGGTTGTCCAAAGATTTCTGGATGAACCATTTTAGCAATTGCCTCTAATGCATCCACAAGTCTTGGGCCAGTCCTAGATACTATGTCCGCGTTGATTTCGTAAATCGCATCGTTTTGTACTGCAGATATGGAATCCCATCCGGGGCGTTCTTTGACGGCTTGAATTGTTTCGTAGAAGTT
>PIXT01000232.1 GCA_003096235.1 Candidatus Bathyarchaeum sp. | reverse complement strand
TCGCGCCAAAAAGGTTCAAGTTCACGAGCAACGCGTTGAAATCAAAGCCGATTGGCACGAAGATAAGTTGAACAAGAAGAAAGTGTACATTGCTGTCCTGTAGACCACACAACCGCTAATCTGATGCTGCCTGTTATCTGAACTAATTCTGTTTATGGTTTTGTGCACGCAAAAAATATGATGCTCGGCTCAAGAGGGACGCAACCGTGGAAACCACAACTCCTATTGTGACTATGTTGTAGATTAGTTGTTCCTGAAACAGCAGTGTGAGTCCTATTGCGCCATACATGAGGCTGCCATAGTATTTTCCAACGGGGTCATAGATTGCCTGCTTTGAGTAAAGACTTGTTAGTATGAATTGCACAAAAACAAAAACCACAAGAAAAAGAATCCATGGCGGATAGAATCCTTCAAACACAAAAAACAGAAACATTGTGGAGACAAACAGAAAGTCGGCTGCTGCATCAAAGTAGGAGCCTAGAGTTGATGTTACTTCAAGTTTTTTTGCAATGTAGCCATCCAAAAAGTCTGTGCAAACAGCAAAAACAAACAGAACATAAGATGCAACTTGGATTTCAAGATTAAACGAGTATATAAAAAATGGTAAGGCAACTACACGAAGAGCTGTAATTACCCACGGAACTTTATCTTTTTGCAAGGAACAAGTCTCTTCCAGCCTGCTCAGCAATATCTAACGAGTCACTGGTGAACAAAGACACAACCTTTTTGATTGTTCCATTATACTCCTCAACAGTTTGCTGCATTGATGCCTCGGTACCACCATCGCTACCTGCAGAAGTCACCAATAGTACACTGTCTATTCCTTGAAGCTCACCTATTCTTTCGATATGCCGTTTGATAGTTGGACTTGGGCTGCCTGCATATACTGGCGAACCCAACACCAAAAGAGAATAATCAGACAAGTCTGTTGGCGCCTCAGAACTTGCAGTAGTAATCTCTACTCTCCAGCCATCCTCTACAAGTCCATCCGCAAATGCGTAAGCGGTGTCCTTCATGAATGACGATAAACCTGGATGATAAATTATCAACGCAGTTTTGGAGCCATCAGTATTCAAAACGTCAATTCCGCTGACATAATCACTGTTTATTTTAAGCATAATAAACCCTAAACCACTGGCAGCAACTATAACAAAAGCTAACACTGCAATTAACAGAATTTTTTTCCATTTCTTTTGTGGCAAAAACTTCATGAATCCACACGCTCATGCAAGACATAAATGCTTAGCTATATTAGTTTTTGGCGCCAACTTATTTCAAATACATAATGGTCCATTTATTCAACAGGAGAGATACAGTTGCCGGATAAAATCAAGTTTGGTGTGTTTCTTCCATTTTACACATTCAAAAACAAAACCCCACAACTGTTTAATCGTCTCCAAGAAATCGTCCTAGAATGTGAACGACTAGGATACCACTCGGTTTGGCTGGACGACCATCTAATGCTAAACAACGCACCAATTCTTGAGTGCTGGACAACCCTCTCGGCACTTTCCACAGTGACCAAAAAGATACGGCTGGGCACAATGGTGACCTGCAACTCCTTTAGGAACCCCGCTTTGCTCGCCAAAATGGCTGCAACCCTAGATAACATATCGGCTGGACGGCTAGAGCTAGGCATTGGTGCAGGAGTCCAGAAAAACGAACACAACGCTTACGGCTTCTCTTTTCCTTCACCAAAAACTAGGATAGAACGCTTGAATGAGGCAGTGGAAATCATAAAGAAGATGTGGACCCAAAAAAAGGCAAGCTACAACGGGAAACATTACCAGATAGTAGACGCTGTTTGTGAACCTAAACCCGTGCAGAATCCTCATCCGCCAATAGTCATATGTGGTGGAGGCGAAAAACTGACACTAAAAGTGACAGCTCGACACGCGGACAGGTACGACTGGGGCTATCTTCAATCCTTCGAAGCGTATCATCGTAAACTGAAGATTTTGGAAAAACATTCCAATACTGTAGGTAGACGTTTTGACGACATCGAGAAGTCATGCTGGTCTGCGGGGCAGGTGTTCATTGGAGATGACAAAGTAGAGCTTGAAAACAAAGTTATGCAGTGGATGCCCGAAGGTGTTAGTTTGGATGATTTTAGACGAACAAACTTTGTGGGCACTCCCGACGATTACTTGCAACAAATACGCCCATACCTGAATTTGGACGTGACACATTTTATGCTGTTTTTCGGTGACCTTCCTGATTTAGATGGCTTGCGGGTCTTCGCCAAGAATGTAATTCATAACATCAGTTAATTCAATATGCATTTTTTATGAAAGTAATTCTTTGTTGGTCTTCAGTTTGGTACATGAAAACTGGTGATCACAGGGGAACAACTGAAACAATGAATACCGCAAGGAGTACGAGAGCGCCTATTTTTCTGTTGGTTGTGAGTTTTGAAACATCGTCTAGAGGACCAGGATGTTTAGACGCAGAGAAGAACAGGGCTAAAATAGCCATTGTCCACCATCCTATGAACGCTAACAGGACAATACCTATGTATGAAAGAATCTGGTGTGCTTTATCACCCATTACACTTCGGGCAACGTGACCGCCATCAAACATGCCTGAAGGAACTAAATTAAGCATCGTAACCACCATGCCAACCCAACCTGCGATGGCAACAGGGTGCATGTTGATTATTTCTCCTGTGCCGCTGGGCGGAAACAGTGTTCCGATCAACTGGAACATGAGAGGCACTGGAAGTAGCTCTACTTCGGGGTCTATGGGACCTAATGTAGATAACTGGATTCCTATGATGGTTACTATTGATGCGATTATGAATCCTGTTATTGGTCCTGTGAATCCGATGTCAAAAAGGGCGTCTTTGTTTGGGGGAAGCGCTTTTTGTTTGATGAGTGCTCCGAATGTGCCAATGCCATAAGGAAATGGAATGCCTGGAATGAAATATGGGTATGTGGCGTCTACGTTGTGTTTGTCTGCGAGTAGTTTGTGTCCCATTTCGTGGGTGCCCAATATTGCCATAATTGCGCCAGTGAATAGTAGGGCGCCTAAAATGTCGGCTGCTGACAGGACATATCCAGAAATAAAAACGGTTGTAAGTGTTGCGCAAAGTAGTGCGATGTTTATTATGTTTCGGTCAGGTTTTGTGGGCGGTTTGGGAATTATTCTGAGAATAACTTTTTCGTCTTTTTGTCTTAGAACTGGGAGAAGTTCAATGGCATCTAGGTTTTTCATTAGCCGCAGGAATGCTTCCTTTGAGTTCTCGTTATACTTTACATAAAATGTTGGGATTCCGTGTTCAACAAAGCTTTCTTCAGCTTCAAATTCTGTGTCAACAATGTTTTGGATTTCTTCAAAAGAATGTATGTTTACGGCGTTAGTGTAGTCGTCTGAAGATGCACAACACATGTTGACCTCGTATTGAACTCATCTAGAAGTATTAGAATGTTATGTAAATTGGTCTTTCACTCCAGATTTTTGTGGGTGTATGATGGATTGCAATGGAATGCTGTGCTCTGAGTCGTATTCTATGTGACTTTTTATTGTTCTTGATTGTTGCACCACAAAAACTTTATAACACCGTTATAGCAACATAACATCAACCAACTAAAAGGTGAAACAAGTGACTGCAAACAACATTTTGGAATGCATCGGAAATACGCCAATGGTGCGAGTGAATCACCTAAATCCAAACCCTAATCTTGAGTTGTTCATCAAGCTTGAAAAGTTCAATCCAGGAGGCTCTGTCAAGGATCGCATAACAAAATACATGATCGAAAACGCAGAAAAAAATGGTCAACTAAAAAAAGGAATGACCGTTATAGAGCCCACCAGCGGAAACACAGGCATCGGGCTAGCTTTGGTCTGTAGAGTAAAAGGAT
>PIXT01000231.1 GCA_003096235.1 Candidatus Bathyarchaeum sp. | reverse complement strand
GACCAAGCTTAACCAAGTCAGCAGCAACAGTAAGACCTGCAGGACCAGAACCGACAATCGCCACTTTTCCGGTTACAGGAGCATCTTCAGTCTCAGGAATTTTGACGCCCATCTTACGTTCATAATCAGAGGCAAACCGCTCTAGCCTACCAATCGAAATGGGGTCACCCATCTTGCCCAAGACACACATTTGCTGGCACTGGTTCTCCTGCGGACAAACACGTCCACAAACAGCAGGCAAACTGTTCTTCTCTTTCACTTTTGCACTAGCAGCAAGAAAGTTACCTTCCTTAATCTCTTTAATGAAGGCAGGAATATCAATATCAACTGGACAACCCTGCACACATCGAGGATTAGGACACTGCAGACACCGCTCAGCTTCGAGCATAGCCTGCTCACTAGTGTAACCTAAAGCTACTTCATAGAAGTTGTGAATCCGATCCAAAACATCCTGCTTCGCCATCGGAATACCATGCTTTCTTTGTTCTTTATCCACGTTTCACACTTCCTCCAAGTTTATCATGAATCATAGACGCCATCCTCTCTTCAGGCAAATACACGCGCTGCCTCGAAACAAGCTCATCAAAGTCGACATCAAGCCCATTAAACTCTGGACCATCCATACAAGCAAACTTTGTTTCGCCTCCAACAGTCACACGACAAGCACCACACATGCCAGTGCCGTCAACCATCAAAGAAGCCAAAGTAACCATAGTCTTCAAGCCATAAGGACGAGTCATTTCAACCACCGTCTTCAAGGTCGAAACAGGACCCATAACAACTGCATGATCAAACTTTTGACTCTTCAAAACATCCGCCAAAAAGCCTAGACCTTCATGTCCCTTTGAACCATCGTCAGTAGCAACACAGAACTCGTCACTTACTGCCGTTAGTTCATTCTCGTAAACCATGTCGTTCTCGGTTCTGCCTGCCGCAACAACAACAAGCTTGTTATTGTTTTTACGAAGAGCCGTAGCAACATAATGCAGCGGAGCACACCAGACGCCACCACCAACAAGCAAAACTTTACCAAAATTGCCGACTTCAGCAGGGTTTCCAAGAGGACCAGAAAAGTCCATTATAGAATCGCCAGCATTCAGTTTCGCAAGCTTCTTTGTGGTTCTGCCAACTGCATGAAAAGCAGTAGCAACAGTTCCTTTCTCAAGATTAACGCCCGCTATAGTCAAGGGAACACGTTCGCCCTTATCGTCAAGACGTATAATCACGAACTGTCCAGGATTGGACTTTTTTGCCACATCCGCTGCAGCAACCTCAATCAAGTATATGTTGGATGCAAGTTCTTGTTTAGTAACTATCTTATACATTCACATTCACGTCCTTAGGTGCTTTTTGCCTCCGAGTCTGGAATAGAAGAAATCTTTTTCTTGAATTCCTCAAGTTTCGCCGCAAATTCTCCTGGATACTTGGGGCTAACCCTGAAGGAGTCGAAACGATCTTGCAGGTTATACTGCTTAAGAACAACCTTTAGAGCAGAGAAGTTTCGTTCGCCCAAGTATGTTCCTTCCTCAAGTTTGCACATTTCTTCTGGACAAATAACCGCCATAACACCATCAAAGCCCAAACTTAGGGCTTCCAGAACAAGAACAGGGTCAAAGCCCTTGGCGCATGGAAGCTCAATGATTGTTACGTCATCGGTAATGCAACCTTTTTGCACATCGTCTAACGCCGAGAACTCGGACCATTGGCAAACAAACAGCAGGATAGCAGGTTTGCCCTGTGCTTTTGCTTTAGCGGCTTTTGCGCTGCAGTTCTTGATAATCTCGGAGACTGGCTCAAACTCGTAGCCTCTAAGCTCGATGGCTTGATGTGGACAAACAAGAGCGCATGCTCCGCAGCCCATACAGTCTTCTGTTTTTATTTCTGGTGTGCTGACGTCCTTCCATACTATGGCGTCGTAGGGGCAGATGAATACACATTTGCCGCAGCCCACACATTTTTCTGTGTCATAGACAGCCTTCAAAGAGTTTGTTTTAATAACAAGGTTGTCGGGGTCGTAGCCAAGCACATTCACAGTGTCCTTTAGCAACTCAAACCTGTTAATTCCAATTTTGCTTCCCTTCTTGAATCTGCAAAAGTCTTCTTCACACTGTAGCACCAGTATCTTTTCGGCGCCAGAAGCCAAGTTGTTAAGGTAGAATTCGGGAGGAACTCGCCCAACACAAGGCAAACGCAGGGAAACATAATTTTCTATATTTTCGTCTTTAAGGGTATCTTCTATATTGAAGGTGACAGGGTTGCTGCCTCTACATGATAAAACGAGAGTTTTTGCTCCTTTTTCAGCCATTTCAGCTTGGACTTTTTTGGTCAACGAGTCAACATCATAATATACAAGGTCTATTGCTGACAGCGGGCAAGCGGTTACACATAAACCACAAACCCGACACTGTTCCACGTCCAAAATGATTTTGTTTTGTTCTTCGTCCTTTGATATGGCTTCGAAGGGACAAACAGCAACACAAATACCGCAGCGGCTACAATAGTCGTCTGCGATTTCTATTCCAGCGGTTCGGCATGTTTCTGTAGTCATCTTGCTCTCCACTCAGAAGTCATTTTTTTCCTGAAGTATTGAGAATACTCCACTTCTTGACATCAAACTTAAAGTTTTCTCTTAACCCGATTTAAATCACTGAAATTTGGCAACAAAAGAGGTCTCTACTTATATATAGAAAACAAAACATTTTCATCAACCACAATGGGCTATTGCGTTGTAGAAAGTATTTCTTTATTAGTGGCGTGTTGGAAAGATGTTTTTCTGGTTTAAAGGGAGTATGGACTAGCCTTTGCGTGCCGAAATTAAGGTCAGCGGCATAGTTCAGGGCGTGGGTTTTCGCCCGTTCATCTATCGGATGGCAATGAAAAATGGGCTTGTAGGTTACGTTAGGAACAGGGGAGACGCTGTTGTCGAGATAGTTGTTGAAGGAAACAAGGATAGCGTTAAGCAGTTTCTAGAAGATTTGAAGGCAACCAAGCCTGTTTTGGCGCAAATCTACAACACCACAACAGACACAAAAAAACAGGAAGAAGGCTTCAACGAGTTTAAGATAATGCAAAGCTCAGGCAAAGCAAAACTTTCAGGCTCTGTGATACCGCCTGACGTTTCAATCTGCGACGAATGTTTAAAGGAACTAAGGGATCCCACAGACAGGCGCTTTGACTACTTTTTTATAACCTGCACAAACTGCGGACCAAGATACACAGTAATTAACAGGCTTCCCTACGACAGACCAAACACTACAATGAAAGATTTCCAGATGTGCGACGCCTGCGCCAAAGACTACACTGACCCGTCGAACCGAAGATTCCACGCCCAGACAGTAGCATGCCCCAACTGTGGACCAAAAACATACCTAACCACGAACAGTGGAGAACATGTAGAATCCGAAGACCCGATCAGAGAGGCAGGACAGCTCCTAGAAGAAGGCAGTATCGTAGCGATTAAGGGGAATGGGGGCTTTCATGTTGCCACATCCACAACAAAAACAAACCCAGTTGCGAGACTACGAAAAGACAAACATAGAAAACAAAAACCCTTCGCAATAATGTCTGCTGACCTAAAAACAGTCAGGTCTTTTGCAGAGGTCAACCAGTGGGAAGCTGAACTGCTGACTTCGTACCGCAAACCCATTATTCTACTCAAAAAAAGTGGCGACTACTGTCTTTCAGAGATGGTTTCTCCGGAACTTAACAGGGTAGGCGTTATGCTTCCATACACTGGGCTGCACGCTATGCTCTTTGATGGCACTAAAGAGCCCGCCTTTGTTATGACCAGCGCAAACCCGCCCAGCGAACCCATAGTCACAAAGAACCATGACGCAATAACCAAGCTTGGCTCAACAGTGGACTATTTTCTGTTACATGACAGACCAATAGCTCAGAGGTGTGATGATTCAGTTGTCCGTTTTCACGGCAAGGACCCGTGTTTGCTTCGCCGCTCAAGGGGATACGCTCCGGAGCCAGTTCGGATGAAACGTGTTTCTGAGCGTTGCGTCTTGGCTGTTGGCGGAGAACTCAACGTCACATCATGCATTCTAACAGGGAATAGAGCATTTATTTCCCAGCACATAGGAGACGTAGAAAATCTTGAGAACCTCAGGTTCCTCAAAGACTCCATAGCTCACCTGACAAAATTAACCAACTGCAAAATACAAGCTGTGGCGTGTGACCTTCATCCCAGATTCACCACAACAAAGCTGGCTCAGGACTTGGGAAAAAAGCTTGGCTGTCCAGTTGTCAGGGTTCAGCATCATCACGCTCATGCTGCGGCTCTGATGGCAGAATGGAACATTGATGAGGTTGTTGCTGTAGCATGTGATGGTTTTGGGTACGGCTCTGACGGAGCGGCGTGGGGCGGAGAAGTCCTATACACAAACAGTGAAGGATTCAGGCGCCTTGGTCACCTTGAAGCTCAGCCCATCATTGGAGGCGACAGGGCAACATATCACCCGTTACGGATGGCTGCTGCGATACTTAATAAAAAAGTTGATGCTACAGAATGGCTGCTTGCGAACAGCAGTCATTTGCCTCATGGAAGAAAGGAAGCAGAATTGATTGTTAAGCAACTGGAGAAGGGTTCTGCACCAGAGACTACGAGCTGCGGAAGGGTCTTGGATGCTGTTTCAGCAATGCTGGGAATATGCTATGAGCGAACCTACGAGGGGGAGCCAGCCATGAAACTGGAATCAGCCGCAACAAAAGGCAAAGACAAACTAAATCTGGCGCCCAAGCTGGAGGGTAACGTTTTGGACACCACGTTTCTGGTACATGAAATCTTTGCCAACAAAGACAAAGTTTCTGTGGCAGATTTGGCGTGTTCAGCCCAAGCTTACTTGGCTAGAGGATTAGCTCAACTGGCGGTAGAAGAGGCGGAGCGGCTGCAAGTCAAGCATATTGGTTTTTCTGGGGGAGTAGCATACAACGAGCACATAACAGCAACCATGCGAAAAACTGTGGAAAAGGCGGGATTTAGTTTTCTGGTCCACAACAAGATTCCGTCAGGGGATGGAGGAACCTCGTTTGGTCAGGCAATAGTTGCAGGCTTCCAAAAACAGTAAAGGGTGTAAATGCTTTAAGCCAAGCAAACTACATGATGACTTGTGGAGTAGATGAATCCCTCAGGCTATACGGTCAGGGACACGCTCGTTGCTTTGACAGTTGCAACTGGAATTTTGCTCATACTCCTATTCATAGCAACCAATCAGATAGTGTATGCAATCCTGATTCTGGTTGGTCTAATAATCCCCATTGGATTCATAGCCCTCGATTACCGAAACACTTTCAGGGAATTCCAATGCAACAAATGCAACCACAATTTCTCAGTTTCATATCTAAAACTATTATTCACCACAAAGTTTCGGGGAACAGACCCAGTTCCCACAGCTGTAGCTTACAAACTGACTTGCCCAAACTGTAATCAAAAAGAGTGGCTCATTCCCTCAGGATAAAAACGATGCGATTCCTACGGTTCTAACGTAGCTAAAATCTTGGATTCTGTGAATGGTCACATCAAAAATTTGAGGTTTACAACATATGATTAAGGCACATAGAAAAATCTATGTTGCCAGTAAGAAAGTCCCTATGAACATTAAGGCAATTGAAAGAATTTTCAAAAAAAATACATCCTTGCTCACATCTTCTTTCAGAATTTTTGGCATAAATAAACTCAGAAACAACATGAAACCGAAAACATAGAACGGTTCTAATCCTGCTAAGGCAGAAACTGAAGAGACATTTGCCAAAGATGCAGCGATTAGCCAGAATATTTGACTAAGAAAATACAGGCATTCTCCAACAAGAGCTACAAAAAAAGTTCTTTTTCCAACAACTGGAACACTTTCAACAAATTCTTTACGTGGTTTAGAAAAAGTTAGCAGTAATAGGACACCGCAAAAAGAGCCTAATAAGTACCAAAAAAGTATTGACCAGTAATCTAAGTAACCCAGTAGAAATTTGCTTAAAATGATGTCTATTGATGCGACAAGATTACAGGGTATCATAAATTTCAGTGCAGAAGATATGGAGCTTCCTGTCTTTGTTTTTTTATAGGAAATTAGCACTGAAGCAATTACCATTATAGCAATACCGAGGCAACTTTGCTCAACTAAATTTTCATTTAGGAAAAAATAGGATAACAAAACCACGAATATTGGTATAAGTTGAAGTAACGGAGTGATTCTTGATACTTCTTCCACCATTAAAGCTTTTGAGTAAAACCAAAATTGCAAAAGAGGTAATAAGCCAACCATCGTGGCAAGAATAACGTAAGGAAAAAGAAAACTAATCGGATTAACCAAATAGATTATGAGACAAAAAATCAAATCTATGAACACTAGATAAGACAGCATAGAAAAATAGCCTTGGAACTTTTTTGTCATAAGAAATTTATAGAAAACAGTAGTCAAAGCAACAAAAGCAGGAGATAATAGGGCAAAAATAACCCATTCCATTTAATAACCGAGCCATTAAACATTATTGATGCTTTAATTGGTGAGCCTTGCAAGTATTTAGTTTTTTGTCAAACAACATAAATTCATACAATGTGAATGGCAAAATGGTCTTATCCTCAGTTATAAAACAATAAAAACTTCAATTCGAATCAAAGGCATTATTAACCTGAGTTTTAATCTCTTTTCGTGTAAATCTGAAATTACGACCTGACCGAAAAAGTTTCAGCCAATCCAAAAACATACAAGTTAACAGTTAAAACCAATTAGGTTAACTACAATTCAACAACAAAATTTAGATTCTTGAAATTAGTAAAAGAGAAGAGGGAAAATTAGGAAATTCTTCTCGGAACACTACCTTCTTTGGAAATTCCGCTAGCAGTTACGACTTCGTATCTGATTCGAATTTCTTCGCCAATCTCATAGTTCGCCCAATTAGTTTCGTAGATACAAACATATCCATGTCTGTTCACGGGTATTTTTCCGTTATCAGCAAGGGCATCATAATCAGGGTAATTGATAGTGTAATTTTCGCACAGTTTGTTGTTCTTGTAGACTTCTGTAATTTGAGTGTTTGTGGTTCCCATGTTATTGATTGAAAGTATTGTTTTCAATGTGTTGTTAGAATCAACTAATTTGAGAGAAACAACATCTACACGAATTTCCTCAAATGTTTCGTCTCTTTGTTCAATGTTAACTGTCTTTTCAATGACGTATTCTGTTCCGACATTTCCAATTACTTTTATTTCGTCAAAGTAACATGATTTAAAGCCAGAACCAAATGTAACGTTTCCTTTGGGTATGAAACTTGCAGAATCGTAGCAACGGAAATAATTGTAGTCAATGTTTTGTGTGCTGTAGATTTCTTCGAATCCGCTAATTTCTAAATGAAGATAAACATCCTCAATAAACCTGTCAGTTGGATTGTGGACATCAAAATAGAACCTTCCAGTTTCTCCTGACCAATACGCTTCTTTGATTTCAAGAACATTGTTTTCGGGATTCGAAGTGTTTTTTGGATTTGTATTCCAAGTAAAGGAAAATAAAAAGACAGAAACGGAAACAACTATCGCTAAGATAACGATTGCTAATATTCTTTTGTTCAAAGTTAGTCACCAAAAAAAGAGAATGGGGAAATTATCTGTCTCGTTTGATTCTTTTTAACAATTTTGAGTAAAGATGTGCACCAACTACACAAAGAACTACAATACAGACAATCATGAGAGTTAACATCTATCATTCGTTTACACCATATCTCATATAGTAAGATATGTTTTATTAATATTCGTATTAATGTATGTTTTTAGCTTTCTTGATTAATCAAATGGATAAAAAGGAAAATCCAACTGTCAAAAATCTTTTAGCAACATCATATTAAAGGTTCCAAGAAAGAAACTCCTAAACCCATCACAAATGGATGGAAAATTTGAAAAAGCTGTTTCGAATTCTTTAAATACCCAAAAAATGCGATTTAACTAAAAATCTGACAAAGGATGTTCAAGAAAAAAAGTTGAATCCCCCAAATTGGAAAAAATAACCTGTTTTGGTGCTGTTTAACGGGTAAAAAACAATAGATTAAATAAAAGGGGAAATCAGACACTTTTCAGATGCACAAACAGGAACTCTAGTTCTTGTCATACAAAAGAGGGAAAATCAGAGTTGTGTTTAGCAATTCCAGCAAAGATTCTTGAAGTCAATGGTGATGTCGCAAAGGTAGATTTTGGGCAAGGAGTTGCCCGAGAAGTAAACGTCATGCTCGTAAACGCCAAAGTCGGCGAATACGTGCTTGTTCATGCAGGATACGCAATAGAAAAGTTAGACCAAAAAGCCGCGGAAGAGAGCCTGAATACGTGGCGCGAAGTTTTAGAACAAACATAAAAGAAGGAAAAATGTTTTGACGAACACTAAGAATGTGATAAATGGTAACGAAGTAACCCTAGACATACAGCCCGGAATGAACATTCTGGAAGTCAACAAGCAGCTTGCCCAAAAAAACATGGAGCTTTTACGAAAACATAACGTCAAGGCAATAGACATCATGGGATCTATCGGTGCAGGAAAAACTAGCCTAATCGAAAATCTTGTCCAAAAACTAAAAACCAAGTATAGAATCGCGGTTTTCAAGGGCGATTTAACAACAACAATAGATGCCGACCGTATTGGACGGCATGGAGTTCAGGTTCTAACCATAAACACTGGACGAGAGTGTCACCTAGACGCGAATGTTGTTGCACGAGCTGTTGAAAGAATCAGCCTAAAAGACATCGACCTTCTAATAATAGAGAACGTTGGCAACCTCATCTGCCCAGCAGAATTTCCGTTAGGCACAAACAAACGGGTTGTTGTTGTAAGCGTCACTGAAGGACCATACATGATTATTAAGCATCCATTCACGTTCATGACTGCCGACGTGATGGTTATAAACAAAAAAGACCTAGCAGAAACAATGAAAATAGACACCAAACAGCTAGAAAAACAAGTCAAAGAGATAAAACCAGACGTAAAAGTTGCAGTCACTAACGCCCTAACAGGAGAAGGCGTTGAAGAGCTAATCAATAAATTAGAACTATAATTGGAGTTTAACTAAAAATGCACGAGTTTTCCATGGCAACACAAATCGTCGAAAATGTCCTACAAGAAGCAAAAAGAAATGAAGCAAAAAAGGTCGCCGAAGTTCAGTTGGTGATAGGAAAAATGACGTTTCTGGGTGTTGACCAGATACGCTTCTCCTACAACGTACTTGTGAAGGACACAATCATGGAGGATTCAAAGCTGATAATCGAAGAACAGGACGGTGTTATACAGTGCCCAAGCTGCGGATTCAAAGGAAAAGTTCCAATCGAAGATGACCCCGCGTATCACGTACCGCTTCCAACCCTCAAGTGCCCTAAATGTGGAGAAGCAGCAAAAATTGTCGAAGGAAAAGAGTGCACAATAAAGAGCATAAGAATTCTCAAACAGCAGGAAAACAAAAATGACTGCAAATGCTGTTAACACCCAAAAGTTCAGAGACCCCAAATTGGCAAAAAAAGTTGCCGATCACATCAAAAAAATTGCCCCTAACCATCAAGTAAAGTTTTGTCACGTCTGCGGAACCCACGAATGGACAATCACACATTACGGACTAAGGTCTCTTCTTCCCAAGAGCGTAGACGTTATTGCTGGACCCGGATGCCCAGTCTGCATTCTTCCAGCATCAGACATCGACGAAGCCATAGCCTTAACAAAGAAGGGCGTAACAATCACAACCTTTGGCGACCTTATCCGAGTTCCAGGCTCACAAACTTCACTTCAAAAAGCCAAAGCCGAGGGCGGAGACGTACGAATAGTATACGGCTTAAGAGACGCAATACAAATGGCAAAAAAAAATCCAGACAAGGAGTTTGTGTTTTTTGCTGTCGGCTTCGAAACCACTTCGCCCTCCACTGCCATCGAAGCATTAAATGAACCCCCTCGAAACTTTAGTTTTCTTGTTTCTCATAGATTGATTCCGCCAGCCATGGAACTGCTTTTGGGCATAGGCGACCTGCAGATTGACGGCTTCATTGCCGCGGGTCACGTTACCACAATTACAGGAATGAAACCCTACCAAGTTTTTTCGGAGGCTTACAGGATGCCGACTGTTGCCGCTGGTTTTGAGCCACTGGATGTTCTCTTCGCAATCGACATGCTACTGCAGCAGGTGAAGGAGGGCACGGCTAGGCTGGAGAATGAGTATAAACGTGTTGTTTCGTGGGACGGCAACATTAAGGCTCAACAGTTGGTGAAGCAGGTGTTTGATGTTGCTGATGGGCGATGGAGAGGACTAGGCAAGCTCCCAAAGTCTGCTCTGGAGCTAAAGAAGGAGTTTGAGGCGTATGATGCACGCAAAAAATATGACATACACATCGAGGATTCAAGAGACATTTTGAAGGGCTGCCTTTGCCACTTGGTTATGATTGGAAAAATTAAGCCATCCGAGTGCCCCAGCTACATGACAAGCTGTGTTCCAGAGTCTCCGAAGGGAGCGTGCATGGTATCAAATGAGGG
>PIXT01000230.1 GCA_003096235.1 Candidatus Bathyarchaeum sp. | reverse complement strand
TTGGGTGCTTTCTATGTTTTTCATTGTGTTTTGGCTTAGTTGTATGAATGTTTGTGGGAGTTGTAGTTGCTCTAGGGAGGGTGGTAAGTTATATGTTGGTGTTGTTGTATAGTTATATTGTTCAATCAATAAGATTCACCAATATAGAATTGGTTTAGTTGGTGCAATATTTAAATGTTGCGCATGCACATCTTGTGCAATACAATATACAATAAGGGAAAACGATGACAGAAAACACAGACCCACCAATCCGCCTAAAAATGAAAGTAGGCAACCTAGAATTCGAAATCGAATGCCAACAAAACCAACTAGAAGAATCGGTAAAACGAATCCTATCCACCGTCACAGCATACTCAAAAGAACCCATGATAATACCCGAACGTCCACTCCCACAACCAAGAGCAGAAACCTGCAAAAGCCTAATACAACAACTCTGGACAGAAGGATGGTTCTCAACACCACACGGACTCGGAGAAGTCCACAGCGAAATGGCACGCAAAGGCTTCCACTACGACCGAACAGCAGTAGCACACGCACTAGTAGACCTAATGAAAGAAGGACTATTAACAAGAGAAGGAAAACCACGACGCTACCGCTACGCCCAAAAACGACCGCCCAGAACCTAAAACCCGCTTGAACCAATTTTTGTTTAATTTACTATGCTCATAAAAGAGCCTTCAGTTCCTTCCACCTAGCCAAGAATTCGCGTCCTCTATTGGTTGTCACATATTTTGTTGAATCGTCTGGCATTTCCAAAAGCTCTCTGGTTTGCATGTGAGCAAGATAGTGCTGGAGCATCTTCCACGACAGATTTGTCCCATACATGACATGCGTCTTTGTTTTTGGGTCTAAGCACAAACAAAGAATCTCAGCCATGATTTCTACACGATCTCTCTTACTACCCATTGCAATCACAAGAACACCAATTCATTTGTCATTGAAACGTTTTTAATGTATCTATTCTGTATCCCTGTTCAACAACATTTCATGAGCCTCTAATTCTCAGTGAGCTTATCGGGATTATTAGAAACAAGAAGCATTTTTCTAAAATGACACCCTTCACACCGAACTATGTGTTTTAGACCTTGCTTGTTGCAGCGTTGTTCTTATGTTGACCTTAATATGCACAAGCTTAAATATTTGTAAACAAGTAAATATTTACTTGAACTGTTATGTGCCCAAACTTTTCATTAGCCTCACCATTAAGCCTAAAACAAAAAACAGTCTGGGCACTACTCCATGAAGGCTTCTCAGTATCTGCAATAGCAAACAAACTCAGTACCACCCGACAATACATCAACCAAACAAGATTAACCGCAGAAGCAAAACTTTCCGCAACCCTTCTAGACGTTGCAGGAGCCAACGACCTCCAAGTAACAAAACTATACCCAAAAAAAGCCATACTTCTAGGCTACCACCCAGCCCTCAAACGCAAAGCCATAATCACCTACACCACAAGCCACGGAATCAAAATCTGGTACTGGCACGACAACCCAGAAGAAATAACCAACAAAAACTTCCTACAGCAAACACGAAATTATCTACTTGATATTGCCAAAGAACAAGACATAGACCTAGAAGACACCTCAAAAATTCATCCCGCTAAACTGGCTCACATAATATTCGGAAAGCTAGTCCCGGATGTAAAAACATGAGCATAAAAAATCGGTTAGAATCGGTTATTCGAGGATGGTTTCCTAAAGAACCCAACAGGTCAAGAGGTAAGCTAAAAATGGCTGAAACCAAAGCTTCGAAGACTAAGCCATGGTTGTGGACTCATTGGACTTTACTCGTTGCATCATTTATAGTTCTCATAGGTGTTCAGGTCGTTTTGTTTCTTTTATCTTACATTGAGCTGTTCACACTTTTTGGTGGTGTTCTTGTAATTTTGCTATCAATTCCTCTGTCCTACACAATTGGGTATATTCAAACAAGATACCAGCAATCAAAAAGCGTTCAGTTAACAAACAAGATAGCGTTCATACTGGGTCCAGCTTGTCTGGCTGTTGGTGCTGCTTTGTTTTCATTGGTTTTCATCTCTTTGGCTACTGGAGGCGCTTCAGCCAACTATCTGGGGTCTATGGGCACTTTGATTATCATGTACGTCATAGCTCCCAGCATTGGCGGATCATTAGGCTACTTGATAGGCAAAAAAAGAAACTTTATGCCCTACGTGTAACGGTTGCTCAAGCTTTCAAAATCTAGTGTGCTGCTCCTACTTTGGTTTCCAGATGCAGGTTATCGCTTTTTGGTTGCAGGATTCCACACAAGGTACACTGCCGCTTTCGGGTTTGCATACAGAACAGGTGTACCTGATTTTTTTGCGTTGCTCTTCTGTAACCGCAGCCACCATCTTATCTTCCAAGTCGATGAACATGGCTTCCATCTTCAAGGCGTCTTGAGGACACACTTTTATGCAGTCTTCGCAGCTGTTGCATTTCTCTGCGTCTATAACTATGTAGTATTCGCCTGAACCGTCAGTGTAGCCATAATATGTTATCGTCTGTTTTTCCCTCTTTATCGTTTAAGAGACTTTTCATATAATGCTTTAGCGAACAAGGCAGCGCCGATAGCACCTGCTGATGCTGGGTCACGTCCACTTTCATCCAAGTTTGGAACTGGAAGCCTCTTTATGTTCAGTATCTTTTCCACCCTTTCTACTAAGCCAATGTTTTTGGATTGCCCGCCAGTGATTACAAAGTCTTTTTCGCAGCCCACCTTTTCTATGAGTTCACTCATTCTGGTTGCCATGGCTCTAAGGTACGCCGCTAACACTTTTTCTTTAGTCCAGCCCTTACGTAATAGTCCAACCGCTTCACTTTTCGCGAAAACCACACAGGTGCTGCTTACTGGCTCAGGCTCCTCAGTTACGCTCAGCGACACTTTACCCACATCTTCAATTGGTATCTTCAGCAGGTCAGCAATAACTTCCATTCCCCTTCCTGTGCCCGCTGCACACTTGTCATTCATCAAGAAAGAGACTACTTTTCCGTTCTCGTCGCATCTGATTGCTTTAACATCCTGTCCGCCAACATCCAGAACCGTTCTCACAGTTGGTCCCCAGATGTAGTTGGCGCCTTTAGCGTGGCATGCAATTTCTGTTATGGCTCGGTTAGCCATGGGAACGTTTACTCTGCCGTATCCAGTTCCCACAATATACTTGAAGTCCTTTAGTGTCAAGCCTGTGCCTTCCATAGCCCAGCCAAGCGCTTTCTTGGCGCTGTCCGAACTGTTTGAGCCAGTTCGCATAACGCTCCACGCGTATATTTCTCCGTCCAGCATGATTACCGCCTTGGAGCCAACAGAGCCAACATCCACCCCGGCTGTTACTACCTCGGCGTCTTTCCAGTTCATGTTTGGCATATCTCGGCGGTACTCAAGCCATCTCCAGTATTCGGTTTTTCCGTTATTGTTTGTCATTTTACTGTTGCCTCCTTTTTGCTCGCTTGGCTGCAACTAACGCTGCTCCAACCGCACCCGCATAAATCGGCTCCTCAGGAATCAGTATGTCGCTCCCCAGCCGTCTTTTAAGTGACTCAACAAAACCCGCATCCTTGGCTACTCCACCCACAAGCACAAGGTCCGGATTTACTCCCAGCCGCCGAGCCATAGATGAGACTCTTTCTGTCATTGCGTCAAAGATTGCTCTTGCGATTTCGCTTTTTGGTTCTTCTCGGTGAATTAAAGAGACTACATCAGATTCTGCGAAGATGACGCAACTGGCGTTTATGGGGCTTGCCCGTTCTGCCTTCAGGGACAATGAACCCATATCTTCCATGTCCACTTCTAGTGCTCTTGCCATTGCTTCTATGAATGTGCCTGCTCCAGCTGCGCATCGTGCATTCACGATAAAGTCCATCATTACTCCGTTTTCGTCGCATTTTACTGCCCTTGCATCTTCAGCGCCCACATCTACAACTGTTCTGGCTGACGGGAAAAAGTATGCTGCTGCTTTTGCGTCTGCGCCCATCATGCTTACTTTGCTGTCTGCGAAGCTTGCCATGTTAACGCCTGCGCCTGTGGCTGTGATGTGTTTTATGTCTTCGCGGGACAGTTTGGCGCTTTCCAGTGCCTCTTTAAGGGCTTGTTGGGCAGCTTTTGTGGGTTCAAATCCTGAAAATTGTTGATTTTGTGCGACTATCTGGTTGTCTTTTAGGATGACTACTTTCACCCTTTGGGTGCCCATATCTATTCCAGCGGATATCATTTCTTTTTTGCTCCTCATATGTCGATTCGTGCTTCCAGCATCTCTAGGAAAGCTTCGACTCGTGTCTTCATTTGTCCAACATCTTCGCGGGTGTATTCTGTGTCAAGGTAATACACAGGTATTCCCATTTGGTCTAGCACCCGTTTTATTCGGGCGTATTCCATGGCGTAGAGTATACATCCTCTGACCACATAGTAGATTACGCCGTCAACTTTGTATTCTTTGATTCTATCCACAATCCAGTTGATTCTGTCTTCGTTTCCATGTTCTGATGTGAAACAAGGGCAAGTGCACGCCATGAGGTATCGTTCGCTTATGGCGTTTACCATATCATTCATTGTCCACTCGTCTACTCCCACTGGGTCATAGAGAATTCTGTCGCCTGAACACTGCTCATCAACAACCACTACTCCCTGAGGGTTTGATTCTTCAATCAAGTTAGGAACCTTCCAGCTGTCAGGCCAAATCATTGGTGTTCCTGTAATCATAACTCTTGGAGTGTCTGGGTAGCTGGAGTACTCTTTTTGCTCAACCCGTTTTTCAAGTTCGTCACATAGTTCATTCACTTTTTGGGTCCAACGTTGGATGTTGTCCCAGAGGCTTGTTTGGTTCACAAGCATGGCATCTCTTCCATTTATTACTGGAGAACCTTTGCGCAGTTCTTGTAGCCTACGAAAAGCCTTTGTTGCCTGCTGCATGGTCTCTATTGCGGCTTTGAGGTTTTTTCTGGTGATCTTGTTTCCTGTCAGTTTCTCGATTTTCTCTTTTATCACCAGTGTCTCTTCTTTCCACATACTCAAGGTGTGTGTGTCATCTTTGACGCGTGGAGGATTCATGTACCATACTTGTTTGTAGTCTGACAAAATTTCGCTTAGTTTGGTTCTGCCGTCACATGTAAGGGGAATTACTATGGCATCGCTGAGTTCAAGAAATGGGGAAAGGCTCACCATCTTTGCTCCCACCGTGGATCGGATGACTGGACAGATTTCAACGGGCATTATTCTGTCTCCCAGTTTTGCTGTGTCATACCAGCCTGAACCTACACGAACTGGGATTGCGTCGGCAGCCAAAATCATCTCTATCGGCGCAAAAATGCAGGAGTATCCGATGACCTTTTTTCCTGCAGCTTTTTGTTCTCTTAGTTCTTTTTCGCGTCGCCCAAACAGGTTTGAGATTTCATCGAAGTATTCCATGGCTTTGGGTCGGGTCTTCCATGTTTTCTTCATTCTTTGAATGTTGTCTTCAATCACCTTGATGGATGCAGCTTTGATCGATTTGTTTAGTTCATCAATCTCGCTTTGAGCCATTTCAGGGATATATTTTGATCCTTTTTCGATTTTACTTGCCATAGTTTATTCCCTTCATTCTTCATCTTCTTTTAGCCAGTTTTTGGATTTGTAGATTGGTTTGCCTGCAACTTCCACTTTTAGGCAACCTTCGTATGGGCACATTTCTACGCAGCGGAAGCATAGGATGCAGTCAGACACGGTTACGTCTCCTCCTTTTTCTTCGTAGACTTCCGTAACCTGTGGTGGACACACTCTTTTGCATATGCCACATTTTGTGCATTTTTCTTCTACTTTTGTTAGTTTGATTAGAGAAAGCCGTTTGAATGGTCCAAATCTGCTGAATATTGCGATTAGTCCGCCTAGTGGGCAGATTCGGCACCACAGTCTCCGTATCATAAACGAGCCCCCTGTTACTACCCCTAAAATAACAATGTTGATTGATGTGAGGTACCATCCTGTGAGAGCAAGGTCTCCTACAGTTCTGGATAGTGCGTAATTAATATCCATGTATCCTAAGCCGCTCTGTACAAGCACAAACAGTGGTTTAGCAGGGCAAACCTGACAAAACGGTATCTCCAAGTATCGTCCCAGCTCTGATTCTGAGATAAGTTCAATTCCAGCTATGGCTCTCATGCCTAAAATAACGCTTAAAATCAAAAAAACGGCTATAATCAGGTATCGGGCTTGACGTAGCATCTCGTTGGTTCTTTCTGAGAGCGTCCAATGCCTGATTCTCAGAGTTTTTCTTAGACGCGTCAGCAAATCCATGTAAAGCCCGAATGGGCAGACCCATCCACAGAGGAATCTGCCAAAAATTAGCGAAAACACAACAAGTAACCCTGTGGCGATTGCCAGTCTTTGTATGCCTGTTGCGAGGTAAACGCTGCTTGTGCCATAGTCGGGGAACAGGTAGCTTTGGAGTTGCCAGACAACGCAGGTTGCGGTTCTTCCTGATGCGTAGTAGCATGAGAATGTGGGCACGGTTAGTCCGTCTGGGTATGGTACTCCTAGAATGTTTGTGCCTACCACTATGTCTCTTGGTGCAGAGCCAAGATACGACCACTGGTCAAGTCCGAAGGGTCCAATTATTAATCCCAGAAAAATTACGGCTACAGACACTATCTGGATGAAAAGGCGCAACGCGCTTAGTTTTCTTGTGAGGTTTCTTACCCAGATTAGTATCGCCAGTATGCCCAGCACGATCAGTGATACTGCTATTGTTGCCCGCAACGCTTCTGCGATGATTTCAAGCATCCCGTTTTTTTCTCCATTTACATAATGTTCAATATTGCGTTAAGTAACACGCCAAGTCCCATAGCCACAAGAGCTATTCCTCCAATTCTTGACAGCCATTTGCTGAAGAGCGGCGCCTTGTTTAGAAGCCATCCTGTTGCTCCTCCCAGAATCAGAAGCGGAGATAATGCGGTTCCCAGCCCAAATAGAACAGCTACAAGTGTGCAGTTAACCTGTGAAAGTGTTACTGCGTATAAGAGAAGCCCAACTAGTGGCGGACAAAGTACAAGACCTCTTGTAAGTCCCATCGAAAATGCGCGAATGTCAAATCTGGTTGTCAGTTTTGAGATTCCAAATCTGTCTGGTGTTTGGTTTGTACAGCTGCAGTTTCCGCTTTTTTTCAGCAGTATATTGGCTCCAATTAATATTGTGACTGTTGCGAACACGAATGGACTGTATTGTTGGTATGGAATGAACGCTTCTTCGCTGATTACCACGCTTATCAGCCCAACTGCGGTTCCTATTATTGCGTATGCTACTATGCGTCCTGAGTTGTAGATTGTGGTGACTATGACTCCTTTTTTGAATCCTGCCCCGATGCCTGCGATGTAGCTTACGATGTATGGCAGACACGCAGAAGCACAGAAAGTGAGCCCATACAGTAACCCTAAAACGAGCGAAGCAAGGTAAGGATTCGAAATCTGCTCTAGCACAGTCATCTTACACTAGGCCCTTGAGCTTGTTAGAGCAGAAAATAGAACACCACGGCATTTAACTATTGCCATAGAAACAAGGAACATTTCATTCACTTTTTATACCTAAACTAGTGTGTTGCCCGCTGCTGTATGGGCTGTATCGTATACCTAAAATGAGGAAACGATACAATTTTTGGCTCAAACACCAAGTAACAACAGTTATGCATAACAATAGCACAATAACCCCAATTTTATGATAATTTACGCCTTCACTGTTAACATTCCCGAAATTTTGTAACCAACCAAAAAATAACAATCACTATTACACAAAAGGATTCCATAGCAACACAATCACACCACGCATATTAAGAGACTAATAACACTTCATTGATGAAAACAGAGCTTTCTTTGAAACATCGAGCACAAACGAAATACTGTGATGCTAACTAATTTGTTCACACTTCTGTTAAGCATATTAGTAGTCTAATAGCAGATCATTGTTGAAAACAGTACTTTTTTCTGAAATTTTCAGCACAGCACACATTTGCCTCCAAAAATTCACACATACATAGTGTAATCTAAACACACAATATTGCTGAATATTTCCCCAAATAATCAACCTAAACCTTCCAGATATCCCTTCAACTTTAATAATCCCGTTTCCGTTTTTAGCAACTGAGGCAACTACTAATGGACAACTGGAGACTGCTAAAACTCGAAACCGCAGACGCCGCTACAAACATGGCAGTCGACGAGGCAATAATGAAAGCAAGAATCGAAAACAAAGTCCCCAACACCCTCCGATTCTACATGTGGAAACCCTCAGCCGTAACAATAGGGCGATTCCAAACCTTAACAGACCAAATCCACGTAGACGCCTGCAAAAAACATGGCGTAGACATCATACGAAGAATAAGCGGCGGCGGAGCCGTATACCATGACTCAGAAGCAGAAATAACCTACAGCATAGTAGCCAAACTAAGCGACCTAGACTGCAAAGACCTAGACATGCTCAGCGCATACCAGAAAATATGCAGCGGACTCAACGAAGCAGTAAAAATTCTTGGAACAAACGCCGAATACCGACCACCAGACCCAAAACGGTGCCCAAACCTTGCAATAAGCGGAAAAAAAATTTCAGGAAACGCCCAAACATCAAAAAAAGGCGTGCTCCTCCAGCATGGAACATTTATGATGGACATAGACCACACAAAAATGTTCACTTTCCTTAGGGTTCCTTGGGCAAAAACCTTAGACGACATTCTTAAGGTCTCAAAAAGAAAACTGACCTCTGCAAGACAAGAACTCGACTCAAACTTTAGTACACAAGACGCCTACAAAGCATTAATTGAAGGCTTCCAAAAAGCCCTGAACATACAGCTTGTTGAATCTACACTCACAGACTATGAACATAATCTAGCTGAAAAATTGAAAAAAGAAAGGTTTGTGACCGAGGAATGGAACATCCTCGGTAAATCATCCATCTAAATGGATTTTCTACAGTAGTGCATACAAGACTATTGTTGGTGCAAACACTGAAGCTACTAACGACATCACAGTTATCAGCGTGTTCAATGAAGGTCCTGCAGTGTCCTTGAATGGGTCACCGACAGTGTCACCTACAACGCCAGCCTTGTGAGTATCTGAACCTTTACCGCCAAATGCACCAGCTTCAATGTACTTCTTAGCATTATCCCATAATCCGCCAGCATTAGACATCAACAAAGCAAAGATCAGCCCAGAAAAGATACTGCCCGCCAGATAACCACCAAGCGCCTGAATTCCACCAATGAACCCTACCGCCAACGTAATGCCGATAGATAGAACACTTGGCAAAATCAACTCTTTTAGTGCACCTTTTGTGGCTATGTCAACACAAGACGCGTAATCAGCTTTCACGCCCTCTTTTCCCTCTTTTAGACCCGGAATCTCCCTGAACTGTCGCCTAATCTCCTCAATCATTGTGAACGCATTTTTGCCAACACTAAGCATTACCATCGCTGAAAACACTGCGGGAATCGCCAAACCAATAAGAGCACCAGCCAAAACCAATGGTTCCATCAAATCAAATGTGATTGTTGTTCCAGGCGGTGAATATTTAATCACTATTTCTTGGAACGCTGCAAGCAACGCAATTACTGTCAACCCTGCTGCTCCAATAGCAAACCCTTTAGTTATAGCCTTAGAAGTGTTTCCTGCCGCATCAAGTTTAGCAGTGATATCCAAAACTTCTTCGTCTAACCCTGCTTGTTCCGCAATTCCGCCCGCGTTATCTGAGATTGGTCCGAAAGCGTCACCTGCCACAATCATTCCGACGATTGATAGCATTCCAACTGCTGCCATGCCAATACCGTAAACACCAGCTCCTTCGGCTGCAATGAAGTGTTCAGCTACTGTGTATGATCCGATAGATGCAAATGCGATTCCTAGAAGCGCTGGAAATATACTTAGCAATCCGTAAGAAAAGCCTGTGATTATGTTAACCGCCGCACCCGTCTGTGATGCTTCAGCTGTTTTTATTACTGGACTTTTGTCTATAGACGTAAAGTAGTCTGTTGTGATTCCTATTACAACACCGCCAACCAATCCAATGACTGCTGCTGCCCAAACGCCAATATTGATGTCCAAATAGTATGTTGCTCCAAGAGTTACTATGCCAAACATGATGCACGTTAGATACGTTCCCATGTTGAGTGCTTTTCCAGGGTTTCCTGTTTTGCCTACTCGAACTATTGCAACTCCCAAAATTGAGACCACAATTCCCAGTCCCGCAAACACCAGTGGCACATCGACAAATGAGATTGATGTAAACGCAGCTCTGGTAGAAAGAGCTACACCAAGTATCATAACCGCAACAATACTTGCTACGTATGAATCAAAAAGGTCTGCTCCCATACCTGCTACGTCACCAACGTTATCGCCAACATTATCCGCAATTACTCCAGGGTTTCTAGGATCATCTTCGGGGATGTCCATTTCCACTTTGCCTACAAGGTCTGCTCCAACATCCGCAGTTTTTGTGTATATTCCGCCTCCAATCTTTGCGAACAGCGCCATTGCACTTGCTCCAAAGCTGAAGCCCAGAACAATTTCTGGGTCACCAGTCATTGCGTAAACAATACTTAAGCCAAGAAGGGCTAACCCAACTACGGCTAAACCCATAACTGCTCCTCCACGGAAAGCTATTGGAAATGCTTTGTTTAGTCCCTGTTTTGCCGCATTTGCTGATTTGACGTTTGCTTTGAGTGCAACTGTCATTCCTAAGACGCCTGCAACTGCAGAACATATTGAACCAAAAACGAATGCTATTCCCATAAGGGAGCTAAGTCCAATGTCTGCAACCATAGGTACAAAAGTTAAAATGACCGCTATAACTGCAACGAACACTGAAAGATACTTGAATTCTACCTTCAGGAATGCTCTGGCGCCCTCTTGTATAGCGTCCGCAATTTCCTTCATCTTCTCGGTTCCGCTACTTTGTTTGTTTATGTAGAAATATAGGTAAATCGCAACTAGTATTGATGCTACTGCTGTAATTGGTGCAATTGTCCAATCAATTATCATCGTAATTTTCACGTCCTTATTTTAGAGGTATTACGGTCTTCGCTCGTTTGCTTTAAGGTTTTCGTAAAACTGTTAAACTGCATTGATTTACATGTAATAATTTATCTTCTTCTCTCAAATTCTAAGTTCCAAATTCAGACTTTAGTTTATTTATGAGAAAACTTTTGTATAACCTGTAAGAAACGCTTTTTAGTAAATACGCTTACTTTAACCTTCTAACATTCACGTCAGTAAGAAAGGCGGTTGAAATGAGCTCTGAATCCCACTCGATGGAAAAAAAGCAACTTCTAGAATCCCTGAAAGCCACTGAAAAAGGGTTAAACACACAAGAAGCTGAACGCAGACTCCAAGAGTACGGACCCAACGAACTAGCAACAAAGAAGGGAACATCTGCCCTTTCCATATTTCTTGGACAATTCAAGGACATTTTCGTGATTATGCTTCTAGTAGCCATATGCATCTCAGTTGCGATAAACGAGCTCGTAGACGCCGCAACAATAGCCACAATCGTATTCCTTAACGCGATAGTTGGCTTTATTCAAGAATACCGATCAGAAAAAGCAATGGAAGCCATGAAACAGCTTACGGCTCCCAAAGCCCGTGTTCTGAGGGATGGAAAAGAACAATTCATTCAATCTCGAGAAATTGTGCCCGGAGACATTGTTCTTTTGGAAGCCGGAGACCGTATCCCCGCTGATGCGCGACTACTAGAAGTTGTGGACCTGAAAACCGACGAAGCAATTTTGACTGGAGAATCCACGGCAGTAGCCAAAAAAGATGTTGTTCTCAGCGAAAAAACGGCTGTAGCGGACATGAAAAACTCAGTTTTCATGGCAACTCACGTAACTTATGGTCGAGGAAAAGCAGTAATTGCTTGAACTGGCATGAACACTCAATTTGGAAAAGTCGCTGAGATGGTTCAGTCCGTGGAAACGGTGGACACTCCTCTTAAACAAAAACTAACAAAGTTCGCCAAAAAACTTGGATTAATTATAGTGGTTGTATGCGCCGTCATTTTTGCGCTTGAACTGTATGACCTGTTTATTCTTGGAACAGGTGGATTGGACCAGATAATAATCGCTTTTGAGACTGCCATTGCCCTTGCTGTCTCAGCAGTTCCTGAAGGTCTGCCTGCAGTAGTAACTGTTTCCCTTGCTTTGGGCGCCCGAGAATTGGCAAGACGTAATGCTCTCATTAGGAAACTCTCTTCCGCAGAGACTCTAGGTGCTACCGACATCATTTGCTCTGACAAAACTGGCACACTGACAAAGGGCGAAATGACAGTGCGCAAAATCTACGTCAACAACAAAATTATTGACGTAACTGGAGCTGGATACGAACCCACAGGAGAATTCCTTGTAGACAAAGCTGCAATTGACCCCAAGGCGGATGCTGATCTTGATTTATTGTTGAAAGCCAGCACTTTGTGTTCCAACGTTAACTATGATGGAAAAAAGGTGCTTGGAGACACAACTGAAGGCGCCTTAGTTGTTGCAGCTACTAAAGCAGGAATAGACAAAGAAAATCTTGAGAGCAACTATCCACGTATACAGGAAGTGCCCTTTACCTCTGAAAGAAAACGTATGACTACAGTTCACAAATCACCTGGAGGCAAAGTTTTAGTTTACGTCAAAGGTGCTGTTGAATCCATCCTAGAACGCTCAAAATACAGCCTAAAGAATGGCAAAATAGAGAATCTATCTCCAAGCCAAAAAGAAAAAATCTTGAAAACAAACGAGACACTGGCAAATCAGGCTCTTCGAGTCCTTGCTGTATCCTACAAAGAGCTTCCAAAAGCTGGCACAAAGAAGTACTCTGAAACAGAACTGGAAAACGATTTAGTTTTCATTGGTTTAGCAGGAATGATCGATCCACCCCGAGCTGAAGCAAAGGGCGCAAATGAACTATGCCGAAAAGCGGGCATAAAGACCGTCATGATTACTGGAGACCACAAACTTACAGCAGTTGCTATAGCTAAAGAATTAACTATAATGGGCGAAGATGATTTGGCTCTTACAGGTGCCGAACTCGACAAAATGAGTGACACAGAATTCGAGGAAATTGTTGAAAAAGCAGTTGTCTATGCGCGTGTTTCTCCTGAGCACAAGCTTCGAATCGTAAAAGCGCTCAAAGAAAAAGGTCACATTGTTGCCATGACTGGAGATGGAGTTAACGACGCTCCGGCTCTCAAACAGGCAGACATCGGTATAGCTATGGGCATCACAGGAACCGACGTAACCCGAGAAGCTGCAGACATGGTGCTGGCGGACGACAACTTTGCTACAATCGTCACGGCTGTTGAAGGCGGACGAGCAATATACGACAATATCCGCAAATTTTCATTCTTCCTGTTGCGTTCCAACTTCGACGAACTCCTTGTTATCGGACTCTTCGCCTTATTGGGACTAGAACTGCCCTTAGCGGCTGGAATGATTCTGTGGATAAACCTAATAACCGACGGAGGTCCCGCCCTAGCTTTGAGCTTGGATCCTCCACAGAAAGACTTGATGGACAAACCTCCACGAGACCCAAAAGAAGGTATACTTCATGGACGATTCGCTTCGATCTTAATGAGTTTCATAACCCAATTCCTTGGAACAGGAGTAGTGTTCTTCATAGTGTTCTATGTATTAGGAGACGGCATTCCCGGAAGTCTAGATTTTCAGCGCGCAAGGACGATGGCTTTCATGCAAGCTACCCTACGTGAATTGATGGTTGTTTGGAACTGTCGATCAGAAACAAAGAATGCATTCAGAGTCGGGTTTACGTCTAACAAGTACTTGCTCTTTGCGGTAGTTGCCTCAGCGCTTGTAACGATACTTGTGCCGTTCACAGGCTTGTTTGGAACAATACCTCTAAGCCTAGAAGACTGGGTCATAGTTTTGGCGCTCTCGTTCTCAGGATTGCTGATACTGCCTGAAATCTTCTATAATAGAAAGATTTGGCGCTGGAGATAGCTTGAGACATGGATTAACTGCCTAACACTATAGGTAGTCACAATCCTTTTTTCTAATCTTTATTTTCTTTTCATAAGTAACATAAGGTCTTAGCGTAAGCATTTTTCTGAAGAACAATGTTTAAACCACATTCAAGCTTGCGGTTCCTGTTTCACAGTTTTGGTCTTGGCTGCATAAGCAGTGCCATCTTTTTGCAGGCACTAGTATTCTGGGACATATCTCATACAGGGTTCTTCAGAGCCACTGAACAGAACACAACAATTCTGTCGTTCGAAATTTTTCTGACAGTTTTTGCTTTGGTCTATTTTGTTTACATGTACCAGCGTCTTGTTCGTTCAATGAACTAACCTATGACCAAACCTTTTTTTGGAAATATTCTAAACCTCAGCAAAGCATGTCCAACGCAAAATAACAAATGTTAAATATTTCCCTACCCGAAAAAAGAGCAGTGATTTTGAGAGGTAAACACATTGAAGTTCAAAAAAGTTTGTGTAATGGCGTTATGTGCCTTCCTTTTAACGTTAATCTTTTCTGGAACCGTCCAGTCAGCGTCTGAAGAAACACAGAATGTGTATAATATCGAGTATGGCGGTCTTATAGTAGACATTACTGCTCCGATTCAAGCTTATCCCGGAGAAAACATAATCGTTACTGTGACAACTCAAGCTGTAACACAAATTGACATAGAATACATCTATGTGACGATATATGGGCTTTCAAACGCTACAAATGAAGTAACCTTAAGCGCCATCACTCACCTTGAAGATACTTCTCTAACTTTCCATGAAGCACAATACAACATAACAATCCCCGATGACATATCTCCAGGATTGACTTACGGCATCATAAGCTGTGAATGGGACTTCATGGGTTCAAATCAAAAGATTCTTCCATCAGGATTCGCTCTGACATACATTCAAAACATCGCGTTAGAACAGCTTCAAACAAAATACGATGA
>PIXT01000229.1 GCA_003096235.1 Candidatus Bathyarchaeum sp. | reverse complement strand
TGAACGATTACCTTAAATAATGATGCTTATGATTGACAAAGCTAAGGAGAAATGTTCCCTATGAGACGCTATTGGGGGGAGATCAAGGACCCAGTTCACGGGTATATCTACATCACAGAAGCAGAAAAACAGCTCATAGACTCATACCCATTTCAAAGACTACGCCGCCTAAGACAACTAGCCGGATCAGAGTTTGTGTATTCAGGAGCAAACCACACCCGATTCGAACACTGCCTAGGCGTTATGCACCTTGCAGGCAAACTATCCGAAAACCAGAATCTTTCCCAGCTTCTTTCAGAAGACGAAATACAAATCGTCAGAATGGCATCCCTTCTTCACGATGTGGGTCATGGTCCATTTTCTCACATCTTTGAGCACCTTCTAGTAAAGTTCCTAAACAAAACTCACGAAGACATGACAAAATGGCTCATCCAAAAATCTGAGCTCCACGACATCATCAACAACATAGGATGTAACCCCGATGACGTGGCAAAACTTGCAGTTGGAGAACTACGAAGACCAAAAAAAGCGTTTTTGGATCAGATCATCCAAAGCGCCGTAGATATTGACAAACTAGACTTTGTGGTAAGAGACACCTACCACACCGGCGCAGAATACGGGTATGTCGACATCTTCAGGCTAATTCACATGCTAGATGTTCTTGGCGAAAACCTTGCAGTTGACGTGGGGGCACTGTCAGCCCTTGAGTCTTTTGTTTTGGCGAGGCTTGAATCGTTCCGAAGCATCTACTTCCATCGTGTTGGAAGAGCCGCGCAGATAATGCTTGCCTCAGCCATGGAAGCGGCAAAGGATGAATTAGGGTTGGTAGATTTTGATTCTCCTGAAGACTATCTTGCCTTAACTGATTATAGTGTTTGGACTAAACTAAGGGAATGCGAAAAGTCCAAGGCAATTATGAAGGACTTAGAGCGACGTAATCTTCTCAAATGCGCTTACGACAGAACATTTCATGTGAAAGAAAAAATGGTGACCAGCATTTTTTGTGTTGATGAGGTTCGGGAGCAGGTGCGTAACAAGATTGCCAAAGAGGCAGGAATTGTCCCTGAAGCGATTGTGATTGATGTGCCAACCGTGCCTTCAGTGCCGTATCATCATTCTGATTTGCTTGAGCCTATGGAAATCCCTGTTTTCCAGAAGACCAGAGCGGGAGAAAAGATTCCCTTACGTCTAAGCGACATCTCTTCGGTGTTTGATGTTCTCAAGGGCTTCATAAACATTCTCAGAGTCTACACTGACGAAAAATATGTTGACAAAGTAAGCGTTGCCGCAACAAAAGTCATTGGCGGAACCCCTTCTTCGGCGAAGATATCATTCTGATGTCGAAAACTTAAAACGTAAGTATGTTTTATTTGGTTGTTGTTCCGGCTTAGGCTCCGATAGTATAGTCAGGTTAAGTATTTCGGCCTTTCGAGCCGAAGACCCGGGTTCGAATCCCGGTCGGAGCACCATTCATGTTCTTTCTTGGTTTTCAGAAAAAAAGCCTGTTTTCAACAATGAACCTCTATTAGTTGGCTAATATGTTGCGTGGTTGGTTTTTTAGTCGCGGTCATTATTTATAAATCGTAACCGTAATAGAGAAGATTCAACATACAACATTAAACAATCCTGCAGAGTGAACAAAACATGAGGATAATCTTGGTGGGATGGGGAGTAGTCGGACAGAGCTTTGCCCAGATCATCATACAAAGAAAAAAGGAGCTTGCGAAAAAGTATGGTTTTCGCCCAAGAATTGTAGCTATAGTTGACAAGAAAGGCGCAGCCATAAACCCAAAGGGGCTAGACCTAAAGCAGATGCTGGCTCTGAAAAAAGAGAAAGGAACAGTATCAGCAGGTAGCCAATATGGTCGTCCCAACATGTCCGCGCTAGAAGCCATAGAATCTGTCGAGGCTGAGGCTGTGGTTGAAGTGTCACCCACCAACATAGAAGATGGTGAACCGGGATTATCTTACATCAAAACTGCATTTCGAACAGGAAAACATGTGGTCACAACAAACAAGGGACCCTTAGCCTTAGCTTTGCCAGCGTTAATGGAGTTGGCTGACCACAATAGTGTTTACCTTCGGTTTAGTGGAACTGTGGGTGCTGGAACTCCGGTTCTTGAGTTTGCAAAGAATTGTCTACAAGGCGACAAGATACTTTCCATTAAGGGAATATTGAATGGAACCACAAATTATATTCTCTCTGAGATGGATGAAAAGCATATTACATTTGATGAAGCCCTAAAAGCAGCCCAAGAGCTTGGATTTGCCGAGGCTGACCCCACTATGGATGTTGATGGTTATGATGCGGCTGCCAAACTGGTGATTATGGCAAACTGGATAATGGACAGGAAAGTCACCATCAAAGATGTTAAAATCAGGGGCATCCGTGATGTGTCATCAAAGAATATACAGGATGCCTCAGAGAAGGGCTACACAATAAAGCTCATAGGCTTTATCGGAGAAACCCTAAGGTTGGAACCTACCAAAATATCTAAACATGATCCCTTAGCTGTGGACGGAGCCCTTAACGCTGTAACCTTTGTCTCAGAATCTGCGGGCGAACAAACCATTATTGGCTTGGGGGCAGGTGGAGTTGAAACCGCCAGCGCAGTATTACGGGATCTATTAGACATTAAACAAAACATAGCAAACAAGATGATAACATAAGCGAGGAAACCGACTTGAAGAAGATAGTGATGAAATTTGGAGGAAGCTCTGTAGCTAATGGCAAAAAAATTCGGCACGTAGCCAAGCTGATAGCAGATAACAGGAATGAAGAGTGTGGAGTTGTTGCCGTAGTTTCAGCGTTAGAAGGTGTTACAAACCAGCTTATCCAAGCGGCAGAGGAAACAAAAAAAGGAAACCGTGAATACATCAGCAAGTTCAAGCAAGAAATTCTTGAAAGGCACTTAACCACCGCAAAAGAGGCAATCAAAGATAAGAACTTGCAAGCAGAGACTGAGCAAGTTCTCAAGGTGCGGATAGAAGAGCTTGAAAAAGTTTTGACAGGAATTGTTTATGTTGGAGAACTTACGCCAAAATCAAGGGATACAGTTATTTCGTTTGGAGAAAGATTGTCCGCGCCCATAGTCAGTGGTGCCCTTAAAGACCTTGGACTAAATTCAAAGCATTTTACGGGCGGAGAGGCAGGAATAGTAACCGATGCAAACTTTGGGGAGGCGGGTCTTTTGATGAATGTCACAAAGTTTCAGGTTAAAAAGAACATTGAGCCTCTGCTAAAGAAGAGAACTGTTCCAGTATTAACGGGCTTTATTGCGGAGACACAAAACAAAGAAACTACAACATTGGGCAGGGGAGGCTCAGACTACACTGCCACAATTGTGGGAGCTTCGTTAGATGCTGACGAGGTCTGGATATGGACTGACGTGGATGGGTTAATGACTTCTGACCCAAAAATTGTTCCAGAAGCAAAAACGATCCCTGAACTTTCATTCCAAGAAGCCACAGAATTAACAATCTTTGGAGCCAAAGCCATGCATCCCAGAGCTTTAGAGCCAGCCCGAAAAGAGGGAATACCAGTCAGAATCAGGAACGTTTTCAGCCCAGACAACCCCGGAACCCTAATAGTGAAAGAACAAAAAGTCAAAACAGAAAACGGAGTAAAAGCAGTAACTATAGTCAAAAATGTTGCAGTAATAACTGTCAGCGGAGCAGGCATGGTTGGCGCGCCTGGAACAGCTGCAAAAGTTTTTGAGGTGCTGGGAAAAGAAAACATAAACATTCTGATGATTTCTCAGAGCGTCTCAGAAGCAAACATTTCGCTTGTGATCCAACGAAACCTGTTGGATCGCGCAGTTAACATCTTAGAGATAGCTTTGCTGGGCAGAGAGTTTATCCGTGAAATTGTTTCTGAAGATGACGTTTGTGTAGTCGCGGTTTTGGGGGCAGGTATGAAGGGAATACCTGGAGTGGCTTCAAGAATATTCACCGCCATTGCAAAGGAAGGCATAAACGTTCGCATGATCGCTCAAGGCTCATCTGAACTTAATGTTTCATTTGTAGTCAAAGAAAACGATGGAGAAGAAACAGTTCGGGCAATCCACAAAGAATTCAAGTTAAGCACAAAATAACAAAAATCATGCCCCATTTCTTTTGGGCGTTTCGAATCGTCATCAAAAGGGTAAGATTTTAAGCTTGTATGCTAGACGATGTAGGTTGTGATGAGGGACACCATTCTGAGCTCTCGTGATGATGAGATGGAGCGACTCTGAATCAGCTTTACAGTCTGATGCATAGAATGTTGAGGACTCTTGTAGACGCTTAGCCTGCGGTGAAGATTGAAACAGCAGAAGAGCGGATGACAACAAAAGCTAAAATCGCACGTAACCTTTATGAAGCACACTGTAGGAAAAGTTACCGAAAGGAAACGCGATCATTATGGCACGACATCACGGCATGACAAAAAAGACCGCTAAAAAGAAACAGAAGCGAGTAAAGAAGAAAAGGCAGAAAAGACGGAAGAGGTAAGGCTACAACAGATCGCCCAATTTTTCTCATTTTTGTTTAATTACCTAAAGTCGCGTACATCAAATAACTTACCAGTATCCTAAACAGGATAACGTTTTGCTTTTTGTTTTCGAACAAACAGCCTACTCGAGGGTGGCGTGAAGCTTTCTCATTTCATCCTCGGTTTTTCCGAGCCTGTGCATAAGCTCAACAACCAAGCTGTCAAGAAAAACCATACAGTTGTTTTCGAAAATTGATCCCAAAGGAGACAAAGTTTCGCTTTCGCCCAAAATCTGCCTAACCAGATAATCCTCTTCTGTGGGCCAGCCAAGTTTTGTTCGACCGCCAATCGGCATCGCAAGGTCAGCAAGTTTACCTAATGTAGATTCAGGATAAGAGGTAACAGCTACGACTTTTGTGCCGATTTCTTTTGCTGTTGAGCTGGCAGTCAATGTTATTTTTGTTGTTCCTGAACCTGAAATGGCTATGAGTAGGTCATCTTTTCCTGCTGCGGGTGTGACTGTTTCTCCTAGGAAGTAGACGGTTAAGCCCATGTTCATTAGTCTTAGGGCAAAGGCGCGTCCAACAAATCCGCTTCGTCCTTGACCGACAACAAAGATTTTTTTGCTTTTTGAATCTAGAATTGATTGAATGAATTGTTCTACCTTTTCTAGATCGAGTTCAGTCATAGCTTTTCTGGATCCAGCCAAGATTTCTTCAGATGCAGCCATCAACCATTTCATGCGAGTTCACAACGGATGGAAATCTGATTCGTATATTAAAAGTCTTTTCTAATAGTTCATGAAAAGTTCTGGAATCTGAAAAAATCCAAAAACATTGTTAGAATTCCAAGCAATCAGTTGGCATAATGATGAAGGAGAGCTTTTCTTGCTAGCTAAAACTCTGAATGATAAAAAGGTAGTCCTAGAGTACTCCAATTACTAAAAACTAGATATTTAGTTCACCTTTAACGCTTGGGAACCTATCCGGAATTGTAGTTCCACGTGATTTTCTAGGTTTGTTAATCGTTTTTAATCGCTTATTATGTGTAACAACATCATGACACGTTGAACATAATGCCCTACCATTTTGTGTTATTGTCCTTCCACCAGATGCCCATGATTTCTTATGGTCAAACTGTGTTGCTCTAGGGTCTAATTTCTCATGGCATTTCGCACATTTATTACTCTGTTGATAGAGAATTTCCTTCCTTTGAGTTGCAGTGAAAGCTCTTCGCGCATCTCTCCGAGGTTTAGCATTAGAAGTAATTAATGATGGAAATTTAATGCTATCAACATAAGAATTCTTCTTTTTTCTTGGCATATATAACAATTATCTATTCAATATGTTTTAAATTTTTGGGTTTGTAATTTAACTAACTGTGGTTGGGCGTGAATTTCTTCAGGGCATACAATTGAGTCTTGAAATCTCGGATTCATAAATTCTTGAAGCAGTAATAAGAAGGAAAGTGGTAAAGCACAAAAAAGACTAAATTTTAACACAGAACAAGTGTACATTTTAGATGAAAAATGTGTTAACGTAAAAAACGCTAATGTATATGTTCCTTTTGGTTAAATGTAATCGAAGCACACAATTACACATCTGACCAGTCTCAATTGGTTTGATACATACAGTTACACGTTATGAGAAGCGGTGAACAAACCAGTTTCAACATGTTTGACCTAAAAGTTAGGTCGTTTTAAGGGAAAGTAGTGTTGTCAACGAGGGAATGGGGAAATACAGCCAGACATAAACTGCCAAAAGCAGCATCAGAACCGAAATTACAACAAGAATGTAGTCTGCCCGCTTTAGTTTGAGGGCGTAAAGGTTTGTTCGTGTTTTGCTTGCGCCCCAAGCCCTTGACTCCATGGATTCTGCTAGCTCTAGGCTTCTTCGGATAGCGTTAACAATTAAGGGAATAAGTATGGGAATATAGTTTCTGATTCGTTTAAGCAGGTTTCCGCGCTCCAGCTCTAATCCTCGGGCTTTTTGCGCATCCATTATTGTTTGTGCCTCGTCAGCTAACACGGGCACGAAACGAACAGCAGTGGTGAAGGCGAAACAAAACTCGTAGGGGACACGGCTTTGCTGTAGCGCCAAGCCTAGATGGTCAGGCGATGTTGTCAAAAAGAACACAGAAAAGGATGAAATTAAAACAACAAAACGCAGAGTCATTGAGGCTGAACGCTCTAAAAGCACCACATACTCAAAGAGTGTATCAACAGAACCGATTATTTCTGGAAAAGAAGTGTGATAAAAGTATCCAAAAATAAAGTTGGTTGCAAAGATGAAGATGGCTAACATTGCGGCTCCTCGCAGCGAACGTAACCATTGCCGATTAACTTTTGCCACACAAACAAAAGGCAACGGTATAAAAAACAGGACAAGCAACGCAGGCAACGCAGTGAACAAAATAGCCATCACAAACAGGACACAAACAAAGAAAAACTTGACTCTCGGATCTAAATCATGAACTACAGAAGAAACTTTCCTGAACTTGAAACCTTCAAAGACACTCATGATCGTTTCCTCAACCGATTCAACAAAATCTTAGTTGCTTCATGAACATCAATAACGTCTGTTGGCAAACCCAAATCAGCCAACTCCAAAAAAATCTGAGTTATCTGAGGCGGCACAATCGAAGCCTGCGCCAACAACTCGGAGTCAGTCAAAATCTTTCCTGCCGCACCATCAACCAAAACTTTTCCCTGACTCATCAAAACAACACGAGGATTGCATTCAGCAACAAACTCTACATCATGCGTGACAACAACAACGGTCTTCTTTTGCGCATTTAACTGCAAAATAAACTGCTGCAGTTTCTCCTTTTGCTTATGATCCTGACCGATAGTTGGCTCGTCCAAAATGATTACATTAGGATCCCAAGCAAGAATTGAAGCCAAAGCAACACGCTTACGTTCTCCACCACTGAGCATAAAAGGAGAAGTTTTACGATACTGAACAATATCCAACAGGTTCAATGCCCAATCAACCTGCTTTTCTACAACTGCTTCTTCAAAATCAAAATTTTTCAGGGCAAAACCAATCTCGTCCTCCACGGTTTCGCTGAATAGTTGATGGTCTGGATTTTGAAACACAAAACCAACGTTTCGAGCAAGTTTAGCTACGCTCACATCTTGAGTGCTTACGCCATC
The DNA here is from genome assembly GCA_003096235.1 of Candidatus Bathyarchaeum sp. The sequence continues at coordinate 4,565 of PIXT01000229.1, read as the reverse complement.
AACTAGAACCTCGCCCGCTGTTGGCTTCAAAAGCCCATTGAAGTGCTTGACTAGAGTTGTTTTTCCTGCTCCATTTTGCCCCATGATAGCCAAGAATTCGCCGTCATTTACGGTTAGGTTTATTCCCTTCAGGGCTTCAAGACCAGTAGGGTAAGCGTAATGGAGGTCTTTGACTTCAAGCACCATTAATTGCCTCCCGCAAAAGATGCGCTGCCTCTTCAGGGGTAACTGGAACAGTTTTCAGGTCTACGCCATTCTTCTTTAGATGCTGATACAGTTTTGTTGCCTTCGGAATACCAACACCAATCAGATGTGCTTTCTCGGAAGTAAATATCTCGCGGGGACTTCCTGTTAAGGCAATTTTTCCGTTATCCATGACAATAACATGGTTTGCGTATTTTGCTGCCAAGTCAAGCCGATGCTCAACCAAAATAATGGTGATGCCTAATTTTTTGTTTAAGTCCGTGATTACCTCAAATATTTTTTCGGCGCCCACGGGATCAAGAAAAGATGTGGGCTCATCTAGTATCATAATGTCAGGCTGCATAGCCAACACAGAAGCGATGGCGACCCGCTGCTGTTGTCCACCTGAAAGCTCATGTGGAGGTCTTTCAACAAGGTCACTTATTCCCGCCATTTGAAGTGCCCAATCTACACGTTTTCTCATTTCGTCACGGGGCATGGCAAAGTTTTCTAGCCCAAACGCTACATCCTTTTCAACAGATAGGGCAAAGAGTTGGTTTTCTGGGTTCTGGAATACAAGTCCTACGTGGCGGGCAAGTTGATGGATTTTGTTGTCTGCTACATCTAGACCAGCAACTGTGAGTTTTCCTTCAAGGGTTCCATTATAGAAGTGGGGTATAAGACCGTTAAAGCATCGGCAAAGGGTTGTTTTTCCGCAGCCGCTGGGTCCAGTTAAGATTACAAAATCGCCTTTGTTGATGGTCAGGGATACATTTTCGATTGATGGCTTTGTTGCGCCAGGATACGTATATGCTAAATCACTGGTCTTGATTACAGCCAATGTTTTATCCGCCAGCTTACTGCACCCTTTTTAATCCATTTAAGAGTAGCTACCCAGAAAAGGGTTAACGTAACTTCTTTTTTAGCAGTTTCTCACAAAACGCTAAACAAGCATTTAAGTCTCCAGCACCATTCGCCCCCGCCGAAACCGAGTGCCCACCGCCCATGCCCCCCAAAAACTCGCCTAGAGGTGTCGCTAAATCTTTACCCATGTGAACACCAGTTTGCGTGTAGAAATCGTGAGAAGCCCTGAAACTGACCTGAATTTTATCCCCCTTTTTGCCTGCAACAACCGCAACATGAGCACCCAATCCGACAAGCCCTCGAGCGGCTGAGGCTTGATAGGCGCTTATTCGCGTAAGGGCGATCAGCCAATCGTTCACTTTTAGAACTTTGACTCTGCTGGAGGCTTTCAGTCGTGCATTGCGCTCTGAATAATCCATAGGCAACGAAAGAATAGAAAGAGTCTCTTGGACATCTATTGTTTCTCCAAGATCGGCTACAGCTTTCAGGGTTTCAGAATCTGCCAGAATAAAATGTCGGGTGTCAAAGGCTATTCCAAGAAAGAGCGCTTTTGCCTCATCTAAAGAAACAGAAAGGTTTGCCTGCTTGAACAGACGATAAACAATCACACATGTAGATGAGGCGGTTTCGTCGGCTACAGAAACGGTTGCTATGCGCTCGGTTTCGGGATGGCTTGCATGATGATCGATTAGAAGTAAAGGTTTGTCAGGTTTGATTCTTGTGCTCCATTCATCCAACTGCTGGATAGTGTTTGTGTCCAGTAAAACAACCAAATCAGCTTCTTCGATATGAGGCTGCGCAACAAGTTCTATTGAAAGAGCAGCCATCATAGATTTGGAGAGCTTGCTGGGTCCAGAAGCTGATGCAATCTCAGTTTCCAGTTTTGGTCTTAAACGTTTTAGCAGCCCTTTGAAGGCGAACGCGGAGCCGACTGCATCGGGGTCTGCATTGTTGTGACATAAAAGAACGGCTAGCTTGGCATCGAGCTTGTCTATTAGGGCAACTATTTCGTGGATTTGCACTTGAGTTCCCTCAAGTATTCTTCAACGTGAACAAAAGCTTGTTTTGTTGCTTGGTTTGTCAAGGATTCTACATCGAAGTCTTTCATAAGTGGAGATAAAACAACACTAACGTCAACGTTTACAGTTACAGGTTTTGTTCCCTCAGCGTCCACTGCAACGTCTAGGTTGACTATTCTGCCAGTGGATACTTTAGATAAAACATAGTCTCTGGCAGCTTGCTCTGCCCCTTCACATAACTCTGCAACTTGTTCAAGAGTTAGCTGGGGGATGCCAATCTCTGCCAAGAGGTTTTCATCCTATGCAGAGCCAGATACTGGGCGCAGGTCCTGCTGCAGCTTCTCCTGTAGGTCCTTCACTTGGGTTCGAAGGCGCTCATCTTGTTTGGCTAGAACGTCAACTCTCATCTTCAAGAGTTCTTTACGTTCTGTCAAGTCTGCTGTAACCTTGTCTTTTTCTGATTTGACCAGAAGTGCGCCTATGGATTTGTATATCACAGCGGTTTCGTTCATCTTTTCTAACTCGCTTACTGCTTGTTCAACTTCTGTGAGTTGCATTTCAAGCTGCTGTTTTTGGCTCATTACTGCCTGTAGTGACTGCTGCAACTGTTGAAGCCTAAGCAACCGTTGCTGAATCTGGGGTGGAAGTCGGGAAATATCTTCGCTCATCTTATACTCCTCAAACAATTGTCTCTAAATTCGTTCAGCTTAAAATACTTGGTGTATATTAAGCGTTTTCACTAAGTTTTTCAAGCAATTAGCGGCAAAATTAAGCTAAATCAAAACGTTCAAGTAGCACTTCAAAACGGTTTATCATCGCCCTGAAATAAGAGGCTGCAATCATTCAGTTAACTTTTGCAGATTCATTGCCACACCAATCAGCCGCAAATACGAGTTCATTGCTGCCCGTAATGCAGAGGTGTCTTTTGCCTTGAAATCCAAGACCAAACTTTTGTTTTGGGTGGTCATGCTCACTTTTGAGCGGCTGGTAGATGAGGTTTCAGTTTCAGGTTTTAGTGCCTGCAAAACTACTTGCAACTGTTTTTCTGAAGAAAAGTTTAGGCGGACAACAGCCTGAGCATTCATGATTAATCGTCCCAAATCAGCTTTGAGATGGTGAGTCTGGGTCCTATTTCAAGCATTCGACCAAGAAGCAGGAATGATGCTTGAAGGCGACCTTTAGGGTCTGACGAAAAATGCATTGAAACACGATGTTTCTCAGATGCTTCATCCAAAGACATAAGGGGCAAACCAAAAAACTGGGACAAGCATCCAGCGGCTCTGCCTAGTTCAGGTACAGATTTAGGCTCCACCGTAACAGCAGATGAGCAGGAACGTCTGGTTGATTCTTTGAGTTCTCTTCGAAGACGGATTCCAGACAAAAAAATTAACGGAGAAACAGGTTTTAATCCAGTTGATGATACAACAAAAAGATTGATTCTTCCGGGTCCACCATTCCACCGGTCAACAACAATTACTTGGTCTGCCTCAAGCTCAATCGCCTTCTCGGCTACGCCATCCTGACTCATCTTTCCACGATTAACCCGTACAACATCAGGTATAGAATTAGATAAGTCACGACAAAATGTCCGTATCCTTCCGGTTGGTCTGCGAGAGGTAGTCAACAAAATCAAATTAAATGCACCTCACCGAAAAAGGTGACCAAGAAGGCTTTCGCCTTAATGGATAGGTTTAGGTTTCGGAAGAGGACAAACTCTTCACTTGGCGCTTTGCCACAACTCCAAGCTTCGTGACTGGAGTATAGGCGCCGCCAGCAAAGGTTACACCACATTTTCTGCAGTTCCAGACGCCAACACTTACGCGTTTGACTGCGTCAGCACTGCATTGTGGACACTTGTGGGCTCGTCTAAGTTCGGTGAGCACTTTAACGTAACGTTTTCTGAGTGTTGCACCGTAACGAGTTCCGAGTCCTCTAGTCATAGCAACTTTTTTTGTATTTCTTCCCATCAGCTTTTAACCACTGTTTTTCTTAATTCTGCAGTCTTTTTTGTGGCAATTTTTGTGGCTTCCACTATCTCTTCTTGGGTAAAGTATCCAGAACCGCCACCCTTCTGTGCGGCACAGATGTGTCCTTCTTTGTTCATGGTAATCGTCAACCTTGCATCCATTACCTGCTCTTCATCAAGTCCAGTGTCCAATATGAGTTTATTGCCTATCTTGGCGAAAGTAACAGCTATTGGATAGTCACGCATTGGAAGTTGAGTGTAACCAGGCTTCTTGACGATTTTTCCGTCTTCCACAGTATACTTGAACATCTTTGCGTTGACCAAAGCAGCTAATGCAGCCATAGCCGAAGCGTCAATGAGGTTCCCGTCATGATTAAGAACATAAACATCCACGAAAACCACGAATACCAGTTTACCAGACTCGACACAAAGTTTCTCCAAGTCGATAGCCTTTGACTCACGTATACCTCTATCCACGACCCTAGCCAACTCAACTGCAGCCTCTCCAGGTGGACCAGGCTCAAAAAATGGAG
>PIXT01000228.1 GCA_003096235.1 Candidatus Bathyarchaeum sp. | reverse complement strand
CCTTTTCTTCAATGCCTTCTGTTACGTCACCCTCTTTTAGTTCCACATAATCTAGGAGCCCTGCGCGTTCCAAGTTTTTTTTGGCATTTTGTTGGAATTCTTGACGCATTTCATAAGTGTAAACACGTCCAGTGGGTTTGATGTAGTGTGCAATTGCGCTTGTGAGAGCGCCTGTTCCGGTTCCAGCTTCGACTACGCGGCTTCCGGGACCTATTCCGCTGTACATGATGATAAGGGAAATGTCCTTGGGGTAAGAGATTTGGGTTCGTCTGTTTGTTTTGAAGATATAGTCTCGAAGGTTGGGCTTTAGTGCAACAAATTCTATGTCCATGCTGCTTGATATTCGGGTTCCATACTCTTTTCCGATTAACTCTCCTAGTTGGATGTAGCCTTTGTGTGTGTGAAAGCTCTTTTCTGCCTCCACTTTAACCAGATATGTTCTTCTCCTGTCTAGGTAAAGGAAAACGTCACTGCCTTCAACAATTAACTCAGTCATCATTATCACACAGTTCTATCTACGGTTTGACACAAACACCCTATTTATACTAAATGATTGCGCTCTACAAAACAGCAATCAGTTCCCTGAATTTGTTTCACTTACCTCTCTACTTTATTGGGTTACGATAATGCTTAAACCCTAAATACAAACACGCTCTAAAGCAAAAACGGGTGAAAAACTTGAGCCAAAAATTTTCTATATTGAACGTGGAGCCTCAGCTAGTGTTGGGCACAAAAAAACAAGGACCATATAAAATCATTGGAGAGATGATTCCGCAAATATGCCAATATGCAGCACAAAACGGCATCCAAATGATTGGACCACCAATGTACATTTGCCATGAAACCAGTGTAGAAACTGCAACAAAAGCAGACAAGGAAGGAAATGCGAATGTGGAGGTTGCTATTCCGATACTGGAACGGGGTAAGGAAACGGATGAAATAACTTGTTACGAGTTGCCCGCAGCTAAGATGGTTAAGACAGTGCATAAAGGTCCGTATCGGGAGGAAGGAGCTACATATGAAAAGTTGTTTGCGTGGCTGGAGGAGAATAATAAAACGATTACAGGTCCAATGCGGGAAATTTATTTGAATGATCCGCACGCAGTTTCTGAGGACGATTTGCTGATTGAGATTTATGCTCCGATAGATTAGTGGTTTGTCCCGTTTTGTGATCTGGAACGCTTTTGGGTTCCTTTTTTATTGTTTTTATGTTGTGTTCTACGTTCCTTATGTTGCAAACTACTTTGTAATGCAAAGTATTATATATTACAAAGAACAGTTGTTGTGACAGGCGAGACCAATGAACAGCAAAATAAACCTGAAAGAAATCGAACGAAAAGCATACACATCATACCACCAAGACGGAATACTAGAAATCACCATAGCATTTGTAATTTTAATGTTTGCAGCAGTTATGCTTGCAGAAATGCCTTGGTTAGGCGGTGTTGCAGGAGCTTTAGCGGTTTCACTTTATGCAGGCATCAAGAAACTTGTCACGGTTCCCAGAATGGGCTACGTCAAATTTTCACAACAAAGAACCAAAAAAATAACAGCACTAATACTTGTTTTAGGGTTAGTTTCCATGGTAGCGGGCATATTTGCGTTTATGCAAACCACAAGTTCAGGCACACCAGAATGGTTGTTGTTTGTTATCGACAATTATATGCTCACCATCGGGATAGCAGTTTCATCTCTGTTCTTGTTGGGCGGTTATGCTTTCAAAATAAACCGCATATACGCATACGCATTGCTGACACTAACGTTGTTTTTTGGCGGGCACTTCATTAGTTTCCCTGTTTATTACTACTTAACCGTACTAGGCAGCATAGTATTGACTGTCGGGTTGGTCATGATGATTCGTTTCGTACACAAATACCCTAAAGCAACTGAAACAGTGGATGCATAAGGAAATGAACCAAAACAAAACAAACAATGATGAATACAAGGCTGTTCAGAACATCGACAAGATAATACATGAACCTGCAAGGCTCATAATCATGGCTCATCTTTTTGTTGTTGAAAGCGCAGACTTTCTTTTCTTGCAGCGCCAAACAGGATTAACATGGGGCAATATATCATCTCACATGCGCAAGCTGGAGAATACAGGTTACGTTGCAGTTGAAAAGGAGTTCATAGACAAGAAACCCCACACCACATTAAAGCTCACAGACAAGGGACGAATAGCATTCAAAGAATACAGAAAAAGCATGAAACAGGTATTTGAGGACTTGCCCGAATAGCCACCTGTTTTCTTTTTTATACTATCGCCAGCAACTCGCTTAGACTTGCAATTGTGTCATATCTACTTTGAGGCTTGTTTTCTCGGTCTATAAGATAGGGTTTAATACCCACTTTTACTGCGCCTTCATAATCGTACAAAACAGAGTCGCCGACAAAAATGGCTTCATTTGCTTGTATTCCAAGCTGATCTAGAGCATAAAGAAAGATTCGTTTGTCTGGCTTGGCACAGTTGCAGGAGTCAATGCATACGATTGCGTCAAACCATTTTTTCAGATCCAATTCTCCCAGAACGCGGTCAAGGTCCTGCTTGAAACCATTAGACACAAGCCCAATCTTTAATCCTTTAGCTTTTAATCCAGAAAGCGTAGACTCAGCGTCTGGATAAAGCTGCACATGCGAACAGTCCCACCAAAGTTCATCAATCTGCGTAGCCACAAACACAGTGTTTTTTTCTACGCCCAGTTTCTTAAGCAAAGCAACGTTATAGTTGGTCCAGAATTCTTTTCGATGCTCTTCATCATAGGTTGAGGTGTCAAACTCGGTTTCTGTTGCTTTCTGAGCTCGGACAACATCATCAAGTGAAACAGAAATATCAAAACGGGCAAGAATCTGCCTGTAGATTTCAGGAAAAGAAGCAGTTCGTATGAGAGTCAAGCCCAAATCAAAGAGTACAGCCTTAAGCGCCATGGTTAATCGTAAACCTCTAGGACAGAACACAAAAAGCCTTTTTGGTTCACATCATGAAGAATGGATATAAAAGTAGGAAAAGAGCTGCAGCTTACACCCGAATAATATGTAAAGAACAGGTTGTGAACAGTGCTTTATGCTTTGTTTGCGTCATATTTTTCGGCGGCGTACTGGACAATCTCGTGTGCTTTTTCTGCGGGTTGCCACTCTTTTACGTTGACCCATTTGTGAGGCTCTAAACGTTTGTATGTTTCAAAGAATTCCTGTATTTCTCTAAGTTGGTGAATGTGAACATCCATTATGTCATGTATTCCCTCAAATCGTGCATCATCAACAAGAACCGACAAAATCTTTGAATCCACACCTTTTTCATCCTCAATCATCAAAACGCCAATAACTCGAACACGAACAACACATCCGACTTCTAAAGGCTCATAGCTCATAACCATAATGTCAAGAGGGTCCTCATCATCGTACCATGTTTGAGGAACAAAACCGTACTCGACAGGAAAAACAACAGACGAAGGAATCATACGATCCAAAACAAAAGCTTCCCACTCCGACTTGTACTCGTACTTGTCCCTTGAACCACTCACAACCTCGATAACAGCATTCACCAGTTTCGGGGGCTTCTCCCCTAGAGGAATGTCTTTCCAGTAATTCAAACTAATCTACCGTCAACTGCAAAGAATTCCACACATTTAAAGGCTACGTACCAAAAAACAGTTCAAAATTAAGTTACATCGGGCGCAATGGTTTATGTTGATTTTTTGTGCTGTTGCCCCGGAAAGCAACAAAGCCTAAATAACATTTCATGATTAAAATAAACTCAATTTCAGTACCCTACTGGACGAGCGGTTCAAATCATGACAATTAAGTATCACGATAGCATATCATACATCCAGGGCATATGAACTAAACAGGTGTGAAACTTGGCTAAACGAATCAGAAAAATTGTTCTCCCATTTGCTGTAGCAGCCAAAGACAGATTCAGACCCTACAGTAAAGACATGGAAATGGCAGCAATCTTCTACTTGTCTGAAAGAGACCGAAAAAAGGGAGAAGGTCGAGTTCTCAAGAAGCCAGAAGAAAAACTGGCGTTCATAGCTGAAACATGTTATCCAATATGGTTAGTTCCATGGAAGAGAAGAACTCTTATCTTTGATGGACTCGAATTCACAAATCAAACAATAGTTTATGATTCAATCCCAGACATCAAAGCCTTTGAGACGGACATTCAAGCAAGCTCCAAGTCACGCGAAGCCTATGTTGCGGCATTGTCCCAGAATGCGAGTTATTTCCAAAAATTTGCAGGACAAGAAGAAAGAGTCATTGAGGGGCTTATCACAAACCCAGAGTTTGTGCAGGATTTGATGGATTATCTCAAAGATGCAGAAGATAATGGAAAAGCCAAAACGTCGAAAACGATTTTGTCTCCTATGCTAGATGAGTCTGAGGTTGCAGCTTCTATTGATAAGATTTCTGATTTAAGAGGGACAATCGAGGAGGAGATAAAAAGTCTAAGCAAGAGCATGAAGTTGCTTAGTAAAGCGTCAAGAGAACAGGTGCGGGGTCTTCAAGTAGAAATAAAGCAGAGTGTGAAAGATTTTGATAAAAAAGTCAAGAAGGTCAAGCCCAAAGTAATGGCGAAAATAAAGAAGATTCAAGAGAAACGTGATGAAGAAGTCACCAGAATCTCCAAAAAGTATGATAGAAAACTGCGTTCTCTTCACCAAAACAGGATTAGAGCAGAAAGAACCATTGAGCGGCTGTCAGCAGATATTGACCGAATTGAGGCAGATATAAAGACTTTTAGAGAGAACAAAGATGAGGCTAGCGAGTTTGAGTTGACGCAGAAGCTTGATGAGATTAAGAAGAAGATTCCAACTTTGAACAAGGAAATCAAGGATATTGATAGGGAACTAGAAAATGTTGAGGATGCAAAGAAGATTGAAGTGTCTAGGACTAGGACAAAACCGAATGACCGTATTGAAGAAGCTATGAAATGTTTGCGGGATATTGAGGCTGCAAAAGAGGCGAGGTCGAGGCTAGAGCAGCAGGAGTTGGCGTCTCTTGAGGATATGACTTCTGCAATAATTAAACAGATTGACACCATGATTAAAACAAAAGAGGCGGAATTAAACGAGATTGACAACTTGGGCGCTCAAGAAAGAAGAATAAAACAGGCTCTGGTGTATCTTCCGGTCTATTTTATTTGTTACGAAACAGAAGTGGGAAAACGGTATGTTGTTTATCCGCCATCAAACATAGGCAGCATGGGAATTAAAACGAAACTGAAGGGCGTGTTTGGCTCCGGAAAAATGAAAAGCTTTCTCCAGTGCCGCTCACAAGCCATAGCAGCGCTTCTTGACAGACTTGTAGATTTAACCCAAGAGAATCCAGTGTTTGAAAAAGAGATACTGGAAGCAGGAATCAAAGCAAACATTCTGAGATCAACCGAAATGAAAGTGGGCGTAAAAAAAGGAATAACAGAACTAAGAGATGAGGGCTGGATATCAGAAAATGAGTTCCAAATCCTCAACAAACTGATGTAAAGAAATGCAACATACTGAAAACGGCAACCGCACATCTTCTTTTTGGTTCAGGAGTTACGGTTCAGGTATTTCCGATTTTTTGGCAGATGTTAGAAATAGCAAGTAGGACATGCGGGGGAGTGAAAACGGTAAAGACTTTTGTGTATCGTGCTGATGCGGCTTTTTTTATGGTTTCTTTTTTTCCTCCAGCTTCCAAATAGCCTTCAATAAATTTTTGGGCTATAAGGGTCGCAGCTTTAGTAGAAGATATTGGTGGGCTGTAATGCCCTGAGTAGTACAAGAATTCGGCGACGTCCCATACTGGGTTACCGTCTCTTGTTGCCTGCTCAAGGTCAAGCAGGACAAGCTCATTATTTGCGACAAGAAAGTTTTCTGGTTTGCAGTCGCCTAGGCTTACTCCTAAGCTGTGTGCTTGTGCTGTTTTTTGTCCCGCATTTTTCACCAAGTCAAGATCAGCATCGGTTTCGTTAGAGTACATTATGCGTTTGATAGGTTCCACCAGCTCATTGCCTTCAATGAATTCTTCGAATATCAAGCGTTTCTTGTGGCTGATGTAGAAAATTTTTGGGACTGGAAAACCGTTACTTTGTAGAAACTTGTTTATGGCGTATTCTTTTTCTAGCCTTGAGTGTCCAAGCACAGAGAATGATGCGCTTCCTAATGTCCACAAGGTTAAAGATAGCCATTTGAGGTTTGACCAGTCTATGAATTGTTTGACTACAAACTTTTGTTCTTCACCATTTTTTGTTAGAGTAAGAAGGTAAACTTCGTTTAGGACTCCTCCGATGTTTTTGATTTTCATTTTTGAGAGTTCTCCATCGGGGAGTATTTTTTTAGCCACATCTCTAATGTCCGACTTGTCTGAAAGCGAAACTGGCCCAAGAGGCGTAGGGAGTAAAACGTATTTTTTTGGGTCTTCCAGTTGGGAAACCAGTTCGTTAGTGTTGATTTTTTGATGGTTTTTAGTGAAGAGCCTTTGTTCTTGAATAAGGGAATTTGTAGATTCTGATAATACGCTAAGAAGGGGAGTTATTGTCATTTTCTGAAACGATTTAAGGATTGGAGCTAATCTCAGTTTGCGTTTTTTGACTGCGTTGATGTGGTTTTTACTGATTTTTATGCAGTAGCCTGAATAGAAGATTGTGTTTTGGGTTTCCAGTTCGTTTAGGGCTTTGAGGTAGCCGTCCATAATTGTTTCTACATTTTTTTGTCTAAGGGTCCTTGTGGTCATGTTAAGAAAACTGTAGATTGTTGGAGGGAACAGTTTGGCTCTTCTCATCATTACTGCGTACATGAAGTATTCTTTTTCGATGAGGAATTCGTGAGATGACTCTGGAAACACCATGATCAGGTTTTCGAGAATCTCTAAAATGGTTCTCTTTTTTATTTTCAGCTCATTAAGCTGCAGGTATTCTTTGTTTTTTAGTGGTTCATATGGAAACGTGACCTTTTCTGCAAAGAATTCTCCTAGCCATCCTCGTTTTATGTCGCGTTCAAAGTCCAAGCGGTTAACTGTCAAAACCGAGACGTTGAAGTCATCTATAGTCTCATGGTATGTGTTTAGGCGCAGGGTGAAGCGGTCAAGAATCAGCAAAACGTTTAGGTCAGTTTTTTTGTCAGCGTATCCGCAAACCCATGGACCGTAGATGCAAACAGCGGTGATTTGACGAGAGCCAGCGATTTCATTACATAGGTTCAATATGTTTTCTTTTAGGTGTTCATTTAGTTGAACGCTCATTTGTGCTCTTTCCGCAACTTTAGCCGCTAGAAACGTCTTTGTATGAAGCTGTCACAGGTTTAAAACATGTTCGCTGATGTTCTCTTGTTCTGATAAAGGTTTTAATCAAGAAGGAGCATTTAGATTTGTGGAGGGTGTGTTGTTTCTGCGGTTCAAGTCACAAGTCTTGAAGGTAACGCAGATTCTCAAAGGCGCTATTCGCCGAAACATTTTGATTGTCAAGGCAACGTCATTGGCTTTCTTTATTATGCTGGCGGTTGCCATAATTGGATCGGTTATAGTTTTTTGTCTAGTGCCAAGCGCATCAGATAGCTTAAGTTCAATTGTTCAGACAGTGTTCGATTACGATGATGTTCCGGGTCCGTTCACTTTAGATTTCTTTTCTTACATTTTCACAAACAATAGTGGTCATTTCTGGAATCCGATCAGAATGCTTGTTTGGGTTCCTGCTGTGGGTCCACTTTTGCTGGGTTTTGAAATTTTGCTCAACAGTGGAGTGATTGGAGTAGTAGCAGTGATGGTTGGAATGAACAATGGCTTAGCGTATCCGATAATAGGGTTGGTTCCTCATGGAATAATTGAGATACCCGCGTTTTTGCTTCAGTTTGCGTGTATAGTCTTGTGGCAGGCAACAGTTACTGAAGTGATACTTGCTAAATTAAGGGGCAAACAAGTAGACACAAAGAAGGCTAAACGGGGCTTAAAAGACACGTTAATTCTTGCTGTGGCATCGATCATACTTTTGTTTGTTGCTGCCGCGATAGAAACGTATGTTACGCCATATCTGCTTGGGCTGTAGATAGCAGGCTAGCAGGGAGTTTCTTGGGTTGTAGCAGATTCTAGTACGGTTAATAGTTGATTTTCTGTTTGTGTGTGGTATTTGAAGTGTGTATTGGGGTCTTTGAGCAGAGCATAAAGCCAGTATACTACAAACAAGCCCATAGTTACGATTGACAAGATCAGATACAAAACAAAGCTTCGATAAGGCATAGCTTCGGTTCTTCGGGGCATAGAAAAGTTGATGTCAAGCTTGTTCATTGCTGTGCTAACATCAGCCCAGAAGCTGTCCTCTATACGTTCATGTCTGTAAAAGTCATTCACAAGAAAATAGTAGACATACAATTGCACAAATGGAACAAACATAGATAGAATGGACCAAAGTATTGCGCTTTTCTCTGTTTTTTCAATGTTTGCTTCTTTTAGGGTTCTTTGAAGCGACGACAAATCTGCGTCCATGTCTATTTCCTTTGTTTTTGCGATAGAGCCTATTGTAGAGATTGTGTCTTCGTGTAGAAAATTTTGTCTTTTGAAGTGAGTGGCTCGTCTGTTAACAAGCAGGTAATTGAGAGTTAGGGTCGCCACAGAATTGGCTGCTCCAGTCAGCATTACAATGATCCAAACGGACATAAACTCGTCAGGAAGCCAATCATATGAAGAATATGACGATGAGGGAAGTGAGAAATCGACTGTGGAAAAAAGGTCCATAAAAACTGTGACAAAATAGCAACTGGCTACAACACTGATGATTAAGGGTATAATGTAAACTAAAAGCCACGCAGTCGACATTTGTCGATCTGATTTTTTTTGCATCTGAACGTCTTTGCGTATGTTACTAAGCGAAGCTTCCATTGTTTATCTCGCCCTGAACACTTGATTGAGGAGATAAACTAAAGTTGCTATTAAATACTTGTGTAGCATCAAATCTGCTAAAACATTTTTGGGCGTGTTAAAAAAGCGTAAAATAGGTTACAGCCGCACAGTAATAGAAGAACAGCGTGTGCAGCGGTTGTGTTTAAGAGTTTTTTAGTATTCTTGTTTTGATGTTTTGGTCTGCTGCTTGTGTTATGCTTTCGGCTTCTTCCAAAGAATCCACGTTAGTAAAGTACTTGAACCATGCACCAGAACAAGGAAGCTCTATTTCGATTGTGTAACTCATATACATTCCCTACCTAAATACACTGAACACACTATTCATATTCAAAATAAATAGCATCCTACCCTACTAGACATGTATCGAAAAACGATATATTTGACAGTGATTCGTGCAAAAATGTGGCTCAGAACAGTTAACATTGATTTTGGTTTAATTGTGTGCAGCGTGGTTAGGTCATGTTTTCTTAAATTTTATAGGTGATTTGTTGTCAAGTTTGGTCTAAATCTGAAAAGCATTAAAATATCTAAGAATCTAATGTTTATGAATCCAATTACTAAAGTTAGGAAATTAAAACTTAGAGGTATGATTTAGGTGTCAAACAAAAAGAGTTTAAAAGAAAAACAAAAAGAGAGGCAAATGAAGCAGCAACGTTCAGATGAGGCTCGAAGAAAACGTAAAGCGACTGAAGCTAAGGATAATCCAAGAAAATGGGCGTCAAAGAAGGCTTTACTGGCGATTTCGTTAATTATTATAGTAGTTGGAGCTGTTTTTGTTTGGCAGAT
>PIXT01000227.1 GCA_003096235.1 Candidatus Bathyarchaeum sp. | reverse complement strand
TCAGGCGGCTCAAAGAGATATTGTTATGATCAACCACATATTCTTCTTGCCCCAACGTTTGCATTATCTCAAAATATTTAGGACCCCAACCTATCGCTATCGTGGGCACAGCCATTGACGTAGAAGCTATTATACTGTGAAATCTAGACCCAATAAACAAATCAAGTGTTTGCGCTAATGCTTTCAATTCATGAGGGTTATATTCATTGGTAATCAGATGGACTCTTGTTTTGGCTTTGATTTTTTTGTGTATCATCTTTGCAATAGAACGGTCATCGTATCCTTTGGTTGTAATTTCATAAGGAATGAACACGATTTCTACATTCATATGCTCTATTAGAAAGTCAGATAGTTTTGCTATTAGCTTGACATACTGATTGTCAGTCCCCACACCTGGCGTTCGTTCGTAAATTCTGGCATTAACCGCAACTCCAATTCTCTTTCTTTGTGTTTTCGGTATTTTTTCTAAATGTAATATTTCATCCAATCTTTTTTGAGGGGCAGGTTCTAAAAGAAAGGCAGAGTCTGCATAAATGCGGATGTTGTTTTTTATTCCTAGATTGTTCAAGTATTTCTTGGAGATTTCTCCTCTAACACAGATGAATTTTGCGCGTTGTAAACAAATTTCGCAGGCTATTCTTGCAAATCTTCGATTGAATGGACCTAGACTTTGTGAATACAATATGATTGGTTTGCGTGAAATTTTACAAAGTAGAATTGTTAGAGCTCTGAGGAGAATACCAGTGTTTTTAATCTTGTCAGAAAAACCAAATCCACTTAAATCTATGACAACATCGGTGTTTCTAAGTTCGGAAAGCAGAGTCATAACAGGTTTCAAATTTCGTTTGTAGGTGAATGCATAGTTAATAACCTTTAAGTTGTAATCTTTTGCTCTTTTTGCGTCAAACTGTGGACTGTTAGATGCCAAGACAAATTCCGCACAAGGCAACAGTTCTCGGATAGCTTTTTGCACACTGATTACCATTGCAGCGCTTCCTTTGTTTTGAAAACCTGCTCCGGTTAAGAGGATTTTTTTCAACTTAGGCTCCCCTAACTTATGAATTGACTCTGATCTTTTGGGCTCCAACTTGTTAAGCGAAATCAGCGCATCTACAATAGAACTTCCAATTTTTCTCTAACATAGAAAACTGCTTTATGGACAATAAACGGCACACGCAAATCCAAACAAGTATTGCCATAAGGAATCTTGTATAGATCCGGAAAATAGCGTTTCAATAAAACTCTTTGAATCTTTTTAGCGGCTCTGTACTGAAACGGAATGCTGAATAAGCAGTCAAGAACTTTTTCGTCTACAACAGGACAAACCAAGCGAGGAACTGAACGTTTCCGGTAATAATTAGCTAAATACTTTAGTCTACTGTTGACTCCAAAGCAAACAGCATCACTAAACCTGTCCTCGTTTTTTGCGAAAATGCCTGAAAATCCACCGTTAATTTCATCAAAAAAGATTCCAGTTAAAACACTGTTAAAACCAGAACAACCTATAGAGTCATACATCAAGTCTTTGTTATCAAAGAAAATGACATCAGAGCCTATTTTGTCAGCAACAGAATTAACAACAAAGTCATCAAAGAAAGTGCCAACACTGGAAAAACATGGTAAACGGAAACCATTTTTGGACAAAATTCCACCAATTAGGCGTGTGTCCAAACCTGCAGTCAAAGTAAAAGCCATGTCAGACTCTACACTATCGCAAACAACATCTTCAAACACGTCAAAGAAACGTTTATAGTAATCAACCATCAATCATCACCATTTTTAAAACAATCTATCAATTTTTTCTTCATTCTCGTGAAATATTTTTGATTCAACATTAATCAAAACAGATAATAGCTGAGTTTTGTTCATCTCTTCTGCCATGAAACCAGAAATGTCGCAATAATTCAAAAAATCTAATGTGTTCATTTTAATCACACCCAAAACGTGCATGAATATATCCTTTGATTAGGTTATACCTACCAGAAATAACGGCGCTCAGAATCGTTTTGGCGAATCCTCTTTTTGCGGTCTTCCAGTAGTAACGTCCCCGTCTGTAGTGACGTGCAGAGTCTTCTTTTGGTCGCAAATGAATATTCTTGACATGAAAGAATTTGGTAGGATATTTTGCTTTGATGCATTGCTGCATAAACGTGTCTTCGCCCTGTTCAATTGATTTGATTTTTTCGGGATCTTCGCATTCAGCTCTTACAGTTAGGTCTACAGCATAAATTCCACTAAGTTTGTCAGTTGTCCATATCGGAAGAAAACGTAATCCTCTCTTGATCAGAGTTCTCCAGTTAACAGGAAAATCAAAGTGCTCAAAAGAAATGAAAGGAAACTTTGTTATCTGGTTTAGCAATCCACTGATTTTGGGATCAAGAATAATGTCAGCATCACAAACCAATACAACATTATTCGTAGCTAAATCCATCCCTAACCGTTTCAGATATGCGATTCTAAACTTGTGTTCAACTTCTTTGGGAATATCGTTGATGCATCTAGTAATGCAGTGTTGTGGGTCATGTTTTTTGATTATCGTTTCAGCAACTTCTTCAGAATTGTCCGTGCAATTGTCGAAAATTAGAATGACTTCAGATGGCATTATCTGGTAGACACTAGGAAGGCTTAACGGAAGTAAGTCGGCTTCGTTGTGTATGGTCATAAGAACACTGAAGTTCATACAACTTATCTCCTGATAGTCCATCTCAGGCGACCCTTTAAGTCCGTCGGAATCGTCTGTTGTACATTCAGGGCAGAGCTGGTGTTCAT
Source organism: Candidatus Bathyarchaeum sp. (assembly GCA_003096235.1). The sequence continues at coordinate 1,082 of PIXT01000227.1, read as the reverse complement.
TCACCAAAGTTATTTCCTCTTTTTGATCCAATGTTTTAGTGATCAAAACTGATGTTAAATCATTTTGTACATTATGACAATCATTTCTTTTAGATTTTTCGCAACAATCTTGGGTTGTTATTTTAAAGTCCTCCAAATATCAGTAAATTAGATAAAAAAATTCAAATGTACCTACTGAGCTGCCACAGGTAATTTGAGCAGCTCCTTAGCTATAGATGACTTTTTGTTGTCCCACAAGTTCACAAAAAGCAATTGCAAAGCTTTGAGGAACGTGTTGTAGTTTGTCCAAAGGAAAGAGATCTTTTCTTTCTTTCTTCGCAGCCCAGAATCGTGATCTTCACCGTTCTTTATGGAAAACAGAAGCTCTTGTTTGTCAGACAGTATATAGCAAGGAAGGTCATCAGACTTTACAGGCAGATATTTCACGTCACTAAGACCCATTTTTTCTGCTATGAAATGGCTTTTTGGTGAATCATTTGTCAGAAGCAAGACTTTTACTTTCTTTTTGGAAATCCTTTCTAGGTTGTCGGTAAAACCAGAATGGTAAAGGCGTAACAGCCCCAAATCAGGAGCCAGTACACATACTTCTTTCTTTGTTCTATCAACAATTTCGTTAGCTCTAAGGATTAGTTGTTCTTCTCCTTCGAGTATCTGAAAGATTTCTTTAGTTTCTGGCTCTGCCTTTTTGTGTGGAACAGACAACCAAAGTTCAACTAGTTCATTCTTTTTCCGTTCCAAAAGTTGCACGTTGAGTCTTTTGGTTTTTACCAAAATGTCGTAGGCTTCCTCAAAGGGAGCAGCCGTGAATTTCAATGGTTTTTCTAAAATACAAGAAACAAGACCACGTTTTTCCAGATCTCTTAGAATCCGGTAGGTCTCGGTTCTGTGTAGAGAAAGCGTGTCTGAAATCTCTCTAGCTTTTTGTACCCCTGATCTTGCTAGATAGAGATAGACGCGTATTTCGTTTCTTGCAAGATCAAACTGGAGAAATGTTTTCTCGATGTCTGCAAGAAAATCTAAGGGCTTTCTTTCTTTTTTCAGAAGTTTCCATACATGTGCGTTTTCGCCGTATAGACTTCCAG
>PIXT01000226.1 GCA_003096235.1 Candidatus Bathyarchaeum sp. | reverse complement strand
TTGTGCTTAACAATTCGATGCTGGGAATGGTTGCTCAGTGGCAAAGGCTCTTCTACAAGAGCAGATACTCTGGCGTGAAGCTGGGAAGTGTTCCCGATTTTGCCAAGTTGGCTCAAGCTTACGGCGCCGAGGGCGTTCGGGTTGGCTCAATGAACGAGTTCTCTGCTACCATAAAAAAAGCTTTAAAGACTGAAGTAACCACGGTCATTGATGTTCCAATTTCCCCGGAGGACGACGTGTTTCCAATGGTTCCACCGGGTAAGGGTCTAAAAGACACGATTGCGGGGATGTAAGACATGACGCAAGAACATAACCACATAATATCTACAATAGTTGAGCACAAGCCCGGTGTTCTGTATAATGTCTCAAACCTTTTCAGGTGCAGGGGCTTTAACATAGACAACATTACGGTTGGACCCGCCGAAGAGGTGGGCTTAGCCCGAATGACCATAATGGTGAGAGGCGACGACAGAACAATCGAACAAGTAGTCAAACAACTAAACAAGCTAATTGATGTCCTCAAAGTAACTCGGTTAGACCCACAAAACATTGTAACACGAGAATTAGCTCTAATTAAAGTAAACGCCACAAACACTAAGGCTAGATCAGACATCATTAACTACGCTGACATCTTCAGGGCTCGGGTGGTTGACGTTTCCTCTGAGTCGTTGATGATGGAGTTAACCGGAACTTCGGACAAGATAGACGCGTTTATCGGTTTAATGAAGCCCTTCGGAGTCAAAGAGGTTGCTAGAACTGGTATAACCGCCCTCTCTAGAGGAGCGAAATCAGTCAAAATAGACGAATAACACTTCAGATCAATGCCTATCCGCAGTAACAAAACAACCTTTTTTTATAATCAATGGTTCTCTGACCTAGAGAACCCATTTTTTGTATTTTTCAATAAAATGTTGAATAATCAGATTCTAATCTGTGATGTTCCTTGTTTGGATGTCCAGTTCAACTGCTGAAAATGTTTGCTTCGCTCTAGAATATGATTGTTTGACAAAAAAAGAAAAAAAGAAATCAGATGTACTGCACTGTTGCTAGTGCAATACTGTTAGTTTTAATGTTCGTGGCAGCACTTTTTTGTTTCATGCGCTTTGGTATCAGGTCTTAGTGACCTGACTGTTTTGCCTGCTTTCCACATCTCGGAGTTTCCCATATCTTCTAATTCTTTTGCTAGTTTTTGTGCGTAATCTGCTTCTTTGCTTTTCTCTAGGACAATTTTCACTTCTTCGCCTGTGGCTACAAGTTCATACAGTGAATCAAATAGCGGCTTTGTGCAGTCTCTGAAACGTTCTCTCCATCTGAGTGCACCGATTCTTGCGGTTTCGCTGCAGTTGTTGTACATCCAGTCCATTCCGTTCTGGTCAACCAGTCTGATTAAGCTTTGAGTAAATTCTTCTACGGTTTCGTTGAACGCTTCGCTGGGGCTGTGACCGTTTTCTCTTAGACAGTTGTATTGTGCCTCCATTATTCCTGCGATTGCCCCCATTAGAACTCCTCTTTCTCCAGTTAGGTCACTGTACACTTCTTTTTCGAATGTGGTTGGGAACAAGTAACCTGAGCCGATGGCTATTCCGATGGCTTTCACTCTATCTTCTGCTTTGCCTGTGAAGTCTTGGTGGACTGCGTAACTGCTGTTTATTCCGCTGCCTGCTAGAAAGTTTCTTCTTACGGATGTTCCAGAACCTTTTGGTGCAACCAAGATAACGTCAATGTTTTCTGGAGGAACAACACCTGTAAGGTTTCTGTAAACTATTGAAAATCCATGTGAGAAGTATAGTGCATCTCCTTCTTTGAATGTGGGTTTGAGTGTTGACCACAGTGCTTTTTGTGCTGCATCAGTTAGTAGGTACAGTTTAATTGTTCCTTTTTCTGAAGCTTCCTTGAGTGGAAATAGTGTCTTGCCGGGAATCCAGCCGTCTTCTATTGCCTGTTCCCAATTCTTTGTGAACCTTTCATCTTGTCCGATGATAACACAAAGTCCGTTATCTCTCATGTTCAAGGATTGAGCTCGCCCTTGAATTCCATATCCTAGGACTGCGATTGTTTCCTTCTTTAGAATTTCTTTCGCTTTATCTACTGTAAATTCTTTTCTTGTTAGTACATTTTCTTTTATTCCGCCGAAGTCCAATTCAACCATAATGACTCCTCACAGTGGTCTATTAAACAGGTTGCAGTTAATAAAAAATTCTTTTTTTGCTTATTCTGCGGTGCAGTTTGATTGTTATATTACGAGTTTGGTAATATGTTTTGTTGTAGAGGATGCTATTTATAGAAAACTGGCGGTTCTGTTCTAGTGTGGAATGTGAGTTAAATGAGAAGTTCCTTTGAGATCATCGCCGAAATTCTGGAAACTGCTAAAAACGGCGCAAAAAAGACGCGCATTATGTATAATTGTGGACTTAGTTACCTTTTCATTCAGAAGTACTTGGATTTGTTGCTGGACACAGGTCTTCTTAGCATAGGAAGTTCTTATTGTACAACTGATAAGGGCATGGGTTTTTTGCGTAAGTATCAAAGGTTAGATTTGATGCTGAAAACAAGAAACTAACAATCTTTCGAGAAAAGGTTTTATTGGCTTTTGAGAAAATACAAGTATGATAACCAAAATCTTTACTGATGAAGAACGCGAAATGTTGGAAGCCCACCTCATCAACGCCAAAGTTGACGAAACCGCAATCAACGAGCTCCTTAATAAGATCAAGTCACAGAAAAGCCTGTTTGATGATGTTTTTCTTTATCTTCAAGTTAAGAAAACATTAACTTCCTGAAATGTGGTGTTGACGGCATCACAACTGAAATGTTGTACATCGGGCACTAAATTACCGTTTATGTTCTTTGTTTGTTTTTCTGAAAAACCATTTTTTCAACAATGATCTGCTATTAGTATTCTAATATGGTTTTGTTTTTTGTTTACTGTACCTCCTCTAAAGGCTGACAAAAGCAAACTTGGAAATTGTTGACGTGAAATATGTGCTAAATGCGAAAAGGTTTTTAGTTCCGTCCTATTACAAGAGAGACAAAATGTAGTTCATGTATGAGGTGAATGGTTTGTCTGTATTTGCCGCACCCGGAGCTTATGATCGCACTATTACTGTGTTTTCTCCTGATGGTCGCCTATTTCAGGTTGAATATGCCCTAGAAACAGTAAATCGTGGGGCAACAATCGTTGGAATTGCCTGTTCTACGGGAGTTGTTTTAGGTGCCGAAGAAAAAATTGAAACCCCCCTTCAAGATACGAATTTCACATGGAAACTCTACACAATAGATGATCATCTTGGAGCCGCGGTTGTTGGATTAGGATCTGATGCTCGTATACTAATCGACCAAGCTAGAATATACGCCCAAAGCAACCGATTAACATATGATGAGCCTATTGATGTTGAAATCATGACAAAACGTGTCGGAGACGTAAAACAGCTTTACACTCAACACGCCGGAGTCAGACCCTTCGGAGTTTCAATCATCTTTGGCGGAGTCGACAAAACTGGAAGCAGGGTATTCACAACCGATCCAAGTGGCTCTTATCGGGGCTACAAGGCAGTCGCTGTGGGTATTGGTCGTGAAACTGTTGAGGGTATCCTTAAAGAAGAATATCGTGAGGACCTCAACTTAGATGAAGCCACCAAGCTTGCCGTTAAATGTCTAACTCGAGCACTCGAAGCTAGAGGCGAGCCAAAAAGAATCAAAATAAGTGTTATTCCATCAGAGACCCAAAAGCTCCAAGCGCTAAGCACTGAAGAAATTGAGAAACTCCAAAGCGGGCTTGCGGGCAGTGAAACTTGATGAGCGAACGTTACACCGTCGCACGCATCACTCATGATGGCGAGCACTTCGAAATTCTAACAAAACCTGACCGTGCCCTTTCCTTTAAGCTAGGAAAAAGTAGTTCAGTCTCTGAAGTTCTGGCAGCCGAAACGATCTTCACCGATGCTGGAAAAGGAACAAAGCCCTCAGAAGAGAAGCTGAATGAAATCTTCGGAACCACAGACCCTCTCAAAATTGCTGCAGTAATTCTTAAGAAGGGCACCCTGCAGTTAACTACGGAACAAAGGAAAAAACTTGTTGAAGAAAAACGCAGACAAATAATTTCCTTTATATCGCGTGAATGTATTGATCCAAAAACAAATCTTCCCCACCCTCCGCTACGGATTGAACAGGCAATGAAACAGATTCGCTTCTCTATAGACCCTTCCAAAAGCGTGGAAGAGCAATCAAAAGAAATAATGAAGCTCCTGCGTCCGATTATTCCCCTGAAAATGGAGAAAATTTCAGTGGAAATTCACGTACCTCCAGAACACGCAAGCAAAGTTTACGGCACCGTCAAAGGCTTCGGCAACCTAAAACGAGACCAATGGCAGGCTGATGGGTCTTGGTCCGCAGTTGTGGAGATGTCAGCTGGTCTTTATGGACCTTTTTTGGACAAATTGGGGAAAGTGACCAAAGGAAATATTGAAGCAAAAATGGTAAAATAATTAAAAATTTATT
>PIXT01000225.1 GCA_003096235.1 Candidatus Bathyarchaeum sp. | reverse complement strand
GTGATTGACCGACAAGGAAATGTCAGGGTAACTAATGTAGCACGTTCAAAGATTGAGTGGCGTCCCCTGCTTCTTATTGAGGCAGTTCATGGCGGCAAAACCTTGAAGCTGATTGCCCAGAACGCTGAAACCATACGAGTTGTTACTCCCGAAGGCTCAAAGGCCGTAACTGACCTAAAGAAAGGAGACAAAATAATGGCTCGCGTAGAAGAAGGCGGAAGGCACTTTGGCACGTTAGTGAAAGAAGAAGCTGTGATTGAACGTTGAGCACCAGATTATGTGTTTCAATTCCTCCAAAAACCGTTGACGAAGCCTTTGACCTAATTCAACAAGCCGAAGAACAACACGCAGACATCATCGAAGTAAGGCTTGACAGTCTACAAGACTACAAAAGACTCGCAGACATCGCAACTGTGAGCAAAACTCCTTTGATTGCAACAAACAAGTCAACACAACAGAACGGCAGTTTTTCAGGAACCGAACAAGAACGCCAAAAAGTTTTGACAGATGCCGCAAAAACTGGCTTTTCATACATTGACATAGACTTAGGAACGCCTTACCAAAAAGAGCTAATTCGTAGCCTGAAGGACTATGGTTCAAAGGTTATAGTTTCTTACCATGATTTTCAGAGCACTCCTTCTTTGTTAACTCTTAGTAATGTTCTTGATGAACAACTTAGTTTGGGCTCCAACGTGTGCAAACTAATAACCACCGCCAAAAAAGTAGAAGATAATCTGGCTGTTCTGAATTTTGTTTCAGATGCCTCCAAGCTCGCAGAAGTAGTCTGTTTTGCTATGGGCGAGCTTGGCAAAACTTCCCGTTTGCTGTCGCCAGTTTTTGGAGCGTTTTTCACGTTTGCTTGCCTTGACGAAACAAAAAAAACCGCAAACGGCCAATTAACAATACAGGAAATGAAACAAGCATACGAGACACTGGGGATAAAGTGACATGGCAATCTCAGGAAAAACTAGGGTCTGTGCAATTATTGGCGACCCCGTAGAACATTCCCTGAGTCCAGTGATGCATAACGCAGCCTTTAACGAGTTAGGACTGAATCTTGTTTATGTTGCCTTCACAGTAACTCCAACCGAATTGAAAACAGCAGTTTTAGGCGCAAAAAGCCTAAATCTACGGGGCTTAAACGTGACCATGCCCCACAAACACGCAGTAATGAATTACCTAGACGAAGTAGACCAAACAGCAAAAAACATCGGCGCAGTGAACACCATTCTAAATAACAACGGAAAACTCGTGGGATACAACACAGACGGCACAGGAGCAATGATTGCTCTCCAAGAAAACGGCGTAGACGCCGAAGAAAAAAAACTAGTCATTTTAGGGGCAGGCGGTGCGGCAAAAGCCATTGCCTACCAGGCAGCCCAAGACGTTGAAGAACTTGTCATCCTGAACCGCACTTCAGAAAAAGCAAAAGAGCTAGCCAAAATGTTGCAAAGTTTTGATGCTAAAGTAACAGGTAAGGCACTTTCAGCTGCTTCTCTGAAGGATGAACTATCAAACGCCGATATTTTGGTTAACGCAACCTCTGTTGGCATGCACCCCGACTGTGAGGCTAGTCCAGTTCCTGCTGATTTGTTACGTTCCGAAATATGCGTGATGGATATAGTTTACAATCCGTTAAACACTAAATTTCTTACTGAAGCAAAAGCTGCAGGTGCAAAAACTGTTTCAGGTGTTGACATGCTCATTTATCAAGGTGCAGTTGCCTTCGAAATCTGGACTAACTGTCCTGCACCAGTTCAAGCAATGAAAAATGCAGCATTAAATGAACTAAAAAACAGGGTGCAACATGTTGACCAGCCACGCTGAAGCAATATCCCATGGCGCAGCCACAATAATTAATGCAATAGCAATTGGAAAAGGCGCAGCCGTAGGGGTTGACCTTTGGACCAAAGCCTCTGTATCACTAACAGATGAGGTAGGACACGTAGAAGTTTCTATTCGTTCTGACTCTTCAGAGAACCCTGTGTTGGCGCAAAAAACAGTGCTACAAGTTTTCAAAAATTTTAACGTGGAGAAAGAGTTTGGCGCAAAAGTCCAAACAACATCAAACATTCCTGTGGCAAGAGGACTGAAAAGCAGTAGCGCCGCGGCAAACGCAATAGCTTTGGCAACCACTGCCGCCCTGAAACGTAGTCTTGATGACGTGAAAATTGTGAATTTGGGTGTAGATGCTGCTTTGGACGCAAAAGTAACGATAACTGGTGCCTTTGATGATGCTTGTGCTTCATATTTTGGGGGCGTAATGATAACAGACAACGTTGAACGAAAAATTGTGAAACGTTTTGAGTTAACAGAAGACCTTGCAGTCTTGTTTTATGTTCCAGAAAAGAAAACTTACACTGTAAGCTCTAACGTTCAGCGCATTAAAGCCGTGTCTAACGCAGTTAAAATAGCCTACAAAGAAGCTCTGAATGGAAACTACTGGGCCGCGTTGACATTAAACGGTATGATATACTCTTCGGCTTTGGGCTTTGATCCATCACCTGCTGTTGATGCCCTTGATGCAGGCGCAATTGCATCTGGGTTATCTGGAACTGGGCCTGCGGTCACGGCGGTTGTTCCAGAAGACAAAGTTGGTCTAGTAATAGATTCGTGGCAGAAACTAGAGGGAGAAATCTTGGAAGCAAGAATTAATTTGCAGAAAGCTAGGGTGATAAACTAAACAATGGACGTAACAGTCAAGAACACATCACGTTTGTCAGGTGTGGTTTCGGCTCCATCATCTAAAGCTTACACCCACAGAATGCTCATAGCCGCTTCCTTGTCAACTGGAACTTCAAAAATCTTTAATCCTCTAGTTTCTGATGACACAAACGCCACCCTTGAAGCAATAAAAGCACTAGGTGCAAAAGTTGAACAAACAGACAACTGTTGGACTGTCCATGGACAAGAAACTCCAAAAACCCCTGCTAAACCCATAGACTGCAGGGAATCTGGTTCAACTCTTCGTTTTATTATACCCGTTGCAGCTCTTGCGAAGGGTCCTTCAAAGTTTCTTTTTGGGGCGTCCTTTGCGAGAAGACCAGTATCGCCTCTTTTGGAAAGCCTCAAAGACTTGGGGGTTAAATCTGAGATTCAAGAAGATGGTTCCTCAGTTCTGATAGGTGGGGGTGGAATACTGGGGGGTAAAACTTCGATACGAGGGGACATAAGTTCCCAGTTTATTTCTGGCCTTTTGTTTGCTTGCCCCAAAGCAAAAGAAGACACTGAAATTTCGGTAACTACTCCCTTAGAGTCTATGGGATATGTTGAGATGACCCTCGAGGTGCTTGTTAAACATGGTATCGAAGGCAGGGTAAATCCTGATTTTTCACGTTTGTTAATTCATTCAAACCAAAACTTTGTACCCTGTGACCACACGGTTCCTGGTGACTTTTCGTCTGCCGCTTTTCTGTTGGCAGCCGCCGCTGTTACATCTTCTAAAGTAACCTTACAGAATCTTGATTATGAAACACCCCAAGGCGACAGAGCAATCATTGAAATACTTAATGAAATGGGAGCAGCTGTTCAGATAAGCGAAAACTCTGTGGAAATTGAAGGTGGCAGTCTTGTTGGAATCGACATAGACGCAAAAGACATTCCTGATTTGGTTCCTGTTTGTGCTGTTCTTGCTTGCTATGCTGAGGGTCGTTCCGAGATTTACAATGCAAAGAGGCTCAGATACAAAGAGTCAGACCGTTTGGCTTCAGTGACCGCTGAACTCCGAAAGATGGGTGCAGACATTAAAGAAAACGACGACGGCTTGACAATAAATGGCGTCTGCAAGTTGCATGGCGCAAAAATTAATCCTCACAATGACCACAGGATTGCTATGGCTTGTGCTGTTGCGGCTCTTGGAGCCAAGGGAGAGACTAAAATTCAAGATGTTGAATGTATAAATAAGTCGTATCCGCAGTTCTTCAATGATCTGCGTGCGTTAGGAGCAAACATCGTTGGGATCTAACTCAATAGGAAAAGAATTCGTTGTAACCTGTTTTGGTGAAAGCCACGGAAGATGCGTAGGAGCCGTTATAGATGGATGCCCTGCAGGCCTTCCCTTGACCGTGGAAGACATCCAAAAAGAACTTGACAAACGGTTACCCCAAAACCAAGAAATAGTTTCAACCCGAAGAGAAGAAGACACGGTTGAGCTACTATCAGGAACCTACGAAGACTTCACTACAGGTGCACCAATTACAGTTTTAGTATGGAACAAAGAAGCAAACTCCGAAGCCTACGACGCAATCAGGCACACTCCACGACCTGGGCATTCAGACTATCCTGCTCGTATCAAATATATGGGCTTTAACGACAACCGTGGAGGTGGCAGATTCTCTGGGCGACTTACTGCTGCTTTTGTTATGGCTGGTGCCGTCGCAAAGAAACTTCTTGACCTTGCAGGAATGCAAGTTTTGGCATACTCCGCTGAAATTGGCGGAGTCAAAATGGCTAAATCGCCATCTTTTGATGAGATTAAAGAGAAAACTTACGAAAGCTCAGTTAGATGCCCTGACTTGAAAACTGCAAAGAAAATGGAAGATGCAATTCTAAAAGCAAAAAGTGAAGGCGACAGCGTGGGCGGAATCGTTGAGTGTGTTGCACTTAATGTTTTGCCGGGTGTTGGAGAGCCCATGTTCGATTCGTTGGACGCAGAGCTTGCGAAGATGCTTTTTGCTGTTCCAGCTGTTAAAGGAGTAGAATTTGGGGTTGGGTTTGAAGCTGCCCGTTTGAAGGGTTCCCAGAACAACGATTCTTATAAAATGCAGGATGGAGAAGTCCAAGCACTAACCAACAATGCTGGTGGAGTTCTGGGTGGTTTGTCGTCTGGTATGCCCATTGTGGTTAGGGTTGCAATTAAGCCTACGCCATCTATTGCTAAGGAGCAGAAAACTGTAGACATGCTAGAAATGGCCGATACAACCATTGAAGTTAAGGGTCGGCACGATTCTTGTATTGTGCCAAAAGCTGTTCCCGTTGTTGAAGCTTCGGTTGCGTTGGTTTTGGTTGATCAGCTGATTCGTTCAGGATTGATACCTAAAGTGTTAGGAGTTGAAGCTGTTGGAGAATCTGATGAAGTTACGGAACAAGATTGATTCTGTTGACGAAAAAATTGTCCTTCTACTAAAAGAACGGATGGACCTCTGCAAAAACATTGGAGCAATCAAGGCAAAAAATGGTTTAGCCGTAAAAGACCATAGAAGAGAAGACGAAGTCTATTTGCATGTTATGGCTAAGGCCCTTGAGTCTGGTCTTGACCCTCAGAAAGTTGAAGCCATCTTCAAGGACATTGTTGCTTTGGCTGTTTTTGTTCAGGGTGCGGAATAAGAAAGTTTAAAGCAGAATTTCACATTTCTTCACTAAAAGCAGTCAGTTCTATAGCCCTGTGGATGTTGAGCAACCATGCTGTATGAAATAAGTGAAAAAGCAATCCAACTTCAAAAACAAG
>PIXT01000224.1 GCA_003096235.1 Candidatus Bathyarchaeum sp. | reverse complement strand
CCAAAACGCCAGAACAGGCAGTGCACCTCCAGCTATGGCAAGGATGGCGTAAGGAAATAGGAAACTTATTGAAGTAAAGAAAGGGACAGGTACTATCAAAATTAGATCAATAAGATTAAGATAAATTGAAATGGAAAAGTAACCTGGAAATGTTTTTGTTACTAAAAACTTGCTGATTACTTTGTTCAATCCACGAAATGCTGGGGTTAGAAGCGCAAAGATTAGCCATTCCATGGTTATTCGGGTTACGTGTAGGTTATGAAGTACTAAATAAAATTTGAGTAGAAAACCGTATTAAAAAGCATTTATGAATTTAAATTAACTTTTATCAAATTTTTTGTTTAATTTTTTTGATATTTTACATGGTTTATAATAGATTTTTCTTTAGTGCTATGTTGTAGAAATCTCTTTTAACCGGATATGATGTATCCGTAGATAATGCAACATCAACTTTTTTCACGCCTGTGAATGACTTGATTTTTTCGATTGTTCTTTCGACGTCTGCAATCTCTCGAAATGCAACCAAGGCCATTAAGTCACATGTTCCAACAACAGAAGAAGTAGTGAATACGTTGGGCATTTTAGTTATATCATTCATGACTTCATCAACTTTGAAGTTTGTTGACCCAGAAATAAACAAGATTGCCTTGCCCTGAAACCCAATCTTTGACAGGTCAATTAATGTAGTCATTTTCAATATTCTGCCATTTGTTTTCAATTTCTTGAATCTTCTTTGCACTGTGGATGGTGCAATACCAATTTCCTCAGCTATTGTAAGGCACGAGCATTGCGGGTTTTCCATCAGAGTTTTCATTATTTTTTCATCGATTTTGTCCATTAACGCTACCTGCTTTGTAGTTTGATGTTGTCATAGTTAGCCACATATTTGCTCCAAATGTTTATCTCAACGCTTTCGACGCCTGGGTGTGTCATTACTACGTTTTTTAAGCGGTCTAATTGGTTAAGATTTTGTGCAAAAACATTTATGCATAAATCATATTTGCCAAATGTTTTTTCGACTCTTGATACTATTATCAGTTCTCTCATCATTTCGATGACGTTGTTTTCCTGACTGGATTCCAAGTTGATTCCAATTAATGCCAAAAAACCGTAGCCAAATTTACTCATTTTAGAGATTAAAACTGGTTTAAGTATAACTCCGTTTGTTTTTAATTGGTCCACTCTTTTTTTTACTGCAACTGCTGAGATTCCGCACTCTTTTGCTACGTCCTTCATTTTTGATCGTGAATCTTTAAGAAGGGCATGTAAAATTTTGGCATCAATTTCGTCAATTTCTATCATGAATCTCGGCCTTACGCTATATTGATTGTTTGTACTATAAATTTTTTCATATTTTGCTTTAGGTCAGGGTCTAACATTAAATATAAAAAAAAATAAATCGATATATTTATTTTGGTTTGTTTTTTTTTATTTTATCGCGATTTCTTGCAAAAATGTTAAATAGAAATTGGGATGATACACGTAAACTCAAAAAGAGATGAAAAAAATGGAAATTTCTCACAAACAATCAAAAATAACCGCGATGTTTGTAGCAACGATTCTAATGATTTCTACTTTTATGCTAGTGATAGCTCCGCTGAACGCACAAACCCCTGATTCTGAAGGTATGTCTGGTAGCATAGTTGGACCTGCGCCAAACGGCGTAGACATTGACTACACATACGCCAACATTGAAGCACGCCTAGCTTTCACACCCAACCCCATTGGCGTTAACCAAATTTTCACGATTAACTTGTGGATTACGCCACCGCCAAGTGCAGAACGTTTCATGAAAGACTACAAAGTTGTAATCACAAAACCTGATGGTTCATCAAGTGAAGTCTTAATTGACTCATATGTAGCGGATGGAACTGCTTGGTTCCCTTACCTCGCTGACCAAGTAGGAGAATGGAAACTTCAATTCTTCTTCCAAGGTCAATACAACCCAGCAGGCTGGTACAATGATGGTATATACTCTGAAACCGAATTCGGTGGTTCAATGTGGTACGATTCAGATTACTACACTCCTGATGAAAGCCCAGAACAAACTCTAACAGTAACAGACGACTTTTACTATTCTTGGCCTCTTTATCAGTTGCCAACAGATTATTGGGACCGCCCAATAAGCATGGAGCACCGAGAATGGGCAGCAATTGCAGGTAACTATCCATGGGATATGCAGGAAACCAATTCTGAATACAGCGGTGACGCAGACTACTATGGTCCATATGTAACAGCACCAAACACATCCCACATTGTATGGAAAAAGCAATCTGATGTGGCAGGTATCGTAGGTGGTGAAGCTGGAGTATACGGCGACTTAGGCAGTGTTGGCACTCCTGATGTAATCTTCATGGGAAGATGCTATGAAACTTACACAGTTCCTGGAGTCGGAAGTGTTGCAGCATGCTATGACCTGAGAACAGGTGAAATCTACTATGAAATACCTGTTTCTGAAGGCGGTGTAACACCAACATGGATCGCTTACGACAAGCCAGCAGACACTGCAGTACCTGGTGCAGGTGCAGCCCGTCCAATTACAGCCACCCTTATCTCAGTAGATTCAACAAGCAACCCAACTGAACTATACAAGATTAATCCATACAGCGGCGCAGTGAGCACATATGACTTAACTGACAATGGTGGTCCTGGTCGAATCCTAGCCTACCGAAACGGTTGGTTCATTAGTGTTCGAGATTCCAGCGACAGCGTAGTTGACCCATATATGATGTCTCACTTCTGGAACAAAACAAGCATACAAGACAACGGATATCCAACATACTTGTATAACTGGACAGTTATCAGTAACGATCGAAACTTCGAAGACCGACTAATTAGTAACATCAGCTACAGGCTATGTCCAAGCTTCAGAGGCTCAGCCTACCCAGAAGCCAGTAAATGGAACTGGTATGGCAGATTGGGCACAGCAGACTTGGATTGTGGCATCACAGTTGTTACTAGACGATTCTTCGATAACGCAGTTTGGGGCGGACAGGCAGTAGGTGTAAGCCTAACTACCGGCCAAGTCCTATGGGAACGCTACTTCGATAACGCTCCTTACAGTCCACGAACAACAGTTGCAGACGAAGGTGTTGCAGTTATCTGCTTTAACCAAGGCGAAGTTGTAGGCCTTGACATGGAAACAGGCGACATCCTCTGGACTTACGACGAAAACTCCTATCCGTTCGGTGGATTCTGGGGCTACGACGAAGCAGCAGCCTACGGAATCGCATACTTCTGGTCATACGACGGAGTACAAGCATACAGCCTTCACACTGGAGCCTTAGCATGGCACTATAACGACCCTGCAGTCAAGTTCGAAACAACCTACACAGGCACTGACGGACAAGAAGCCTACTCCTTTAACGGAAACGGCATTGTTGCTGACGGAAAAGTCTTCACCCGAAACAGCGAACACACAGCCACTGCACCTTACACTAGAGGATGGAGCCTCCACTGTATCGACGCCTACACTGGCGAAGGTATCTGGAAGTTCGGAAGCCCAGCGAACCCAGGAGCAGCAGCAGACGGTTACCTG
>PIXT01000223.1 GCA_003096235.1 Candidatus Bathyarchaeum sp. | reverse complement strand
TTTGAACCTGCGACAATCCGGCGTCTGGTTTGTCAATCTTTTTTATAAAAATTTTTGTTTAGTTGTATAGAAAAAAGAGGGAATTGGTGTTTTTTTGTTTTGTATTTTAGTAACTATAGAGTGCAGCGAGATACGTGTCAGAGTAAATGGATACCCAAATTGTTAAATCGTAGTAATAGTTGCCGTCGTGATACCATGCATAAAATGGTAATCCACCATATGCTGGCGGTGCCGAGAACTGTTGAGGCCCTGCTTGCATGTATTGGCCTCCTTGATACATGAGCGTCCATGGCGGATAGTATCCCCAAGCTTCAACGGTTACATAGTATGATGGCGGTGGTTGATCTTCAACAAAGACTGCTTGTAGATTGTGGTTAGTGTTCATGTAAACGTTTATTGGTGAACTACTTCCCGCATTTTGGCCATCTAAAACCCAGTGGTCAAAGGTCCAGCCTTGACTTGGATTAGCATATACAGTGGCATACGTACCACTTTGGTATTGCGGACTACCAGAAGGACTTGTGTAACCTGAACCACTAGACGAAATCGACAAAGTATAGTACGTTTGCTGTGGAGTATAGTGAGCAGTAAGCTCCCCGTCAGAAGCGATTTGCATTGTTGCTGGACGGCCGTAATTAGTGCTTTTGAAACTCAAGTGGGAAAAAGTGTACCCTGGAACGTCGCTAACATCAACCGTGTGGATGCCAGAAAGGAGCCTACAACTGCCTAAAGAGTGTGATTGGCCATCAATATAGAAGGTTGGCGGAGGTACACCTGGAGCAGATAGCGTTAACATCGGCTGGTGTAACTTTATGTAACTGTCGCCAAAAATCATCATCTTATTCTTTGTTGTCTCTGGAGGAAGATGTTCCAAATAGTCTTCGGGATAAAACCCTGGTTCACTGAGCCACTCAACAGGTGGGTTCCAATTACCGCCTGGCCACCAACAATCATACCCAGATTCGTAGAGGACTGTGCTGTCTAAGGGCACTCCAAAGTAAGCTTGTGATGCCAAGTCGAGAGCCGCATGTACTGTGTGATTCTGGTCTAATGCATAGTAATAGAAGAAGTTAACGAACCACTTACATGGACCCATGTCGCTTGTATCTTCGCTAAAGGTATAAAATGTTGAGTTCCACCCCTCAACTTGATAATGGTTGCTTAGCATTGGTGAATAACCATGGAAACTTATGTAACATTGACCACTTCCATCAGAATTATCGAAGCCATCCTCGTGCATATATTCATGACCAGGAGTATCATCTCTGTGAGTCCAACCCACCGGCGTGCCCGTGGTCACGTTTTCTGCTTGAACGCATACCCATAAGAAAGTAAAGAAATGTCTGCCTAAACTTGTTTCAGCGTATAAATCCTGCCAGTGTATTGTATCCCCGTTATTATCTTGATATGCATTGTTACTTTCGGCAAAATGCCCTGCATGCCATACCATTGTGTTCATATAATAATCCTCATCAGATCCAGCTTGACTTATTACATTGGTGGCTGTTGTTCCTGATCCACACAGATTTGTAGTAATGTATCCAGCATCAACAGAGGCACTTTCTACGTAATCGCATATGTATTCCATTGCAGCCTTCTCCGCTAAATCGGCAGCAGTATTATTGTAACCTGTTGGGGAGTCGGTGCTTGAATAAACCCGAGATCTACCCGTTAGAATTGCAGCATTAACAATTGCAGTGGGAATCATCAGGCTAAACAGAATTGCTGTACACAGCATAACGGTCCAATACTTAGAAGATAAACGCTTACTGACCAGCTTTGCTCTATAACTGGCGGCTAGGGAAACAATACCAAATGCCGCTACAATCAAGGCAATAATAGGAGACATAGTTGATTGCTGACTATCAACCTGAATAGCCTCCACTTTTTCGGATTCTATCGCTACAGCGTCAGGAACTATGGGTCTATTATCAGTAACTGCTCGATTCATACTACAAACCTCGCCAGTGTCAGCCCAGAGTATCACAGTCATTCCGCTTACACCTCCGAGATAGAATTCATCAAAGCCTAACGGAATAAACCATGCAGGATACAAATTGAAAGTGTCACCTCCACGAGCAAAATCTTCATCTTTAGAATTAAGATAAACCAGCTTCGCGCGACTCAACGACTCTGGGGCAATTTTGAAACCAGAAACCATTATTTCAGTGCCGTTTTCAGCAATTACTGGATATGAATAGATTTTTGAAGCTTCTACTGCAATTGCAGTAGCTTCTTCTTTGGAAATTTTAGGAGTATCAACTATCGTGTAAAGAGGCCAATTGTTAAAGAACCCTTTAAACAATCCATTTTCATATACTATTGCTATGTTTTTCCTTTCAGCTAAAACTCCGTTCTCGTCAACGTAGGTCCACAGGTAGCTGACCCTGTTTTGTCCAGAACCTTTTACTTCAAGTTTCACATCTCCTGCATAATTTATCATATCCGTGTTTGCATCAACATCGTCTAGCATTGACGCAATCTTACTGTAGAAAGAGTTGTCAGTATAGTTTTGGTATCTTTTCAGTAAGCCCTTAGCATTCTCAACCGTGTTGGCGGTTGACTGTTTTAGTGATTGTTTTCCTTCCAACTCACTTAGATAAACCAGCTGCAAGGTGTCTTTTACATAAGAACTGGTTACACGAAAACTGCCTTCTTCAGAAGCTAAATACGCTGATGTTTCGGTTTGTAGATTATCAAAACGTTGAAGGTCTTGTTGTTTGCTTTGGCTAATGGTGTATCGTTCTGTTTTGAGGCCAACCACCTCACTCAGGAATGATGATGTGTTTTCTTGAAAATTACGTTCTGCTGCATGAACTGAGGGTAACAGAAATGCTTGTGTGCTAAAAATTAAAAGAAATACAAGTAAGAGAGTTACGAACATTGGTTTGCTTTTAGTAATTTTTTTCATCTCCTTTTTATAAATTATTTTCTGCACGGCTTTTGGTCTCCGTGCGATCTCTTTCTGCCCTTCGTTTAGGGCTAGGTGGTGACGCACCTCCGAAGCAGTAAGCTTCGGCTTTAGTCATTTTTGACAATATATGTTTGATTGGAGATTGAAGCTCAAGATTAGACTCTAAAAATTCCATTTTAATGCCCCCAATAAACAAATAATTGTTTATCAAATATAGTTTTTATTTAAATGAATATGTAAAAAAATTCAAATTCTAGAAAATTTATTTATTATGCATTAGGTCTTTTAGATTACCGATTGAGTTGCCCTTAACCGTCTAAGAAAAATTGGTTAATAATTAATCACCGTATCAAACAATTCAAATAATTATGCACTTGAGATGGCGTGCAGCCTCTGTTTGTAGATTATTAATATCACAATTACGGTAATGAGCAGGGGAAGAATTGTGACCCACGACGGAAACTCTGGAATGTAACCAATTGGAAGATATTGTTCATTTACGAGTTCATATGCAAGCCTTCCAGACATGCCTCCCAGTACATATATAGCATCATTTACAACAGCACAATCCGGTCCAGTACGAGCTGTCAACATGGGCGCTCCAAGCGTCCAAGTGTCATTTATTGGGTCATAAACTTGAGTGATGTTTGTACTTTGAAACAAAATTTCTTCTCCACCAAAAAGGTAAATTCTTTTCAAAGCCATAACACCAGTTGTTGCACATGCACTGGTTTGATAGGCCCCAATAGGAGAGATAGCTCCCAGACTCCATGTTTCACTCTCTGAGTCATATACCTGAGTTGCATCTGTACCTAAAATGTAAATTTTATTTTCAAAAACTGTTGAAGAAAACCTACTAGAAGCCTGAGGAATTGGCATGGGCGTTCCAGTTGTCCAAGAATCAGTTGCTATGGTGTAGATGTCGTGAATGTCGTCAACTATAATATGGATTTTACCGTTAACGGCATTTGTTGATCCCCATAATCCTGTTCGGTTTGTGGGCATAGGCTCTTTGTTTTCCCAAGTGTTAGTTAAGGGATCATAAACTTCATTTGTACAAAAATAGATAACTCCATCTTCCTGAGTCCACTGACTTCCACCTATTACGTATATTTTATTTTGATAAAAAGCTAATCCAAAAGAATCTCGAGAAGTGGGCATGGACGTTTTTTCAACCCAAACATCCATAGAGGGATCATACTCAAAATTAACCGAGTTTCCCATAACGTATATTTTTCCGTTCACAACACCCGCCCTCACAGAACCTCCAAGTTGTGAAGGCATTGGAGCTTTAGTCACCCAAGAACCCTCGTCTATCGCGTTTGCTGAAAAAACAAGGAAAAAAGGCACAGAAAAACTAAGTAACAAAACAATAGTCGTTTTTGTTTTTTTAGTGTTAAACAGCATAACATTTGGTTTTATTCAGAGTATAATGTAAAAGGATTTTTGTCAAACTTTCTTGACTAAAAATCATGATTGTGGTCGGGAGGGCGGGATTTGAACCTGCGACAATCCGGTGTCTGTACGCTTAGTAGGCTAAATGATGCCCACCATAAGGGTAGACGTCTACAGCATCTCCATCAGCCTCGTTTAGGGGCTGGTT
>PIXT01000222.1 GCA_003096235.1 Candidatus Bathyarchaeum sp. | reverse complement strand
GCTTAAACAACTTGTTAGAATGGCGGTAAGTTATTCATTTTCCTTTTCTATAACATTCTAAACACAATGGTTTCCCGAAATAGTATGTGTAGGGTTTGTAGGTTCTGGATAATCCATTTTCCAAGACTATCCAGATATACTCAAAGCATTTGGAGCAACGCAAAAATTTGCATTTTGAACCAGCTTTAATTGGAGGGGAAATAGCTTTCAATTATGTCCCCTCCTGCTGTTTCTTGAGCTAGTTTTTGCTAAGTTCATCTGTGAGTAATCATCAACGCTGATTGTTACTCTTTCAGAACTTGCCCTTGCTTTCCTTCGCCAATTTGAAGTCTCTATCCAGCGAACGTGTCCATGTCTATCCAAATAATTTTCAAAACTATCTCGACAATAATCTGGGTCATCCTTGTGTTTGAGTACACATGCTTCTCCAACTTAGCAAACAGTTAATACAACAGTCAGCACTCTGTACTATTGGACGCTGAAAGATAGATGTTGCAAAAATGCCCTTACTGTGGCGAATTGATTTTCTACCGCGAAAAAGGTCACGCAAAAGAGGATAGGTGCGACCTCAAAAAAGAGATTGTGAAAGAAGTGGACAATGGAAAAGACGTTGCTGCTGTGTAGAAAATACACAAAAAATCAAATCGTAAAAATCCAAACAACACTAAGTTATTCACACGAACGTTACGCATATTAGTATGCTAATAGAGGTTCATTGTTGAAATCTAGGTTTTTTCTGAAAGTTCAAGCACCACAAAAGTGTGTTGCCCAAAGTTCACACATATTAGTGTACGTTAATAACGCACATTGTTGAAACAGGCTTTTCTGAAAAATGTGCAAACAAGAACGATAACAGATCAGAGGGAATGTTTTGTTATCCATCTTGCTAGACTTTGTGCTTTGTCTATTATTGAAATTGCCTTGAAGAAACGGTCTTTGGTTAAAGCATCGTAGTATATCTGATGATTAAGCACAATGCTTCTGTAGACTTCTCCGCCTTCAAGGGTAAGCTCTACATCCAAAGGAGCCAACTTGAAACACAAATCAGAAAAAAACTCTTCTTGCTCCTTCTTAGATTTTTGCCTCAACTCTTTGACCTGACCTGCCGACAAAAGCAAAACCGCAGACACAATTATTGAATCCATCTTGCTTGATGGCTGAAACACAGTTATTTCTGTTTCAAACGGCAAAGTAACATGATAACTAAACAGCGTATTTTTTGCAAGCTCACCGATAAGCTGCACATAACTAAAATCTTCTGCTTCAAGCCACTGTTTAAGTTTCTCCGGAACCGCCTGTGACGGCAAACAACCCTTAGGAATAGCCAAAAAGAATCCCTATAGATTATATCCTCGTTTTAGGTTAAAACTTTTTCCAGCAACCACAAATCGCCAGTTTGACAAGGCTTATAGGAGAAATCCAACTTTAAGAAAAGAAGAACGGGCATGTCTTCGAAATTGATCGTGGTTAAGGTTGGAACTGGAAGTTTAACCAAAAGCGATGGCTCCCTTGATGTGGAATTGATGCGTCGACTGGTTGATCAGATAGCCACGGCAATAAAACAGGGAAACAAAATAGTTTTTGTAACGTCTGGAGCCGTAGCCGCAGGCATAGCCGAACTTAAAATTCCCCCAAAACCCAATGACATAGTGTTTCAGCAGGTCTCAGCAGCCGCCGGACAGAGCATAATCATGTCCACATACCGCGAACTCTTTGCCAAGCATGGACTAAAGGTTGCCCAAATCCTGCTTACCGCAGAAGATCTGTCTAACCGAGCAGCCTACCTTCACATCTGCGATGTGCTGGAAATGGCTCTTCAGCTAGGAATTGTTCCAATCATAAACGAGAACGACGCAACCTCAACAGACGAGTTAATACCTGTAACAAAAGGCTACGCAGTGAACTTCAGCGACAACGACATCCTATCTGTTCTTGTAGCCAACGCCCTAGAAGCAACATTGGTCATAATCCTATCTAACGTAGACGGATTATACACAATGAACCCAAAAAAACGGGACGCAAAACTCATCAAAACAGTTGAACAAATCACCCCCGAAATCAAATGCGAAATAGAAGGAAAAAGCCGACTAGGCAGAGGAGGCATGAAAACAAAACTCAAAGCCGCAGAAATCGCCACATCCAGCGGCGTGCCTCTGATAATAGCTAACAGCCACAAACAAAACGCTATTACAGACATTCTTGCAGGAAAACACATAGGAACACTCTTCAAACCCCAAGAACGACTGCCATCAATGAAACGATGGATAGCCTACGGCGCTTCCGTGAAAGGACAAATCTTCGTAAACCAAGGCGCTAAAAAGGCAATTCTAGACGGAGCGAGCCTTCTTCCGGTGGGCGTGCTTAAAATCACTGGCACCTTCAATGAGGGAGACGTAATTAGCCTAACAGACGAAAATGGCGTCGAGTTTGCGAAAGCAAATCCAAACTATAACAGCGGCGAAATCAACATCATTAAAGGCTTAAAAACAAACCAAATCAAAAAGGCTCTGGGGTACATACGCCGTAAAGAGGTTGTTGCCCGAAAAAACATATGCATCAAGAAGTGAAAAAACATGATTTTAGAGATTTGTCAAAAAGCAAAAGCTGCCTCAGCGCAGCTAGCTAAAGCTTCCGCGGAACAAAGAAACAAGGCATTATGCAGCATGGCGGATTCACTTGAAAGATGCTGCACACAGATTTTGGAGGCAAACCAAAAAGATGTTGAAGCTGCCAGAGCTAAAGGAGTGAAAGAGGCTCTGATTGATAGGCTGATTTTGGACAAAAAACGGGTAAGCAGTATGGCAGCTAACCTGCGGGAAGTGTCAGAATTGCCAGACGCGGTAGGAGAAATTGTGAAAACGTGGACACGTCCTAACGGATTAATTATTGGTCAACTTCGTGTGCCGCTTGGAGTAATCGGAATAATTTACGAGTCCAGACCCGACGTTACATCAGAAGCATCTGGGCTATGCATAAAATCGGGAAACGCCATAATTCTAAGAGGCGGCTCGGATGCCATAAACTCGAACATGGCAATAGGAAACGCGTTACGCTCTGCACTGGAAGAGACAGGCTTAACCAAGGATGTTATTCAGGTTGTTCCATTAACCGAACGAACCTACGCTGAGAAGCTGATGACCATGCGGGAATACATTGATGTGCTTATTCCGCGTGGAGGAGCAAATCTGATCAAAACCGTAGTGCAAAAATCTACAGTTCCAGTTATTGAGACCGGAACAGGAAACTGTCACATCTACGTTGAAGAAGACGCTGACCTAACAAGGGCAATAGACATAGTAATCAACGCTAAATGTCAAAGACCCGGAACATGCAATGCTGCAGAAAAACTGATAGTGCACAAGAGTGTTGCGAAACAGTTTTTGCCAAAAGTGGTTTCTGCGCTTAACCTCAAAGGAGTGGAAATCAGAGCATGCGAAAAGACTATGCAGCTGCTTCCGAACCTTAAGCCAGCCATTGAAGAGGACTGGGGAACAGAATATCTGGACCTTATTATAGCCATAAAGATAGTTGACAACATAGACGAGGCGATAGCCCAAATCAACAAGTATGGCACCAAACACTCAGAATCGATACTGACAGCAGACTTTAATAAGGCACTAAAGTTCATCAATGAAGTAGACGCAGCAGCAGTTTACTGGAACGCTTCTACACGATTCACGGACGGCAACCAGTTCGGTTTAGGTGCAGAAATCGGAATTAGCACCCAGAAACTGCATGCAAGAGGACCAATGAGCGCACAGCAGCTAACAACAACAAAATTCTTCATACTAGGCAGAGGACACATCAGACCATAAGCCCAAATGTGGGCATATGTTCTGCCACGTGGATGATGCACTATTACATTAGATTTTGCAGGTAAAAAGCAGTAACCGAAAAAAGGTTTAGAAATAAAGATATGGTGACTCAAGTTTTCGATGCTATTTTTTGCCTATGGCGTCTGTTAGCATTTCCATGGTTTTTTCTATGTGGTCTTTTTGTTTGGCGCGTATGATGGGGCTGAATGTCTTTTTGACGTACATGCCGTAGATGAGGATTTCTCGGGGGTCAGTCTCAGAGAGCGCCTCAAGCAGTAGATTCAAAATCTTCTGTTTTGCCTCGCTGCTCTTAATGTTCTTTAGTATGTCAGCGGTCTCGTTGCTTTTTTCTTCTGTTTCGATGCATTTCTTGGGTTTGTAGCCTAATTCTTCAAGTTTCTTTAGAACCATTTTGCTCATCTCCATGTGTCTGGAATCAACTTGTTAACTGTAGCTTTTCTTGCTTTCTGGTCAAACTCTTTTTGGGTCATCAGACTCAAAGCATTTTCAGGACACCATTCAACACACTGAGGAGTGCCCTCACACAGGTTACAAATCATAACCGTCTTTTTGTCCTGATTCAAAAATATGGCACCGTGCTTGCAGCTTTCAAGACACCAGCCACAAAGGTCACATTTTGCATCATCAACCATAATTATACCTGTTTCTTCAGACTTGGTCAAAGCATCCCGAGGACACGAACGAACACACGGAGCATCCTCACAGAGCTTACAAGACACGGGCATGTTAACAAGCTGATGCAAACGTAAAACTTTGATTCTGGAAAGCTTTGGGTCAAAAGTTTTCTCATTTTCTAATGCACAAACAAGTTCACATACTCTGCAACCAGTACATTTTTCAAAGTCAGCACCGACAAATTTCTTTTCATCTGCTACTTGTTCTGACACTACCATTCTGTTAACCTTCTAAGGCAACCACCTAAAAGTTGTTCATACTTATAGGTTTTCTTTTCTGCGTTAGCAATTAATTCTTGTCTACATTTGACTTAAAACTGTTTACAAAACCCTGAACATACTGAGTTCAAATAGAAACAGGTTTCATCATGAGAAGCTAGCTAATTATATTGATACTAATTGTGACTATTGAGACTAAATTCATAACGGTTATATGTCGCTTGTGATGTCTTTAGTGATATCGCTGGTGATATATTGACCGATAGGTGGGCAAAACGAACAGGAGGCGTCCCCAGAGGGCTTCTCCGTTTCCTCGTTCTAAACATGGTAACAAAAAAGCCAATGTCTGGCTCAGAAATCGTAGAAGTAATCGAGAAAGAAACAGGTGGAAGATGGAAACCAAGCTCAGGCTCAGTTTACCCACTTCTAGCTCGGCTACAGGACACAGGCTACACCACAGAGTCACCCAGCGAAGAAGCAGGAATAAAACGATACACACTTACAGCTAAAGGAAAAAAACTCTTCGAAACACAAATAAACGTTGGACAAAAAATGATCAATAAACTGGAATTTCTTGTACCACTTCTCATCAGCGGATTCCAGTTTGATCCAAATGACGAAAAAATTCTTTCAGGAACACGAGAACCTGCCAAAAGAGTTGTTATGACTCTCCTAGACCTACGAGCCGAAAAAAGCTATCAGCTAACTGAGCAGGACTCAAAGAAAATCAAAGAAAGTTTGAACAGGTGCGCAGATGAACTTGAAGCTATACTGCAAAGAATCCGTGAAGAAAAACAGAGCCCTAAATCTTCAAATCAAACAAAAAAACTATGAGCTGAGTAGTCTATGGGTTTAAAATCTAGTTTTATGATAGCGAAACGGTCTTTGTGGAGAAGAAAAACAAAGAATCTGAGCGCCATTCTTGCAGTAACTCTGGGAGTTACGTTGCTTGTTGGCATCCAAATCACAACAGACACTCTACAAAACGCGTTTCTCACAAGCCTACTTCAAAGCGAAGGAGAAGTCGACTTCAGCGTAGTAAACGCCACCACAGGCGGCTACCTAAAAGCAGCCGAAGCAACAAACATCAGCGCTTTGGTTCCCGATGCAGTGGGAATAATGCCTGAACTAACCATGGATGTGCCCATAATGCTTGGGTCACAATTCGATTCCTCAATTAAAATATCAGGAATTTCCACCAATTTTCCAGAAGCTTTTGGCTCGTTTTATGACTGGAAAACTGGAGACCAAATGGACATCAGCGAGGAGTTAACAGATAACACAACCATCTTGTTGTCAAGCAAGCTAGCAGAAAACTTGGGTTTAGACAAAGATGTTGAGCTCCCAATTTATGTGACTACAGAATTTACGAACCTCACAGTAACAGTCAACATTGATCCGACAACTGGAGCAGTTATTGCCACGCCAACATACTCCATCAAACGTGTAGAATTGACTGTTGTTGGCATTTTTGACTCAAGCCGCCCAGGAATAGGGTCTAAATACAAAATGGTTATGGCTCTGGAGTATCTTCAGCAATGGAGAAGCCTACAAGATGTAACACGTGAAACAGACGCCATAAGCTCCTTTTTGATAGCCCTAAAAACTGACCATTTCACCACAGAAATAGATGAAAACTATCTCCAAGAACAAGTAGACTTGTTTGAAGCAGCCAGCCCCGAAAACGTGTACAGTATAGAATCGAACCGATTAACATTCTTCAGCGTTGCCGAAATAGTGATGACATTGCTCTCCACCATGTTAGCGGCGCTGGGTCTACTTGTCATGGTAACAGGCATCTTACTCATCACCAACGTTCAACTCATGAGCGTAGAAGACCGAGAATTCCAAACAGGAGTCCTACGAGCCGTTGGAGAAAACCGTCGAGGAATCGTCCAATCTATACTAATCGAAAACGTGTTCCAAGGAATCCTAGGAGGAATATTCGGCTTAATCGGAGGCTTAGCTTTCGGTCAAGCGGTCGCACTTTATCTTGTAGACTTGTTTAACACAGGAAAACTTAGTGTCCAACCAGTTGTCTCTCAACAAGTTGTAATCTTGTCAGTAATAATCGGAGTAGCATTAGGCATCATAACAGGCATACTACCTGCACTAAGAGCATCCCGAGTTAACATTGTAGATGCGCTCCGAGGAATCAAAAGTTCGTTTGAAGAAAAATCTGGCCGAAACTTGGCACTATTAGGAATACTGGCAATCATAGCTGGAGTTTTTGTTTTACTATTTAATGGCGTCTTTGACAAAACTTACCAAACAATATGGGTTAGCGAAGGCTGGAACACATTAGACGAATGGAGAAACATTCTGCTTGGAGCAGGACTACTGTTTTCAGGAACAGGTATTGTGCTTTCGCGTTTCATTAGCCGAGTAAAGGCGTTAAACATCACAGCGGTTGCGCTCTGGGCGGCACCTGTTTTTCTGTTTGCTGTAGCCATGGGTGAATGGATACCAGACATTTCTGGTTTAGCAACAGATATTTTGATTATAGGCGTAACAGAAATTCTTGTCGGCTCAATTTTGATTGTGGCTGTAAATCTGCCCCCAGTAATGAACGGTCTAAGGAACCTGCTTGTCAAAATCAGGGGACTAAAAGGGGTAGGGCAAATAGCTCCGGCACTAATTTCATCCCATAAATCGCGTTCAACCTTAACATTTGCAATCTTTGCGGTGATAATGACTTTGAATGTGACTGTTGCTACGTTGGTGCCTACAAATCTAAGTTCAGTCATGGAAACCGAAGACAACTCTAGAGGAATAGACATTATTGTATCTCTAAACAAAGCAGAGGCACAGATAGCGAATACATCATACGTAGAAAAATTGTACACATTGAACAGCCACATAACAGATGTGATTGCGTTCAAGACATACAGCACAACTACAGATTACATGAAATTTGTAGCCGTAAATGATCCGCTCTCTTTGGAATTTGACTCCCAAACAGATTTGCTGCCTCTCGGATACGGAGAAATAACCTCTGAACAGATACGCGGAAACGCAACCGATGCATCGGACTCGGATTGGCGCTACGACTTTTATCTAAGCAGCTTCCCGGACGGCATTGCCCAACCATCTGACTCGGATGTAAGCGATGAAGAACTGCTAGAAATGTCCAAGCAGGCATGGGACATGTTCTTTGATTCCTCTTACACGATGGCAGCCTATAATGTTTCATTGGATGCGTTGCTTTCGGAGGACCGTGAGTTAGGCGATGTAGATCTTTCAAGTTTGGAGGGATATGGCGGTAATGAACTGGAGGGTGTTGCTGTATTACGAGATGAAAACGGCACAGTTATCAAAAACCCTGTTGTTTTCACGGACTCTTTCATTTTGCCGTTAGGGTTGCAAATTTGGATACCAATGAACATGTCCGAGTATGGAGTGCCCGTGTATCAAGCATTCACAGTAGCAGGACGATTAGATTCTGAACGTGCTGGAGGATTTCCGTTATCATCCTTTAGCATTAGCAGCCTATTATCAGAAGGGGACTTTGATTATGTCGACCTGTTAGGAAAAATATACCTTACAGAATATTGGGCAAACCAAACCAATTTCTTAGCAGAAGCAGACGGCAAAACTTCCATATCCAGAGCCCCCGATCAATACGACTATTTCCTGATCAAAACCTCATATGACATAGATGCTCCAGAACTTGAGGAAATTGCCCAAGCCATCGAAGAATTCACTAACACAAACGATGAAGGATACAGGCTCTTAGCGGGTGACGAATTCTATGTTGGAAGCGCAACAGTGCTTTATTCAAAAGTAGAATCTACACTGGAGATGACTGAGCGGGTAGTCTCCTTTTTGCAGATATACGTCACGTTTGGTCTTGCAATCGGAGCTGTAGGTATGGCAGTAATCTCAGTTCGTAATGTTTCAGAAAGAAAACGGGAAATTGGAATGATGCGGGCAATCGGCTTTCCAAGAAGCCAAGTAATGCTGTCAGTACTTTTGGAACTGGTTGTGCTAGGCATAATCGGTTTGGTTATTGGAATCATTAATGGGGTTGTAATCAGTGTTGGGTTTGCAAACATGCAAAACGCTACTCTGATAATTCCTTGGAATGATCTTGGAGTGTATTTGGGTTTCATCACATTGATTGCTTTAGCTGCTGGGGCAATTCCGGGATGGTTTGCGTCAAGAATTCCGCCCGCAGAAGCTTTGAGGTATGTAGGATAGGAGAACAAAAACAATGTCAACAACAACTAAACAAAAAGAATCTTCAGTTACACAAAATGAAGAACCAATTTTGGTTATTTCTGGGTTACATAAGCGCTATTCTGAAGGGAAATCAAATGAGGTTCACGCAATCCGAGGGTTAGATCTCACGGTTAAAAAAGGGGACATGATGGCGATTATGGGAGCGTCTGGATGTGGAAAAACAACTCTTTTGAATATGATTGGGCATCTGGACCGCCGCTCAGAGGGAACAATTGTTATCGACAACATAGACACGGCTACGCTTTCAGATGGCAAAATGACTGCATTTCGAAGAGATAAAATCGGCTTCATTTTCCAGCTATTCAATTTATTCCAATTTTTGTCTGCTGTAGAAAATGTGGAAACTCCTCTGTTACTAAAAGGAATGAAAGCAGGAGTAGCTCGAGAACAAGCGAAAATGATTCTAAGAGAGTTAGGCATGGGTGACAGGTTGTATCATTTGCCTTCTGAGCTTTCAGGTGGTCAACAACAACGAGTTGCTGTTGCGCGTGCCCTTATCACAGAGCCAGCGATTATTCTTGGCGATGAACCTACTGGCGATTTGGATTCTACAACAAGCGCTGATGTCATGAACCTGTTTCGCCGAATCAACAAACTTAACCGCCAAACCCTTGTGCTAGTCACTCACAACAGATGGATTGCAGAGCAATGTGACTATATTGTTCACATGACGGATGGAAAAATTTCCAGTGTGGAACAAGGACCATTCACTACAAAGGAGCAAACACAATGAAAGTTTACGCGGCAGCATTGATAGATAAATCGTTACGGTCAACTAATGCATCGTTACAAAAGAAGCTGGTTGCGGACTGCAAAAAGATTCTGCATGTATCAGGTAGAGCCATGTCCAGTCAAGAACTGAATTCGTTCATAGTTTTGTCTGGAGAAAAAGACGGAGTGTTAGACCAGAAGGTCATTGACAAAATAGAGTCTGGAAGCATTTACAAGCGTTTCAGCAAATACTACGCAGATAACGAATCCAAACTGCATCAGCATCTTAAAAACGATCAGGAACTGCGTGAAACATCAAAGATTGTTAAAGATTTCATTAAAGAAGTTGACCCGAATCTGGTGAAACATTTTGATTCTCAGTTAAAGAAGATAATAAAGGAGTTGCCAAGTAGTTACCATGAAATTCAGCTGAAAAGCTATGTGGCGTTATGGGATTTTGTGGAGACTCAGCAATACCGTTTTTTCCTTTCAGGATTTGATTCTCCAGTTTTCGTGGGTTTAACAACCAAAAATCAAGTAAACGTACGGGAATTGGTTGACAAGCTGCTTATGGCAAACTTTTTTGCAATCTTTGTTAAGCCTACAATCACGCGCCTAAAAGAGTTAGATGGTGTACTTGAACGACTAAAACAGGGAGTTGCAGGAACACACTACAAAACAACAAATCCAAAACTGCAAAAGAAGCTGGAGCTGTTCTTTAGGATTTTAGCTGCAAAACTTAGCGCCTTACAGGATATAGACAACTTGCTCTCCAGAATTTTTGATTTATTCCAAGTTCCACGAGTTTCGCTTGCCATACATCATATCAAGAATGATTCAACAGAATTTAACAAAGCTCTTGCAGAGATAGCCTTAGAAATCGAGTATGGAAAAACTTTGCTTCTTGAGGTTCACAACAAACTGCAACAGTGCCAAATTCACCTGCGTGACTATTTGGATGAAGACAAAAACGGAGTTAAGACAATAGATTCGGCGGTTACATTCAAAAATGCTCTGTTGCCGATGGCGGAATTAAGCACTGACCTGTTTGTTGAAGCAGAGCTACTGAAGATGTGGTCAGACTTTTTTGGGTCGGACATTCCATATTTTGGGTTTAAAAAACAAATCTTTGATGCACAAAACGTTGAAGTAACTAACGTGCCTAAGGACAACATCATCACGGTAAGAGGATTATCCAAGAACTACAATCTTGGACGAACAACAGTCTACGCGCTCAGAGGCGTAAACCTTGACATCAAAGAAGGAGAATTTGTTGCAATCAGAGGAAACTCTGGGGCAGGAAAAACAACACTTCTAAACTGCATGGCAGGTCTAGACAGCCCAGACTATGGCGTAGTGATGTTTCGCACAGAAAACCTACACAAAATGGATGATTCAGCAAAATCAAAAGCTAGACTATCAGAGATGGGTTTTATATTCCAAAGTTACGCCCTGTTACCGCACTTCAGCACACGCGAGAACATAACCTTGCCAGCAGATTTAGCTGGATTAACCAAAGAACTCAAAGAGCGCATAGAAAGCCTCCTAAAAGGCGTTGGACTAGATAATCAAGCTAAACAGTATCCCGCCACATTAAGTGGAGGACAAATGCAACGTGTAGCCATTGCCCGCGCATTAACTAACCGTCCTGCAGTGATATTCGCTGACGAACCAACTGGAGATTTGGACTCTGCAACTGGAAGGCAGGTCATGGATTTACTCAAAAAATTTCATGATGAAACAAAAACTACAATTATAGTTATTACTCATGAGCAAGACATCGCCAGTTACGCGGAAAGACAAATCATACTTGAGGACGGCATAATCGTCCAGAGCCAATAACCTGAACATTTTCTGCTGCTTCAAAAGGTTAGCTGCTACTGCATATACTTCAGTTTTAGCTTGAAATCTTGGATTGTTGACTGAAAGTCGTTTCTTATGAAACCGCCTTTGACAAGCTCAGAATCTTTTACGCGCCTCTTGGACTGAAACAGGAGCCGCTTCTTCCATATTTTGCGCAAATCGATAAGGGGATACATTACGCCTCTTAGGGTTGCTTTAGCCTCATCATGTTTTTTTACAGCAAAAAAACCAGCAGAAACCATAAACGTGAAAAAAGTCAAAACCGAAAATCTCCACCAGACGTTCCTGAGCTCATAATTCTTGAGCACCGTATTCAATCTGTTTTTGGAAGAATGATAAAGCATCATTCCGCTTACGCCCCTCAGGATGCCGCCGCGATGAATCACCATTGCAGATGGAACAAACATTACCCTGTAACCCAGCAGCCTTGCGCGCAAAGAAAGGTCAGTATCGTCATCATATATGAAATAGTCAGCATCAAAGCCTCCAACTTGGTCAAAAACACTTCTTTGAACAATGCAACAACCTGAAGATGCTGCCAAAATCTCGAAATTCTCTTTAAGCCTTTCTTCTTTGGAGCCATAATTCGCAGCCCATGTTCCTAAAGCGTCAACAGCAACACAAACATAGTCTAAACAGTGCTTGTCTTCTGCCAACACAATTTTAGCCTGTGCTAATCCGACGGCGTCATCTTGCTCCATTACGTTAACCAGTTCCCAGAGCCAATTTTTTGGCTCGAATTGTATGTCACTATCCAAAAAAACAATGTATTGCCCGTTGGTCATTCTTGCGCCGATGTTGCAGCCTTCAGCATGCCCCACATTTTCACGGTTATCAACAATTCTTATTTTAGGATTTGAACCAAAAGATGCTTCTAGTGCAGCTACACTTCCGTCTGTAGAAGCGTTATCAACAACAACAATTTCATAGTTTGGATAATCAGTATTCAAAAGAGTGTGCAGACACTGCTTCAAGAGTTCTCTTCCATTAAAGTTTACAATTACAATCGAAACAGAAGGGCAGCTTTCACTCTTTTTTGACATAACTATTCACCACAGGGAACCAAAGTTTGGTGTAGCCCCAGTAAGTTTTCTTGTTTCAATACAATATTGGGCTAACTTAAGCCTTTTTTGGCATAAAAAATAAATTGTTTTCCGTGAATTCTACGGAGGATAATAGAAGCGATTCTAATGGATGACCACAAAAATTGCCCTTCAGTTACTGTGATAGTTCCTGTACGAAATGGAGAACAAACTATCCAGCCGTTGCTAGAGTCTCTACAAAAACTAGATTATGACCGAAACAAAGTAGACGTAATTGTAGTTGACGGAAACTCCACAGATAAAACTCAGGAAATAGTCAAAGAATACCCTGTAAAGCTAGTTATTGAAAACAGGAAAGGACTAAACCTCGCAAGAAACATAGGGATAAAACGCAGCAACGGAGAAATCGTTGCGTTCACTGACTCGGACTGCATAGTGCCGCCCAACTGGATAACAAAAATCGTCGAAAACTTCAAGGACCCACAAGTTAGCTGTGTAGGCGGAAGCGCAAAAGCTCTTGATGACGATTTTGTTTCACAATATGCAGACAACAGCATAGTGCGGCTAATGCCATTCTTCACAAAACGCGAAGAACTCCAAACGGTGAAACCGTTCTTCCGCCATCCCGCAGGATGCAACATGGCGTTTAGACGAAACGTAGCCAAGGAAGTCGGATACTTTGACGAAGAAATTCAGTATGGCTTTGATGAAGTAGAGTTTGCAGACAGAGTTTGCAAAGCAGGTTACAAGATGGTGTTAGACCCCGAAGTTTCGGTCTGGCACAAGCACAGGGCAACACTTGGAGAGTTTTTGAAGCAGAACTTTCAGTATGGCAAAGGTAGCGGATTGGTGTTTAAACGGAAAAGGTTGAAGGATGCTGTTTCCAGATGGTCATTTTTGGCGCTAATTGGTTTCATAAGTTGGCTGGGGATAGTGGGGTCGTTTACGGTTCTAACTCTTACGTCAAGTTCCAGCTTTTTCTTCTGGATGCTATTCGGATTCACTGGCTTGCCACTAGTTATATTGGCGTTAGTCTACGCAGGCAGAGCATTACGAAACAAAAAATTCTTCCGCGTTGTCACATACCCATTTATTGACCTGTTCAGGACGCTTTCTTTCTGTTTTGGGCAACTGTATCAAGTTTTAAAGAAACCCTAAAACAAACGGTCAACCAAAAAACATCGACAAAATATCTATGAACAAAAATATATCCAAATCGTAAACATGTCGAGACACGCAATTTTTCTTAAATTATATGCACCCTCTTTTTGGGTTAATCGAGGAGAGGGAAGTCTGCTTTGGATTTCGAGTCTGGCGAAAAGTATGTTTACAACATGTTTGAATCGGTAGTCGATGTTGTACACGGGAAAAAACGTGAGAAACCCAAGTTCGCCAAATGCATGAAATGCGGATCATATAATCTGTTCAGACCGAAATCCAAAAGCATGCGATTCACAACATTTTATTGCAACAAATG
>PIXT01000221.1 GCA_003096235.1 Candidatus Bathyarchaeum sp. | reverse complement strand
TAACAGTATCATAAACCGAGTTTAAGGTAGCTTCCACTTCGGTCCCTCAGCCGTATCTTCTATAACCAAACCCAAATCCTTCATTCTGGCTCTTATGTCATCTGACAAGCCATACTCTTTCTTGTTTCTGAGCTCTTCCCGCAAATCAAACAACAACTGCACCAAATCGTTAGCAATCTTCTCGCCAACATCCTTAGTTTTCTCCTGCGTGAAAAGACCCAAAGCCATGCCCAGTTCAGAGAAACCACCAAAAACAGTTTCCAAAACCTCGGCGCTGACTTGCTTGTTCTCATCAAGAAACTTGTTAATCTCTTTTGACATCTCAAACAAGGCAGCCAACGCCTGTGGTGTGTTAAAGTCTTCATCCATTGCGTTCACAAAATCAGCATGTAACTTTTCTATACTTTGTTTGAACTTCAGTTCTGCCTCGTTTGGTTCACGTTCAACTGCAGCCTTTTTTACGTCTTCAAGGGACTCCAGACTGTTATAGAGCCTGCCTAAGCTAGTTTCTGCAGCCTTTAACCTATCGTCAGTGAAGTCTATTTCACTTCTATAATGGGTAGACATGACAAAAAGGCGGATAGCCTCCGCAGAATACTTCTCCAATGCTTCACGAACTGTAATGTAGTTGCCCAGCGACTTGGCCATCTTTTCACCATTAATCTTCAAGAAACCTGTGTGCAGCCAATACTGAACAAAGGGCTTCTTACCCGTTATCGACTCGCTCTGAGCAATCTCGTTCTCGTGATGCGGAAAAATCAAATCCCGCGCCCCACCATGAATGTCAAACCGCTCTCCAAGATACTTCAGACCCATAATAGCGCACTCAATGTGCCAGCCAGGAAAACCAGTGCCCCATGGGCTCCACCACTTCAAGACCGTTTCTGGTGCTGCACGTTTCCAGAGGGCAAAATCTCGGGAGTTTCTTTTGTCTTGGTGAACCTCAAACCTGGAGCCTTCAAGCATTTCGTCAACTTTGATTTTTGAAAGTTTGCCGTAATCGTCAAGTTTGGAAACGTCAAAGAACACGTTTCCGTTGACTTCATACGCAAATCCCTTCTTTATCAAAGCCTGTATTGCTTCAATCATTTCAAGAAGATGACCCGTAGCTCTAGGTGAAATGTCGGGTCGTTTCACACCCAACGCGTCGAGGTCCTTGAAGTATTCGCGCATGTAAAACTCCACAAGCTGCATGGGCTCAACTTTTCGTTCTATTGCACGCTTGGAAATTTTGTCCTCAGCGGTGTCTGTGGTCAAATGGCCAACGTCAGTGATGTTTTGAACGTAGAAAACGGAGTAACCTTTGAACTCAAGCCACCGAACAATAACATCAAAGGCGAGGTATGTTCGGGCGTGACCTAGATGAGCCCAATCGTAAACTGTAGGTCCACAAACGTACAAGCTAACCTGATTCTCTTTAATCGGTTTGAACTCTTCTAGTTGTCCGCTCATTGTGTTAAAAACCCGCAAAACCATGTAAATTCACCTTGCAGAGATTTTTGATTAATTGACGTTTAAGCCCTAAAAAAAGTAGGTTACCCTTGATTTAAGTTTAGTAGGTATGTTTTAGTTAGCAAACTTGACTTTGTTGGCTCAAAAACCGTTTTTCCGTTCATAGAAATAACTCTAAAACAGAAACAAAACACCAAACAGCACTTGTTTTGGGGAGATTCTGTGTATTGATTTCGGATTCATTAAGCCTAAATATTCTGAACAAAGCAACTATGTTCATAGAAAGTTTGGGATGCAGTACGCTTGACTGAAGAATCCGTTGTGGTTATCTGTCCTAATCCAAAATGTGGAAAGGAAATCAGAGAGCCTATGCTGTTAACTATACTCTGTGTTACGCCACCAGAGCAGTACGAGGCATGTCCTTACTGTTTTGCTAAACTGCAACCCGAAGACTATCCCGAAGAGCCAGAGCTAGATGCCGAGCACGAGCATGAGGCAGACCTAGACGAAGAACCTGAATCAGAAGAATTGGAAGCAGACGACCTTTCTGAAGCTGAAGATTTCGAAACTGAAGAAGATTATCAAGAAGAGGCGCTCGAAGATATTTTGCCTGACGAGGATTCCTTTGAAGAGAAACCTGAGTCAACTCCAAGTTTCTTGGAACGTGTCAAATCTTTGATTCCTAGCAACAACGGGTCGAAAAAAGAGAAAACCAAAGAAGCAGAAACCGTGTCCATTGTTGAGCCTGAAGACATGTCAGATGAAGACGAAGATGACCATTACGATGAAGCAGAAGACGAACTGGACGATGAAGAGCTAGAAGCCGACGACGAAACTGAAGAATTAGACGAACCTGAAGAAGACGACGAGGAAGAGGATTACGAAGACACAGAGCAAGAAGACGAACCCGAAGAAGAGGATGAAGACGAATCAGAAGAAGAGTTTGAAGTCAAAGAGTCTGCGAAATCAGAAGCTAAACAAGAAGGTTGCCCTGAAGAGTTCGGATACTTGGCTAACCGAGAAAAGGACGTTCCTATTCCTGCGGCCTGTTATATGTGCCCAAGAATGGTTGACTGCATGCTCAGTCCAAGAGACGACTAGACTCCAAATTGACCAACTTTTTCAAAACTTAATTTTTTCATAACCAAAGTTTAGTTTTAAGCAGGAAAATTTCAAGAACAGTTTAATAGTTTCTCGGAAACATTTTCATAAAGTCGGAGAAACTGAACTTGTTTGAGGCGCCGCACATCCAAAAGAAAGCTAACGTGAGCAAGCTTGGTGCAGTTCTTTTAGGAAAACATGTTGCCTGCGACGCCTACGACGAAAAACGGCCAATCCGTGTTGTAACTCATGCTCACGCTGACCACATGGTTGGGCTCGGAAAAAGCCTCAAAAACTGCGAATTTTCAGTTATGACCCCTGCAACAAAAGACCTAATTGATGCCCTGAAAGGACCTAAATGGTTGGCTAGAGGTCCTGTGAAAACTCTTGACTATGGAGAACCTCTAACCTATGAGGATGAAACCCTTACTTTGCATTATGCTGATCACATTTTGGGAACTGCTCAGGTTCTTGTTGAAGACAAAGAGCAAACTAGGATGCTGTATACCAGCGACTTTCGTTACTACAAAACGCCAATGGTAGAAACCGACATACTTGTAATGGAAGCCACCTACGGCGACCCCGTAAGAGTTAGGCCATTTAGCATGATGGTAGAAGGAATGCTAATTTCCATGGTGGAGCAGGGACTAAAACAGGGACCAGTTTACGTTTTTGGTTATCATGGCAAACTCCAGAAAATGATGCGCATGCTTTACGATGCCAAAATTGAGGTGCCTTTTGTTGTTCCAGACAAAATTTTTAACGTTTCAAAAGTGTGTGAACGCCACGGAATGAAGCTAGGCAAAAAGCTTCTTGACTTTGATTGTGATGAGGCACAATGTGTGCTGAATCAGAACGAGCCTTCAGTGGTGTTTTATCATTCGTATTCTAGAAAAAAGGTTGAAGGCAACTCGCTTCAGATTCATGCTAGTGGTTGGGAGTTCAGAAAGCCGTGCCGAAGAATTGGAACAAACAAGTACGTTGTTGCCTTAAGTGACCACTCCGATTTCAATGAACTGCTTGAATACGTGGAAAGGTGTAAACCAAAACTCGTAATAACAGACAAGCACCGGTCCGAAGCTGCAAGAATTTTTGCTCGAGAAATCGAAAAACGACTAAAAATCCCGGCGAAAGCTGCTCCTTTGTGATTGTTTTTGTTTTCAGGCAAAGTTTAGCGGAAACTTTTGTTCCCCAAATTTTATTATGTTGACTTGTTAGAAATTGTCTTGTGTGATTTTGTATGGATGGTCCAACAATCAGGGGAGAATCTTTTAAAGAAGTTGTTATAATGGAACGAACTCATTTCAAGACCGTTGACGACTTGGCACGGTTTGCAAACATTGCAGTTGGGGGAAAAACAACTGGCCTTTATTGGGCAAGTGGGGTTCTTTTCATTTACTATCCCTTGCCTACTTCAACTGAAATTGCTGCAAAAGCACTTATTGAAGAAAAGAAAGTTTACTGGGCATTCATCAGCTACGCCTTGATGCCCCAATACAAGCCCATAATTGAAACAAAAGAAAGAATTGTGGTGCCTGTGCTTGACATGTCCACCAGCAAACTCTTCACAGAGGTTGCCAAGTGGCTCAAAGAACAGGTCTAAGCTTTTTTTGCCCATTTTTTCTTTCGGGTTTCATGGGCGTTTTTTCGTCTGTTGAACTCCGCAACGTATTCGTCGAATTTTCCACACTTCTTTAGATATGTTCCGTACCTTACAAGGGCAGCCATTGCTCTTGCGGCGTCTTCGGGTGATAAGTAAGCGGGAATTCC
Source organism: Candidatus Bathyarchaeum sp. (assembly GCA_003096235.1). Next base: position 104 of record PIXT01000221.1, on the reverse strand, counting down.
TAGTTTGTCGAATCGTGAACGGATGTATATTGCCATTTCTGTTTCTCCTACGTCACAGGCGACCACTGATTTGTTGTATTTTTTGGTCAGGTTATAAACGCGGT
>PIXT01000220.1 GCA_003096235.1 Candidatus Bathyarchaeum sp. | reverse complement strand
TGTGGGGTAATTACACACATGTGGGTTGGTGCAAAGGATTGGCACAAAGTGCATCCGTAGAATGTGTCGACTTCTGAGTCTTTCATTCCTCTGGCTTTTGCATCACGGTGGTTGTAAACTTCCATAGCTTCGTCAAGAAGCTCTTGGACTTTGGCTGCGTCAGTTACAAATGTTATTTGGATTTTTTCGATGAAAGGCAATTCGCTCTTGAAGAGTTTCATCAAAACTTTCCCAACATATGTAAAGGAATTTAATCCTTTTTCGAAGGATTTTTTGCTGACGCGTATCCAGATGTCATAGCGTTGGTTTAGGTGCATGATACCTTCAATATAGTTAAGGTATTCATGGAGTCGTCTTTCAGTTACACCTTCAAGGTCTTCTTCGAATTTTTCTCCGGCAACCTCAATCAAGATACCGAAAGGTGCATTTCCACCTTCAGGTAAATCTTTGAGGTCAGGACCAATGATGTTTATTTTTCCGTCTTCGACTTCGTCCATTTTCTTGCCGCGAACTATTTCGAATTTTGCTGGTTGTTTTGGACCGCCGAGTTCTATTTGCATGTTGCCTTTTCGGATTCGTTCTCCTTCGTATATTACTCCGACATCCACTGGGATGTCATCAAACATTGACATTTTTTTAATTTCCTCCTACCTTGTTTATTATTGTTTCAAAACTTTGAGTCCATTCCTCAACTTTGAGGTTTGGAAATGACCAGCTTGCATTTGGGTTGTAATACCGGTTCAAGCTGATGGTTTTAAGGTTCTGGGAGAAGTGCTTAAGCCCAGACAGAATTACATATTCCATGTAATAAGGCCAACCCATGAACAATGCTACATCGTATGGACCTTTTCCGTCCAAGCCTTGCCAATCTGGATCTTTGAGCCGGTTACCAATATCCATCGCTGACATCTGAACTGCTGAAGTAAAGCCGAGTTTCACTAGTTCTTTTATTGTGTGTGCGGTTGCAACAACAGGTATTCCACAGGCTTTGTTCATTCGTATTGCATAATCAAGCATTTTTCCAGTTTCTTTATCTGCTTTAGTGGATAAGTAACCGATAACAAGGATGGGGCGTTTTGCTCGCTTAATCATTGCTGCGATTACTTCTGCTTTCATGATAACGTTAGCCTTTTTAGGGCCTGCAACTTCTGCTGTTTGCCAAGGATCTACTTTTATGCTCATTTTTATCAACCCCTCTTCCTGATCATTCTTTTAAGTAAAGTCGGATCGGGAATTCTAGTTTCCTTCCATTCCTTTTCTTCAAGGATTTTCAGTATTTCGTCTTTCATGGTAATGGGTATGTCCATCTTGTTTCTGACAAACAAGTGAATATCTTCAGGCATAGTTCCAAAGTAGCGTTTGTGTAGGTCAATGTAGTGAGTTAGTTTCATGCTCCGTCCTTTGGTAGTATCGTTTGGTCGCATACAGAGCTTCATCAACAATACCATGCATTCTTCCTTTGATTCAGCAGTCGTGAACAAGTGTTCTGGAGCTGGACCCACGTAAACTTTGTCTCCTGTTCGGGCATCATAAACGTACCAGTCTTCCTTGTTATCTGCGCGTCCCAACAGCATACGCCTGTATTTAGATCCATGCGGACCAACAACTACAGGTACACCAAGTCTCCAGAAGCCTGAAGCAATTGCCGCTGCTTTCTGGGAGTAAGCACCCCAAGCAAGTCCAACTGCTCCAACACGGTTGTGTATGTAATCAGCGATTTCCTCGTAATTTGCACGGAGATTTCTTTTTGCGAAGATGCTTGCAATTTTGATTGCAGCACCTGCAATGTGTGAGTTAGAAACACATGAACCAACGTTCAATATACCTCCAGCCTCAAAGCCGCCAGGGTATCTCTCGTAGAGAGATTTTCCTTCTTCATCTTTTACAGTTGCAACGGACATTGCTGCGCATCCAGAAAGAACGACAATAAAATTGCGTTTTGCGAATTCTTCTGCTATTTCAGCTACTGCTTCGCCACCTTCAGGATAGTTTGAACATCCGACTATTGCGACTACTCCAGGAATTTCTCCTAGTACTATAGGACCTCCAACGTTTCGGATTTCAATATCTGATATGGCACCACGTCCACTACGCATCATGAATTTTTCTTCCCACAACTGTTTTTCTCCAGCTTTTACCATGAAGCTGTGCAATGGGAAGTCTTTTGGACATGCACTATCACATCGACCGCATCCAACACATTCGCCAAGAATCGTTGCCAAAGGATCAAGGTCGCCAATGGCTGCAGATTTCATTGCTTCTGGGATTGGTTGAAGGTTTGGACAAGCACGAGTGCACTCGTTACAACCACCACAAGCTTCTCCTGCTGCTTTGATTTCATCAATATCAGGAATGATACTGAACTTGTTTCTTTTCGGTGCAACACCTATTGCAGCTTCAACAGCAACTTCTCCAGCTTTGTCAGGGTCTAATATCAAAACACCTGGAACTTTGGCTTCAACTAGATCGTTAACAAGGGCTTCAGTTGAATCTTGAGTTCTGTTTGGCAAGCCTAAACAGTTTTTTGGACTAGAAGCAATTACGGGTGTTTTTACTTTTTGAGCTTCTTCCAGAGCATCGGCTCGGATACACTGTTCGTCAACAACAATTAGGTCTGCAAGTCCGCTTCGTATGTATTTTAGTTGCCAAGAAATTGGACCAACAACTTTTGCTGTGGGTTCATATCGGGTTAAGTCGTGAGCAGTACAACAGATACCGACAACTTCGACTTTGCCCATCATGTTCTTTTCTTTAAGGTAATCGATTATTCCAACGCTTGATGGAACGTTGTGACCAATTACCAAAATCGTTGGTTTTTTAACATCTGCTACTCCAAAGCCCAATTCTACAAGAGGTGCTTCAGGGTCAGCCTTTGGCAGATTAAGCACTGATATCTGTGCAATATCAGCAAGTTCCATTCCTACTTGGTCTGCCATTCCGACGTGAAAAGCTTTTGACTCAAAGTCTATGTTGCTTCCTTCTTGTCCTGTGTGAGCAGCAGAAAGACAACTTGTAACTTGTTCTTCACACCATTCCAGAGCTTCTTCCAAGTCTTGGAGAGTTTCTGGTTTTATTCCAACTGCAAGACGAGTTACTGGGGCTTCTACGTCTATGTTTAAGCCACCTGAATCTAGCGGGATGTCTCGTCCATATTTTTCAATCAGATGGTCAAGCAGGTGTCGACCGTGTGCTATGTGTGTTGCAGCACCTATACAACATGCAAGGAGAACTATCCTTGATTGTTGTGCTGCCATGTTTAATCCACAGGCTCCTCTTTTATCTCCTGACAAGTCACATTTTCCGAATGTGCACAAACAGCAGACATCACAGAAGGGCAAGTAAAAGGGTTTGTAGCGTTGCAGAAGTTTGAAGTCCCAATCTCGCAGGTCAGTCATTGATGGAAAGGGAGTTGGACCCATGGGTTCTTCCCATGTATCATCGATGACTTTTCCGACAGAGACTTCAAGATCTTTTACTACAGCAACATCTGTTTTAAGTTCTTTTGCTTTAACAACTAAACCTTTCTTAGCCAATTTAAGCTACCTCTAGTCTCAGTTTGGGATTATGACTAGTTCGCACACTTATTTACCTTTCGAAAAACTTTATGACGGGGTTGTCAAATTCAAAAAATAAACGTTTCAGTTTTAAAAGGATTATTGATTCATCTTATAGAACAAACGATTGTGTATCAATCAGTTTAGAAAATAAACAGCTATCCCAAGTTGGGAAAAACAGCAAAAAGAAGCCCTAGAAAAAAATAAGGGCAGAATGATTAATTTTGGGTCACAAGACTTTGTAAACTGTTCAATGATGAGTGGTAGCTCACATAACATATCAAAATACCTGCGACTGCTGCGGGAATTGCGGCAATAATTACTGGAAAAGCTAGAATAGAAAAACCATACAGGAAAAGGGGCAGAAAAGTGACGCATATACTGGCAGCAATTAGTATCATGCCCAGCCATACGCCTTTTTGGTCAATGAAACGGGCTCTTGGAACTTCAGTAAAGTCTGGATATCTACAACCTAAAGCAACTCCAACAAAGGCGCACTCAAAAACAGCAGCAAACAAAGTAACTGCAAGAGCGACTAATGCTTCGGGCCTGAGTTGTAACATAATCTGGATTAACACGGTTACAACAACCATCGCGAGGGAGGAGGGGATAAGGGCAGTTGAGAGTTTTGCTCGGATAACTTCTTTTCCGTTCAAGGGAATCATGCGCAAGTTCAGGAATGCACTGCCTTCTTGTCCTATACTGGTTATTGTAATGTAAAAAGCGAACATGAATAACCCCATTAAAGGACCCCAGAATAGGGATAAGCGGTCAAAAGTAGTTGCTGAATCAGCCAAAGACGAGGGAGTGGAAAAGAAAGAAATCACACTTATGCCAATGGGCACCGCAATCCAGACCAACATCTCTTTTCTTCTTGTCAAACCACGAAAATCTTTTTTGAGCAAAGCAGCCTCAGCAGAGGTGAATCCGAAGCGACCAAGGATTCCTTGCTTTGGAGCGTAGTCTTTTGTGGATGTGACTTTGAGGGCAAAGGGTGCCGGAACCCAGTATTTTTCTCTAAGCTTTACGCCTGCCCAAAGAAGGGCTGCTGTGAAAACTACGCTGAGAAGCAGATAAACTATAACTTGTAGAACTTCTGTGGTCATGTAACTCATTATGGTCAACGACGGCCAGAGTATGGGTATGAACCATGCAGATTGTATTCCGTTCATGTATTGGTCTAGGATAGAGAACAGAAAATTGACGTTTGAAAGCAGCATGTAAACAACAAACATTAGAACAAACACAACCATCCGAATGATGATGGCTGACCTTCCAGTACGTTTGTAAACTGACGAAGACACACGATTAGTTATTGCACGGATTATTTCTAAGGAAAATGCGCCTAAAAATAGTCCGATACAACTTACAATCATAGTGAACAGCCCAACATCTAACATTGATGCGGTTAAGGCCAGACCAAGGGTTGCTCCAAAAACTATGCCGATTATTGGGGCCAAGAAGTAAAGCATCGAAAACACTGAGGCTAAAACGAATTCGGCCGGGTGTATGGGAAGCCAATTGATTACATCTGAAGACCCCACAGAAGATGATTGGCTGAACTCAAAAAGCAGACCATACATTACAGACGCCAAGGTCATCAAGGCAGGCAAGAAGATTGCTATTTGAAACATGAACATGCCTGCGCCTAGGGCTTCAAGAATGTTACCAGCAAAGAGTGCAACTAAAACTGCTGCAACAACAAATCCAACGGCGCCTATGATCAGGTTTATTTTTGGAGATTTTGCAAACCCAGTAGGAACAGAGTCTTGGGTACGTCTTGCCCTAACCGAAGAGAGGGCCAAGATTTTTGCAAAATGAAAAACCAGTTTAATGTTCAAGGCGTTCCATCTCATTTTCCTAGGGCTTGAACTATGTCTTTGATGTCGTTTGTCCCAGTTAATTTCAGGAAGATGTCCTCAAGGCTTGAATCAGACATCTTGGATTCTTTGCGTAGTTCGGTGGGCGTTCCTTCGGCAAGTTTTGTTCCCTGATACAAAATGGCAACTTTGTCACAAACTGCATCCGCGATTTCCAGAACGTGAGTGCTAAGGATTGTTGT
>PIXT01000219.1 GCA_003096235.1 Candidatus Bathyarchaeum sp. | reverse complement strand
GATGGGCTGGAGTAGAAGACGAAGACTGGTACCAACAAATGCAGCAATACCGTGAAGAACACTGGCAAGAAGTTCAAGATGAAGACTGGTTCCAAGAAATGGAACAATACCGAGAAGAACGCTGGGAAGAACAAGAAGGCTACTACGGACGATACGGCGGCTACGGCGGATGCCACAGATGGGGCTGGTAAAACCTCTAACTAACTTTCTTTTTATTTTTTTATTAAAAAATTTGGTTTCAGCCTTAGAAAAAATAAAGGCTGACGTGAATGGTTTTAGTTGCTCAAACAGTTTTTTGTTTGCCCATCTTGTTTTTGTAAGTGCTGCCAACTGCAGCGATGAGCATGCTAAAAATCACCAGCAAAACCATTGACGAAAATTCTGGAATTGTTTCGTCAGTGAAGGTTGCTGTTACTGTTTTGTCTGAGTTCATCACTATGGTTGTGTTGGTTAACCCAGTTGCGTCTCCGCTCCATCCAGCAAAAGTCCATCCCTGGGCACTTGTTGCGTTGAGGGGAACAATGGTTCCTGCGGGGTATGTAGCATTGGTTGGTGTTGCTGTTCCGTTGCCCACAACATAGATTGTGAGAGTGTATTCTGTGGGGTCTTGTTGGTCTTGTGTGAAGGTTGCTGTTACGGTCTTGTTTGAATCCATCACAAGTGTCGTGTTTTCGGTTCCAGTTGCATCTCCACTCCATCCACTAAAGGTCCATCCTTCAGCACTGGAGGCGTCTAAGCTTACTTGTGTGCCAGGAGGATATGTTCCATTGGTGGGGGTTACTGCCCCTTCTCCAACTACAAGCATTGTTAGTGTATGCTCATTTTGTGTAAAGGTGGCGTTAACTACTTTGTTTTTGTTCATTACTATGGTTGTGTTTGTGGTTCCTGTTGCGTCTCCACTCCATCCAGCAAAGGTCCATCCCTCAGTTGTAAGGGCTTTAAGGCTAACTGATGTTCCTGCGGCGTATGTTTTGTTTCCTGGAGTTACAGTGCCGTTTCCGATGCTATACATGGTTAACGAGTAGTATGTTGGAGTGTACGAAGGCGTTGATTGTTTGCTGAATACAATGTTTTTGTTAATATTTGCACCAGCTACTGTTATTGTTCCACTTAACTGTGAAGACGAAGTATAGCCGCTTGGCGTGCTTACAGTATAAGAGTAGTCGCCATTTGATGCAGTGAAGCTAATTGTGTTAGTTGTCGATGTCTTAAGGGTTCCATCAAATGTAACTGACCAACTGGTTCCAGAAGGCAGACCCGATGCAGTAAATGTCACGTCATATGGTATTGGAGTGCCAAAAGCGTACACTGTGCCCCCAACAGAGCCTACGAATACTTTCCCATCTGCTACTGCAGGAGATGACCACAGATAGCCGTCAGTTAAGTAGCTCCAGATGGGTAAACCGTCAGTTAGGTTCAAAGCGTGCAATATGTTATCATGTGCACCTACGTAAACTATGCCATTTACTATAGCAGTTGATGAATGCAGTTCTGTTCCTTTTGTGTAATTCCAAATTTGTTTCCCATCAGTTGTATTCAAAGCAAACACGTGACCATCGCTTGACCCAATGCAAAGAACTCCGTTTGCCACTGCAGGACAAGACTCAGTACCGCTTGCTAGTACATATTCCCAAATAAACGCGCCATCAGTTGCGTTCAAAGCAAATACAACACCAGACAATCCAACTGATGCGCCCACATACACAACATCGTCAACAACCGCGGCAGACGCCACATATCCTCCTGTTGGGTAGTTCCAGATTTGTGTGCCTGTTGTGGCGTTTAGGGCATATAATTTGTAGTCATTTGAGCCAACATATACTATGTTGTTTGCTACTGCAGGCGATGAAGTCACATCATTTCCTGTTGTGTAGTTCCAGATGCTTGTGCCTGTTGTTGCGTTTAGGGCATACACTTTATCATCTTTTGAGCCGATGTAAACCACGCCGTTTGCTACTGCAGGAGAAGAAGTCACACCGTTTCCTGTTGTGTAGTTCCAGATTTTTGTTCCAGTTGTAGCGTTCAAAGCATATACGTTGGCATCCCATGAACCTACATATACAACGCCGTCAACAACCGTAGGAGAAGAAAAAACATTATTTTCTGTTGTGTAGTTCCAAATTTTTGTGCCATCGTTTGCGTTAATGGCATAAATATTGTTATCCCACGAGCCTATGTAAACAACCCCATCAGCAACTGCGGGAGATGAAGTTACAATGTCTCCTATCGTGTATGTCCATGATGTTTGGTTTGTTAGTGGTCCAGTTGATGTTGAGTATCCTGTGTTTGCTTGGTCGTGATGGAAGCTTGTCCACCAGTCAAATTCAAAGTCTATCGGTTGACTCACGTTTGAATATGCGACTGTGATTGTTCCTGATGCGGGGGTGCTTGCATAATTAGTAATTGATTCGATTGTGTAATCATAGGTTCCCAGATTTACGCTTGAATATGTTATGGTGTTTGAAGTGCTGCTTTGGGTTGTTCCATCAAAGGTTACTGACCAATTAGTTCCTGCGGGCAACCCTGAAGCTACAAACGTAACATCCTTTGGAGTTAGATCAGTTTCAAAGGCGTACACCTTGGAATCGTATGAACCTACATACATCACTCCATTTACTACTGCAGGTGACGAAAACACATTGCTTCCTGTTGTGTATTCCCAGATTTTGGTTCCGTCTGTGGCGTTAAGGGCGTATACTTTGTGGTCACCTGAGCCTACGTATACTATGTCGTTTGCTACTGCAGGTGACGAAACCACATAGCTTCCTGTTGTGTATTCCCAGATTTTGGTTCCATCTGTTGCATTTAGGGCATACACTTTGTGGTCCCCTGCGCTAACGTATATTATTCCGTTTACTACTGCAGGCGACGAAATCACGCTGCTTTCTGTTGTGTATTCCCAGATTTTGGTTCCATCTGTTGCATTTAGGGCGTATACTTTGAAATCATATGAGCCTACGTAAACCACGTTGTTTGCTACTGCAGGCGACGAAGCCACGCTGCTTCCTGTTGTGTATTCCCAGATTTTGGTTCCGTCTGTGGCGTTAAGGGCGTATACTTTGTAATCATCTGAGCCAATGTATACTATGCCGTTTGCTACTGCAGGCGACGAAGACACATAGTCTCCTGTTGTGTATTCCCAGATTTTGGTTCCGTCTGTGGCGTTAAGGGCGTACACTTTGTAATCATCTGAGCCAATGTATACTATGCCGTTTGCTACTGCAGGCGACGAAGCCACGCT
>PIXT01000218.1 GCA_003096235.1 Candidatus Bathyarchaeum sp. | reverse complement strand
TTCATCTGGTTCATAACGTGGATAATATTCTACAACTTGTGATTATATGATTGAAAAAATAGGGGACTGGGAAAGGTCTCATTATTCCAAGCAACTGAATGCAGAAATGGATAGCCAGCAGGCTATTGTCATGGGTTGGGTCAGGGAGTTAAGAGACCTGGGTAAGGTCAAGTTCATCAAACTCGCTGACAGAGAAGGATTTGTCCAGATAATCGTGAAAAAAGACATGGACGAGGAGATTCTTAAAAAGTTCAAGGAGCTTGGAAGAGAGGATGTTATAGCTGTCAAGGGAACAGTCAAGGCGAGCAAGATGGCCCCGAACGGTGTTGAGATTCTTCCCTCTGAAATCAGGATTCTTAATGTTTCCGAAAGGCCTTTGCCTTTGGAGCTTGAGACAAGAAAGACTCCAGCAGAGCTTGTTACAAGGCTTAACTCGAGATTCCTAGACCTTAGAAAGCATGAGGTCGCTGCAATATTTTGCATATCCGATTCTTTGAAAAGAAGCTTTTTTGACTATTTCAAAACACAGGGCTTTATCGACCTTAACACTCCTATAATTGTCGAGGCTGCAGCAGAAGGCGGTGCAACGCTTTTTGCTTTGGATTACTTTGGAAAGGAGGCGTACCTGAACCAGAGCCCTCAGCTCTACAAGCAGATGGTTTTAGCTTCTGGATTTGACAAGGTGAATATAATATCCAGAGTCTTTAGGGCAGAGCCTCACGACACACCAAGGCATCTAAACGAACTGGTCCAGATGGATGCTGAGCAGGCTTTCATAAGAAGCGAAGAGGATGTTCTAAAGCACTTTGACGGTTATTTGCAGTATGCAATTGAAAATCTAAACAAGAACTGTGCAGAGCAGCTCAAGCTTATTGATTTCAAGATTGAAGGGCTTACATTCCCAATAAAGAGGCTTCCGTATGACGAGGCTTTGGATGAGCTAAAGAAGGTCGGCATAGAATTGAAATGGGGTGAGGACCTAACACCTGAAGCCGAGAAAAAGCTCTGTGAACTTTACAATCCTGTTCTTATTACAAAATGGCCATCTTCTGTAAAGCCTTTTTATTGCATGAAAGAGGATGATCCAAAGTACAGCAAGGGCTTTGACTTGCTTTTGAATGGTACTGAAATTAGCAGCGGTGCCCAAAGAGAGCATAGATATGAAGAATTAGTAAAGAATCTCAAGGAAAAAGGCCTTGACCCTGTTGATTTCGAGTTTTACCTTAATGCTTTCAAGTTTGGCATGCCTCCTCATGGCGGTTGGTCAATTGGTCTTGAAAGGCTCACCATGACGCTGCTCAAGCTTGCAAACATCAAGGAAGCAAGCCTTTTCCCTAGAACAAAGGAAAGGCTGATTCCATAAGCTTAAATATTATGTCAAACATAAAACTTTTACAAGTTTTGAAAAGTTTCAAAAGTTGATTTAATGGCATGGAATTTAGACAAAAAAAAGTGCATGAGATGTGGCGGATGCGTTTCAGTATGTCCGTTTGCAGCTTTGGAACTTAAGGAAAACATAATTCATGATCAAAAGCTCTGCACATTGTGTGGAATTTGCGAAAAGGTTTGCCCCGTAAAGGCGATAAAGGTGGAAAATAATGGCTAAGAGTAAAGGAAACGACAAGGGTTGGAAACTGAAGAAATCGCAATGGAAGTATTCCAAAGAAAGAAAGCAAAAATGTAAATGATTCTATGTACGATGTAATCATTGTGGGAGCAGGTCCTGCAGGCACATGCTGTGCCAAGAGATTAGCTGACAAAGGGTTTTCTGTAAAAGTATATGACAGAAGGCGCGAGATAGGGTCCCCGAAAAGATGCGGCGAGGGTCTTAGCGAATCCATAATAAAGTACATCGGCGAAATTCCCGAAAGATGCATTGCCAAGAGGATAAAGGGTTCTAGGATTTATGCACCCAACGGCAAAAGCGTTGACGCTATGCTAGAGTATGGCGGTTATGTTCTTGAGAGAAAGGTTTTCGACAAGTGGCTTGCAGAAGAGGCGATAAAGGCAGGCGCTGAGATACAGTCTGACAGCTTTATTGAGGAACTAATAGAGGAAGACGGTAAGTTTGTTGGAGTCAAGGGAGAGTTTGTCGGAGACAAGTTTGAGGAAAGGGCAAAGGTCGTTGTATGCGCAACAGGCGCCGAGTCTTCGCTTAGAAAACAGGCATTGGGTATTGTCTCAAAGACAGAACTTATTGATTCATGCTTGCAGTATGAGATGTCTGGAATAGACATTGATCCTGATTTCATTCACATATACCTTGGAAACGAGATAAGCCCGAGAGGCTATGTGTGGGTCTTCCCGAAAGGAAAGGACAGGGCCAATGTTGGCGTAGGCATAGTTCCGGGGGAGAAGACTGCCAAGCATTATTTGAACAGCTTTATTGCAAACCATCCTGAATTGAAAAAGGGTTCTATAATCGAAGTCAATGGCGGTTGCATTCCTGTCGGTGGCATGCAGGAGAACATGGTTGCTGACGGCCTTATTGTTTGTGGCGAGGCTGCCCATCAGGTTAATCCAATACATGGCGGAGGCATAAAGGAGGCTGTTATATCAGGAGTTCTTGCTGCTGATGTGATAAGCGATTGTCTGAAGAAGGGCGATGTTTCAAACAAGGCTCTTATGGTATTCAACAAGATGTGGTGGGAAGAGCGCGGCTATCTTATGAGGAATGTCGAGAGGCTAAGAGAGGTCATGGAAAAGCTTTCAGACGAGGATTTGAACAACTTAGCAGACGCCCTAGACCCGAAAGATATAATAGAGTTCACAAGGGGCTCGAAACTGTCCATTCTTGCAAAGGTTTTGATGAGAAAGCCAAAATTAGTCAAGTTGGCCAAGCATTTGCTCTAGTTTCTTACTTTAAGAATGCCAAAAGAAAAGCACCTAATAACAATATCATTGAGCCCGTAAATAATCTCAGTTTCTTGTCCTTTTCTATTTCTTTGAAATAAAAGACAGACCAAAGAACTGATACTAGTGAAAAAATAAATCTTATAACCTATGCTAGAGCTTTTTCCAGAGCTTCTTTACGTTTCTTGTCACTTCCGAAATAATCATCTTTGTCTTCTTGTTGCTTTAGTACTTTGTTAACATTGTTTAAAGTTATGGAAGTTAAATCTGTAAGAGTCTTTCTAGAATCTAGAACAGCACATGGATCAATTTTTGAAGCTGCTTTCCCTATGAAATCTTTAACTAAATCTTTGCAAAATTTTTCCCTACCTTCATTATCCATTAGTTGCAAATTAATAATTTTTTCTTGATAATCAGAACTGGGATATTCCGACTCTTCATGGTAACACAAATGA
>PIXT01000217.1 GCA_003096235.1 Candidatus Bathyarchaeum sp. | reverse complement strand
TGTATTCTTTTATTCTGTCCATAATCCAGTTAACTCGGTCTTCGTTTCCGTTATCAGACGTGAAACATGGACAAGTACACGCCATCAAATAACGTTCAGTTACTGCATTGAGCATGTCGCTCATGGTCCACTCGTCTACGCCGACAGGGTCATACAAGATTCTGTCACCTGAACATTGCTCGTCAACAGCCAACAACCCCTTAGGATTGGCTTCTTCAATTAGGTTTGGAACCTTCCAACTGTCAGGTCAAATCATCGGAGTTCCAGTAATCATTACACGTGGCGTGTCTGGGTATGTTGCGTAGTCTTTTTCTTCTACACGTTTTTCTAATACGTCACAGAGTTCGTCAGTTTTTTGTGTCCAACGTTCTATATCGTCCCAAAGGCTTGTTTGGTTTACCAGCATGGCGTCCCTGCCAGTGATTACTGGTGCGCCTTTTCGTATCTCTTGTAATCTGCGGAAAGCCTTGGTTGCTTTTTGCAGTTTTTCTATTGCTTCTTTGAGGTTTTGTCTGGTAATTTTTGTTCCAGTAAGTTCCTCAATTTTTTGTTTTATGACCAAAATTTCTTCTTTCCACAACTGTAACGCGTGTGCGTCGTCTTTTACGCGTGGAGGGCTCATGCGCCATATGGGTTTGTAGTCTGCTAGGATTTCGCTTAGTTTTGTTCTGCCGTCACATGTTAGGGGCGTTATTATGGCGTCGCTTAGTTCAAGGAATGGTGAGAGGTGAACCATTTTAGCTCCAACTGTTGAGCGGATGACTGGGCAGACTTCTACGGGCATGATTCTGTCGCCGAGTTTTGCTGAGTCATACCATCCTGACCCAACTCTGACTGGGATTGCTCCTGCTGCTATGATTAGTTCAATTGGTGCAAACATGCAGGTGTATCCGATTACTTTTTTGCCTGCTTGTTTTTGTTCGCTGATTTCTTGTTGGCGTTTGCCAAAAAGGTTTGAAATTTCGTCAAAGTATTCCATTTCTTTTGGTCGGTTAGGCCACGCTTTTTTCATTCGTTCGATGTTGTCTTTTATCACTTTAAGTGACGATTCTGTGAATTGTTTTCGTAGGTCATCGATTTCGGTTTTGGACATATCTGGGATATACTTTGTTCCAACTTCTATTTCGCTTGCCATACGTTCACCTTCTCCTATTTTTTTTGTGATTTTTTTTGACTTTTATGTTGCTGTGCCACGCAACGTTTTTGTTAATAATCATATTCATTTGCTGTTTCTCCTTAAAAAAACACCAGTAACCCGCTTACAGTAACACTCAATCCCATGATGATTAGCAAGCCTCCGCCGATTTTTGACAACCACTCTCGGAAGTCTGGTGCCTTGTTTAGCAGCCAACCTGTTGCTCCGCCCAGTATCAGTAGCGGGGATATTGCTGTTCCTACTCCAAACAGGATTGCAAGCACGGTTAGGTTTACGGCTGACAGTGTTAATGCTACCACCAACAATGTAACTAGAGGCGGACAAACCACCAGCCCTCGGGTAAAGCCCATGAAAAAGGCGCGTATGTCAAATCGTTGGGAGATGTTTTGTAAAAATCCCATACCTTTTTGCATCTGTTTTGGTGGACAACTGCAGTTAGAAGTTTTTTTCAACAGCACAGTTACGCCGATGACTACTATTGCTGCTCCAAACGCAACAGAGGCGTATTGTTGGTAAGACACTAAAATCTCGTCGCTTATTGCGAGCCGTAAAAGTCCGACTGCTGTTCCAATAGATGCGTATGCGACGATGCGTCCGGCATTGTAGTATGACGTAACTACTACTCCTTGTTTAAAACCTGCTCCGATACCTGCGATGTAGCTTGCAAGATATGGAAGGCAAGCCGCAGTGCACGCTGTGAGTCCGTAAAATAAGCCTAAAACTAATGATGCAAGGTACGGATTTGTTATTTGCTCAAACACATTCATCTGAGATGAAACCTTGAGTTTATAGAGCAGATACATAGAGTTATGTGGCATTTAACTATTATCATAAAACTACAGAACATTTTTTTCAAATACTAAAACGTGGATGGTGTGTTGAACTGTGCTGTTTCGTTTTGAACATCAATTTTTTGCCCTTTTTGTTTCTCAAATAAAAGCAACAACAAATCCGCAACTGCAATAACAAGAATGCTCACTTGCAAGAAGTCTAACGACCAAGAACCCACCGTGACTACTGTTTGTTGATCTTTCATATCGTAATACTGGTACGTTGCGCGGTACATCAAGGGACTGTATTCAACGTCAATAATCTGTGTGTTTTGATGCGCTGAGCCCGTGTATGTTTTCGAATTCACGTCAGAGTAGCTAAGAACCCCGCCAAAAACAACAACTAAAACGTTTACAACAATGGCCATCATAACGAAGTTTCGGTTCATTTTTGGTTCACAGGTTCTATAATGATTTTATCATATTTGAATACTAATAGCAGAAGTATGTTGAAAACTACCTTTTTTCAGAAAAACCACGCAATAAAAGGATTTGCCATCCACACTCGGGCATATTAGGAGCCTAATAACAGTGCTGTGTTGAAATCAACCTTTTTCTAGAAAACCAAAAGAAACAGACGATGGACCATTTACATACGGCAAAAACGATTACTCACGTCACGCGTTCATCTGGTGGGACAAAAAACTAAATTAATAAACCAAAACTGTGAACGGTTTTTCTTGTTTTTCAGAGCCTAAATTCTACTAACAAAGAGGCGTTTAACCTCTTCGAATCTTTATTTTGCTCGATAATCGGTAAATTCTGTAGAGTGGTTAGAAAAGCCTAAAAAAGCAAACATCACGTTAATCCTATTAAGTTGTGTTATTCATTTTCCGAATACCATGATAGAAGCGAGGCAATGTGTTTGGTCAATTACCAAGTAAACTGTATGACTTTTCGATTTGGGTGGTTAGACCATATGCTCTACAGTGGAGGCGTATGTTTTGGTAGATTTTAGTGTTGTTATGCCCATCAGAAATGATGCTGATCTGCTTTCTTTTAGTCTTCCTACTGTTTACAGGCTTATGCCGTCTGAAGTTATACTTATTTTCGACAACTGTAGTGACGAATCTGAGCAAGTTGCTAAGGATATAATCCAAAAATATGACCCTCTTGGTCGCATTACCGTGTTCATTAATGACGTTCCTGAAACGGTTGAACATAAAGAACGGCTCTCGTATCTGATGCGGTTAGGTATGGACACTGCTTCTACTGGTGTGGTTTTGGTTACTGCAGCAGACATTATGCTTGATCCAAAAATCCGTAACTATATGGGGAAAATAACTCAGTTTCCATTCATATGTTTTGAGCATTTTGATTTTCCTGTTAATTGGAGAAACCTAATCAAGAGTGGTTTGCGGTTTTTTCCTTTATGGAAGGACGATAGACTCAGTGGAATATACGCCATAGACCTGAAAGTGAGAGCCGAATGTGAAGACCCTGAGAAAGTTAAATCAATTGAACTGGGTGAAGATACTCTAATGCAGCAATTTGTCCAATCAAAGTATCCTACAAAATTCTTTTATGTACATAATATTCATTTGCGACCAAAAGAAGATGCTGACCGTCACTACCGTAGAGGATTGGCATATTGGAGAACTGCTCGAAGGGGCTTTTTCAAAACTGTTGTTAGTGGTGTTATATCTGGAAGATTGAATCTTGTTAAGGGGTATATTCACGCTAGGCTTGAAGATAAAATGTTTTAAGTAAATCTGTTATTTTTGTTGATATGACCAGCACGATATCAACAAAGCTTCTCGACACGAAACATAAACTGAGAACCTCTAGAGCACGCATATTCAAAATGCTAAATGGAAAACCATTGTGGGCCTGTCAGCCCGGAGCTTTGCAGATTGATACCACAAATAGGCGGTGTCCCCTAGATTGTGTATTTTGCAATCCACAAAACAATTTTATCACCTCTTCAGGTGATTTACCGTTGTCTACCATAGAACATCTAACTAGTGAACTGAAACGAAACAAAGTATTCATCAATTTTGCTCGACCTTTTATGAACTCAGACCCTACGTTAGAAGACCGATTACCCGAAATTTGTGCAATACTCAAAAAAAACTTGGGGAGCAGAATTGACGTGTTTACTAACGGGGTTCTTTATAACAAACGCCATCTGTTGGTAGACAAAAACATTGACGACATAAGGTTCACCATTTCTGCATCAAATCCAGTTTTGTATGATGAGGTTCACGGTAAACCGTTGTTCTCAAAAGCCGTTGAAACTCTTAACTGGGTGAAAAATAACACATCATGGCATCACCGAATCTGGGTAAATTTTGTGCTGTTTGAAAAAAACGCGCACGACTTGTCTAACTGGCAGAAACTCTTTGCAGAATTCAAACAGGATATCAGAGTCCTGCATTATGGCGAAAACCGACTAACAAGTACCACAATCTCCCGTGGTTCAGAGGCATTGCTACGAAAATACCGAAAAGATTTGATAAACAAACTAATTACGTATAACCGCCCATGTGCATGTTTTGAAAACATGGCAATCAGCTATGACGGCAGGTTTATGCAGTGTTCTGATGTTGCGTATGAGCACAATTGGGGACACGTTGAAGAAATCGACATAATGGAAAAAATTGCTAAACGGCTAGATGTTGGGTTGAACCATGAAGGATGCAAAGGTTGTACCCAAAAGAACCCTCATTGGAGGGAGCTTTTTGAAAGGTA
>PIXT01000216.1 GCA_003096235.1 Candidatus Bathyarchaeum sp. | reverse complement strand
CCCATCAGCATAAGAAGAGTTGTAGTTTTTCCCGCCCCATTTGGACCAAGAAAGCCTACAATTTCTCCTTCGTTGATGGATAGTTCCAGTTGGTTAACTGCCGTAAAATCTCCATATTGTTTTGTCAATTGATGGGTTTGTATTATAGGTTCAGTCATTTTTTCATCTTCTTTTAAATTTCTTAAAAACTAACACAAGTGCGACAACCAATACAGCAGCCACTCCAATTCCATAGAGTGCCCATGAACCTGAAGTAGTAACTGTAATTCGGACTTGTGTTTGATCAGAACTACTTTGGTCACTTACCGCCCCAACAGTAACCATGTAGTCGCCTGCGATAGTTCCTTCTGGAGTATCTACAATTACCTCAAACGTGCAAGATTCTTGTGGATTAAGTCTATCCACTTGCGTGGGACTGATTGTGACATCCCAATCATCTTCAACATCAAGTTCGAGGCTAACGCCTGTAACATATGAGTAACCTGTGTTTGTGATTGTTGCAGTGAACGATGTTGAACTTCCACTAGTTGTACTTGTGAGAAGCGTAGACAACTCCATATCTAAAGAATAAGCGCCAACTACTGTTGCTGTTAGGTCTATTTCACCAAGCAAAGCGCCGCTTTCTGATGTGAATTGGACACCGATATCGTAGGAATCTAGGCTGACTGTACTTGGAGGTGTTACCTCAATAACTAGAGCTTCAGAACTTCCAGCTTCAATATCAAGTCGTGACACTTCCAAAGACCCAGATTTGACAACAGCTTTCCAGTCAGAAGGCGCAATAATTGTAAAGTATAGCAGCCTATCAGTGTCCCCAACGTTTGTTACAGTAACATCATAATCAACAGATTCTCCTGCCTCAATAGTCACATCAGGAAACTTCGTAGAAATTTTAACCGCAGCAGCATCCCCCGCTAAAGTCACAGTTAATGGAAGAGAACTTACAGTTTGATCACCTGATCCAGCAATAATCAACACTTCATATGTTTCGTCTGAAATTGCGGAACTTGCTGATTCAACTTCAACTACTAGCCCTACTGATTCATCGGCGCCAAGAACTATTTCTGTGACCGATTCACCGCTTGAAGTTTTAACCGAAACAGTCCAATTAGCTGGAACAGAATCAACCGATATTTTGAACCGTGTTTCAACATTGAATGGGTTCTTTAGTTCTACATTGAACATAACATTATCGCCAGGTACAGCCGACTTTCCTGGAAATTGGCAGTATATTACAGAGTCACTTAGAGGTTCAACATTTACCGTAAATTCTAATGTGGACGCAGCATTTCCTCCAGTGCTCAGAGTTAAATTAGTTTCACCCGTATAATCGAAAGGAATATTGACCTCTAAATTGAAGTTCGATGAGGAACCTGCAGATAGCGAGGCTTTGGTGATTTCACGACCATTATCGTTCAAAATTCGTGTAGACCAGCCTTCAGGGACAGATACTGAAAATTCCGCAACTTCTATGTCTTCGCCAATGTTGCTTACTGCAAAGGGTAACCGCAGTTGTTCTCCTGAATTTGCCACTGTGTTTAGTATTGAAGAGTACAATGTCAAAGAATTAGCTAGGACTACTTCTCCAAGTTCGATGGTTTCTCCTTTGTATGTTGGAGAAATCGTTTTAGTGACCTGTGAATAGCCGTCTTTTGAGATTTGAAGCGTGATTGTAGTGGATATTGGTACTTCGATATTGAATGATCCATCAGAAGTTTCTACACTTGAGACTAGCACATCCGAGGAATATGAAGAAATCGTGACGTCGTTCAATTCGTTACCTGATTCATCAACAACAATACCTGATACCGTAGCCGTGGATTGGGTTTGTACCACCACGGTAAACGTAAGGGATGAATTAGTTAGTCCAAGAGTCGTTAGTGTAACATTGTAGTTTGTATCTACTGACGCCGTTGACGGAACAGCAACTTCTAGCTGAAGAGACATGCTCTGACCTGACGATAAAGATATTTTCGTAATCTCGTAGCTGTCGCTCAGAATTCTTGAAGCCCATCCAGTAGGCGCAGATGATGAAAAATCCACTATTTCGGTGTCTTCACCATTGTTTTTTGCTGTAATTGGAATAATAATTTGATCTCCTGGATTGGAGATTAAATGTAATATTGAAGTGGATAACGTTACAGCCTTGGATAGGGTTGTTGTGCGTAAGTTTGTTTGTGCGCTCTGCAAAACAATGTTATTGGTATATTCTGCGTATCCTTCTTTGCTGAATTTGACAGTAAATGTTCCATATGCTACGTTTTGCATGTAGAATAAGCCGTTTGTGTTAGTGGTGGTAGATGCTATAACCGCGCCATTAGATGAGATTAATTTCACGTTGACGTCATCCAGAGGCTCACGGTCAACGTCTTTAACTCGTCCATAAACGTAGGATGTTTCGCCTGCACCGTATGCTAACAAATTCATTGGACATATAACCACGATCGAAACGGAGCAAATTAGTAGAGCTACGAGAAGTTTAGATGTTATTCTCGAAATATTTATTGTAGATTGGTTTGATTTTTCCATTTATTTATTCATCCTTTTTTCAAAGTATCCATTGTTGAGGCGTATTTTTGGTTTTTTCAAAGTAAAAGAAATTAGCATATAACGGTTTTTCAGAATTATACCAAAATTCATCTCAAGGGTGTTGTTAAAAATACATATATGAAACATAAACACAGTTATTGGTTGAGCACCATGAAATGTTTAAAGAGACCTTGTGCTCGAAAGCATTTGTTCTTCGTAGTTTTCTTGTTTGTTTTACTGGTGAGTGTTAGCGTATCCGTCGTAGCCCTTCCCGTGAACTCAAGTGAGTTGACTGTTCCAGAGAACACGTTAGCCTTTTTGGATGATGTTGTAATGCTTGACATGACAAAATATGAGGCGATTTTGCAACTCCATGATGTAATGTATCCTGATGAGTTAGCTGGTTTGGCTCAAGACAATGTGGTCTATGTCCTTGTTTCTAATGAAAGTGAGATGGAGGCCGTTTTTGGGTTCAAAAACGGGACTTTTGCTCATTGTATGCTGGGAACTGTTGGGTCACCATTTTATTCTGAGCCGCAACCAACTAGCGTAGTTGAAATGGTTAAGGGCTTTTTGCAGCGATACCAAATGTATACTGGCGATCCAAACTTTGACGGATTCAGAGATTACGTTGAACTGAAAAGTATACTGGATACTGTTGATGTTACACAAAATGTGACAGCAACTTCTGATCGTGTGAATCTTGAGGTAATCAGCAGAACCGATTATACTTTATTTTTTTGGGATTACGTTTTGGATGGTGTTGCGTTTCCGTGGATGAGCCTTGAGTTTCGTAACGGCGTGATTTGTGGTTTTGATGACAACTGGCGCCTATACACTGTTGGTAGCACAGAAGTAGTTTTTTCAGAGGAAGATGCGATAAGCATTGCTCTTGAGTATTTAGATGGTTTCTCGTGGAATGCTACGCACGACGGCGAATCGGTGCAGGTAACAGATTTTGAGGTGCTAGAAGAACCACGAGATGTAGAACTGACAACTCGGAACAAAGAACCGTTAGCGCTGTATCCTTGTTGGCAACTTACATTTTACCTCAATGATGTTTACCCCGGCAACATTAACCGCATCGACTTGGCAATATGGGCTGACACCGGAGAGATAATTTCTTGCATCCCGCTCGGAGGCGGCGGAATTATTCCCGAGTTTCCATCATGGACACCAATAGCAATAGTGTTTACAGTGCTTGCAGTAGCCCTAGTTTTTTACAAACAAAGATTAGCCAAAAATGTGACCTAATGAAATTCTAGGGCATTAGTAGCTGTTGCTGTTAGAATTGGGAATGTTAATAGGGATTCATGAGTAACTAGTTTGTAGGTGAGGATAGATGCCTCCGGTTAAGGTTTTGGAAAACATTTTTTGGGTCGGAGCGGTCGACTGGAACATCAGGCACTTTCATGGCTTCACTTACTCAACTCATCGCGGAACAACATACAATGCTTACCTGATAGTTGACAAGAAGGTTGCCCTAGTTGACACTGTAGCCCATTCATTTACAGATGAAATGATACAAAGAATCAAAGAAGTAATTGACCCCTCAAAAATAGACTACATTATTGCAAACCATGTTGAATCAGACCACTCAGGAGCAATCAAAGAAATTCTGAAGCTTGCACCCAACGCAACTATTGTGGGCACAGCCAACTGCAAAGAAGGACTAGAAAAGCATTATTTTGGAAACTGGAATTTTCAAACCGTAAAAACAGGTGACACCTTGAGTTTGGGTGAAAGAACCTTGACTTTTCTTGAGGCTCGGATGCTTCATTGGCCTGATACCATGTTCACTTACATCGAAAAAGATGCTCTGCTTTTGTCTAACGACGGTTTTGGTCAGCACTTGGCTTCTTCGAAACGGTTCGCTGATGAGGTAGACCAGAACATACTGATGTGGGAAGCGGCGAAGTATTATGCGAATATTTTGTGGCTTTACAGTTCAGTGGTGACACGCAAGATTGAAGAGGTTCAGAAGCTTGGCTTGAAGATTGACATTATTGCACCCAGCCATGGAGTAATTTGGCGAAAAGACCCCATGAAGATTGTTTCTTCATATCTGAAGTGGGCTAAAGGAGACGCAGAAAAGAAGGTAATGATTGTCTACGATACAATGTGGGAGAGCACAGAGAAGATGGCAAAAGCGATGCTTGAAGGCATTAGCAGTGAAGGCGTCGAAGTCGTGTTGTATAAACTTCCATCTAGTGACGAAGGCGACATCATCGGAGAACTACTAGAAACCAAAGGACTACTTGTTGGCTCCGCAACCATAAACAACGGCATTTTGCCTACTGTTGCCCCATTTCTGCGTGAGATGGAGGGCTTAAGACCAAAAAACAAGCTTGCCGCTGCCTTTGGTTCATACGGCTGGGGCGGAGGAGCAACCGCTGCTATCGAAAAGTCGCTGAAGAGTGCTGGGATGGA
Source organism: Candidatus Bathyarchaeum sp. (assembly GCA_003096235.1). Next base: position 7,911 of record PIXT01000216.1, on the reverse strand, counting down.
ACTTGTTGCGCCTGCAATGACTGCTAAGTGGGTTCCAGACGAAACTGAACTGCAAAAATGCTACGAGTTTGGACAAGAGTTTGCCAAGAAAATAAAGGCGTCACAGTAGCGCCTTTCACTCTTTTTTGTTTGTTTTTTCTTTGTCTAGTTTTTTCCACCATTGTGGGACTTTGAATTCTTTTGTTGTGTCCCAGCTGTCGAATGGTTTTATGTCAAGTACTGGTGTTCCGTTATATGCGTCTAAGCCCTGAACAGTAACTACGTTATCGTTTACGTTTAGGATTTTGACTCTTGTAAGACCAATCGGATTTGGGCGGTGAGGTGTTCTTGTTGCAAAGATTCCTAGCAGGGGCATATCGTTTCTTCCTCGTGGACGAACTTTCATTACCTGTCTAGCGCTATCAGACGTTTGATGCAGCCAAAACAAAACAAACAGATGAGAAAACTCTTCAATGCCCTCCAAAGCTTCAGTCAACCCCTCACGAAAAACTATCCTTGAAACAACGTTTTTGTCCCGAACTTCATTGCCAACCGCTTCAGTCTGGACGAAAGCCACAGGTTCCAAACAAATATTGTCAAATGAAGACATCAAACATCACCCCTGCTGATAATATCAAACCAATAATAAAATCTGAAACTGGCAATATAAGCCCTCTTTATCAAAAAAATATTTGTTTCAAAAGTTCAAAGCATAGTAACCGAATCCACCGACCTAGTGTTTAACATACTGTTCTTTGTTTATGATTTGGGAATAATTTATGCTTGAGAAGATTTTGAAAACGGCTTTGAGAAACAAGCTCTAGGAATTTTCAACGCAATAAATGGCTGTGTTATGTTTTTCATTTTTCGGTTAATCAAGAAAACAGAAATCATCTAGACTAGCGTAGCGATACGGAAAACAAGACACACAAATGTATGACCACTCGCCCGCAGAAATAAAGAATATATACTTAATAACACTGTTATAATATTAAGGTCGTCAAATTATGCTGAAAAAGTTGATGAGAAAGCTTGGATATAGCAGTCTACCACTCATATTAGCCCAATCATCAGCCATCATGCTTAGTTTTCCAGTACTAAGGGACACGTTTTTGCATGTAAAAAACAGCAGCAACACCCCAAAGAATTTACGTAAATACATGGATTGGAGTACCCGAAGAGCAGCAATCATGAGACCAAAAATAAAAGAAGTCCTTAAGACTGGAAAAGCTTTAATCGTTTATCACTCAAACACGGGAAACACTGAAAAAGTTGCTTTTGCTATTGCAAAAGGTTTGAGAAAAGCAGGTTTAGAGCCAAATTTAAAGAAAGCTTCAGAAGCACTTGATGAAGACTACTATAAATACGATTTAGTGTGTATTGGAACACCTTGCCTTCATGCACTTCCCCCACCTCAGATTATGAAATTGGTGAAAAAAAAATTTGCTGGCTATAGAAAAACTCCAAGTGAAGTGAGAGTGCCATCCGTTACTATTCCTGGGAAATATGCTTTGGTTTTCGTAACTTTTTCTGGACCTCATGTTGGAGTAAATGAGGCGTATCCTGCTGGTAAGCTGCTTGTGCAAGAATTTCAGCATCTTGGTTTTGACGTTAAAGGAGAATGGTACTTGGTTGGAGAATTCCATGGATGGAAAGAAGGGAGTACTATCGGCAAGTTAGGAGACATTAGGGGTCGACCAAACGAAAAAGATGTGGCGCTGATTGAGGAAAAAGCTGTTCAGCTTGTCAATTCGATAAACCAGTCATCTGACGGCAACGATGTATGGGTACGCCAATAATTACAATAACGCATGAGTGGCTTTTGGGCTCCTAGTTACAAAAATTGTTTTTCAGTGTGTATTTGCTTTTTGTATTCGTTGTTTTGCGATGCCCATTGCTGCTTCTCTGAGTTCAATGTTGTTGCTTAGGGCTGTTTCTATTACTTTTACTGTGTTTTGCCTAATTTTTAGTTGAACAAGTTCCAGCATCCGTTTGGGGTTGTAGCCTCTGTATTCAGCGTAAGAAGAAATTACTCCTCCAGCATTTGCCAACACATCGGGAACAACCATCACGCCCCTGTCCGATAGAACATTCTCTATTTCGGGTCGAATTGGAAGATTAGCCGCCTCAACCACCAGCTTTGCCTTAACCTGTTGCACATTCTCTTTTGTAATAACATCAGGCAAGGCAGCTGGAACAAGAATGTCCACATCCAGCCCAAAAAGCTCTTTGTTCGCTAATACCTTTGCTGGACGATAATTTATGACCGAACCCGTTTTCGTCTTGACATCCAACAGTTTCTCATAATCTAATCCTTTGGGATTGTAGATGCAGCCTTTAGAGTCCGAGACAGCCACAACCTTCACGTCAATTTGTGTTAGATACTCAACAACAAAAGAGCCAACATTCCCAAAGCCCTCTACCGCTGCTGTTGCGTTGTCAATATTCAAGTCTGATACATAGTTCGCCGCCGTGAATGCAGATTGAACAACACCCAAAGCTGTAGAGCCATACTCGTGGGGGATACCACACTTTACTCCAGGCTTAACACACAGGTGCGCAGGTTTTCCTGTGGCAGACTTCATGGAACCATTCTCTTGGGCAAAAGCAGCCATCTCCGCTTCTCCAGTGTTAATGTCAGGCGCAGCCACATACAAGCTTGGACACACACGCTTTAAACCACTAGAAAAAGCTCGTATAACCTGCATCTTTTTTTCGTTAGACATCTGTTTAGGGTCAGCAATTATGCCCGATTTGGCTCCCCCAAAAGGAATCTTTGCTAGCGCACACTTCCAAGTCATTGTTCGAGCTAACCTGAAAACTTCTTCAGTTGACACCGTGGGCAGCATTCTGATTCCGCCCTTCCCTGGACCTAACACTGTGTTATCTATGACCAAAACACCCCGCATCTGGCTTTTTTGATCGTATACTTGCAGTATCTTTTCTGGACCCCACATGTCCGCAAAAGACTCTATCTTGATTTTCATTTGATTTCCCCCACAGAAGATTTACTGACAAATATACTATGAAACCCTTGTAAAAGCTTTCTTCAACTAAACAATATAGCTGAAGATAGCGTTCATCAACTAGCAAAAAAGGCAAAACATCAAAAATAAAATGTTAACCGCCAGTTTGAAGAAGAAGAATCGCCTTGGCTAAGTCGCCGTCGCTTTCTTCCAATGCTCGTTTTGCGTCTTCTATGCTTTTTCCTGTCTGATCTGCAACAAGCTGTGCATCCTCTTCAGGAATAGCCACCTTAGCCGCTTCGCCTTGTAGAGCACGTTCACTTACTTCTCCAGTGACCTGAAAGATTTTTTGTCCACCCATGTCAATAACCGCAACCTGAGCGTTTTCAACAACGATTTCTTTATCGCTTGTTCTGAAAATGACTTCCTCTACGTCGGGCATTTCTCCCATGTTCATGCCCATCTTTTGCATCATCCGTTTCGCATTTCGTGGATTCATTTTTCTTCGCATGTTCGGTGTCCTCTTCTATTCTTTATACTGGTAATTTGCCTTCTTAACTTTTTTCTGTCACGCCTCGGCGAACACGTACAGCCATTCCCCTGCTAAAAGACTTCATTTCTGTTCCAGAGAGAAGTGCGCGTCCAACAGCCAAAACCTCATTTTTGCTGTTAACTACTATGACTTCTTCTTGTGGTCTTATCTTAGTGTCAGCGTCTATTACATGTTTGGCGAAGGCGCTTCTTCCCTTTGCCACAAAAGGCTCAGCGTAATCCTCAACTTTAACCCATAACCGAGGAGAATCAACTTCACGCATCATCCGTTTGGCTCCGGCGATGGTCAAAATAAATAACCCCGTTGTGGGTCTAAGCGTAGCCAGCAGCTCTTCTCCCAAGTGTATGTGCCGTATTTTTCCTGTATTTCTTGAGTAGACAATCTTAATTTTGTCTGGAAAAAGTTTAGCGCCCACTGCTCTTCCAAACTGGTAATCAGCTACACACTGTATCTTCTGAAGTGCACCATTATCCATCATTTCACCCGCAAACATCCATAAATACATCAAACTAGAGCATTAAATAGTGTTCCTTACCACGTAAAACCAAAGATAAAAAGAGAAAACTTAAAGTTTCTTATTTTTTAACCTAATAAGAATCTACGTTAGGCGGAGAAGAAAATGGAAAGTCTTCATCACAACGGCGTGCTAATTCCAGCCCGATACGAGGCAAAAGGACTCACAATTAAAGTAAATGGCAAAGATGTTACCCTAACAGTTGAGCAAGAAGAGATGGCAGTGGCGTGGGCAAAAAAAGTGGGAACCCCATATGTTGAGGATAAAGTCTTTGCCAAAAACTTTCACAAGGATTTTTCAGAAAAACTGGGAATCAAAGTAAAATCTGGTGATGTTGACTTCCAAAAAATAGTTGCGCTTGTTGAAGAGGAGCGCGAATACAAAAAGAATCTTCCCAGAGAAGAAAAGAAGCGTTTGGCGGCTGAACGAAAAGTTGTCAGGGAAGCAAACAAAGAGAAATTCGGTTATGCGTATGTTGACGGCGAAAAAATGGAGTTAGCCAACTATGTTGCGGAGCCCAGCTCTATTTTCATGGGACGTGGACAGCATCCAATGCGAGGAAGCTGGAAAGAAGGACCCAAAAAAGAGGACATAATCTTGAATCTTTCAGATGATGCACCAAGACCAGAAGGCAACTGGAAAGAGATCGTCTGGGAACCCGAAGCGATTTGGATTGCCCGTTGGCAGGATAAGCTTAGCGGCAAAATGAAGTATGTTTGGTTTTCTGATTCATGTAGTTTTAAGCAACAAAAAGAGATCGAAAAGTTTGATAAGGCTGCAGAGTTTCGCCAAAAGCTTCCTAAAGTAAAAAGGCACATTCTAAAGAATCTTGAATCGGATGATCTGAAACGCAGAAAAACTGCAACAGTTTGTTTTCTTATTGACAAACTGAAAATCAGGGTTGGTGACGAAAAAGACCCTGACGAAGCAGACACTGTGGGGGCTTCAACGCTTCGAAAGGAGCACATTCAGATCAACGGCGACCGCACAGTTTCGTTCAATTTTTTGGGAAAAGATAGTGTGCCACATATTTTCACCACAAAGCTTCCTGAGGTGGTAATCAAAAATCTTGAAGGATTTTCTTCAAAAACCGAGTCTGCGCTGTTTGAGGGCGTAGGTTCTAGCCAAGTTAGCGAGTTTCTTGATGAAGTGATGACTGGGCTTTCAGCGAAGGTTTTTCGTACTTTGTATGCTTCTGATGCAGTAAAAACTAAACTGGATAAAACTCCTGTTAAAGCTGAGGCGCCAGAATATGTTAAGAAGTATGTTGCTACGATGGCAAACCTTGAAGCTGCTAAAGTTTGTAACCATAAACGTACGATTTCTAAAACTTGGAATTCGTCTTTGCAAAAAAAGAAAGACCGCCTTGTTGTTTTGAAAAGCCGAGCAAATGTTGCTCAAGCCAAGATTAAACAGAGGATAAAGGTTGGCTCCAAGAAGCATGAGGAGCGTATGGTGAAGTATGGGGCGTTGTTGAAGGCGGCTGAGGAGAAGCTGGAAGCGGTTAATTTGCAGTTGGATGCAAAAAAGAAGGAAGGCAAAGACGTTACGGCTTTGAGTAAACGGGTTAACCGCCAAAGGGACGTGGTGATTCGTCAGAGGCAACGAATTAAAGACATGAAAGCTAAACAGGCGGAACGAACCGAGAAGCTCAAGCAAAGTTTGGAGAAGCGTAAACTGCGGGATATTGCAGCTTTGGAGAAGATGGATTTTAAGATAACTGTTCAAAAGGAGACCAAAGACTACAATGTTTCAACGTCTCTGAAAAGCTACATTGACCCCCGAATCTATTATGAGTGGGGTAAGCAGGTGCAGTATGACTGGAAACAGTATTACGCTAAATCATTGCACAAAAAATTTAGTTGGCTAGACTGCCAAGACGACAAAAAATAGGGCACCTAAATATTGTAGAGTATTGAAAGAGAAACAGCCATAAAACCCAAAACACAACATATGCAAGTATCTGTGAAGGGGTTTATTATGGTGGCTCAAACAATAACCAGCCCAGAAATGCGGGCAATAGAAACAAACGCTGAGTATTATGGCATCTCGTTACTGCAGCTAATGGAAACCGCTGGAAGAAACGTTGCAGAGGAGATTGCGTTACGATTCAATCCTAAAAAGACAAAGGTTGCGATTTTTTGTGGTTCAGGCGGAAACGGCGGCGACGGCTTTGTTGCGGCACGATATCTCACTTGTCTAGGGTTCACAGTTGAAGTCATACTTGCAACGCGAGCCTCAAACATTGCACATGAGTCAGCCAAGAAAAACTGGATTGCCTTGCAAGCCCTCAAAAATAGCATACCCCTAAGAGAGATTAAAGATTCCACGCTTATTCCAGATGTTAAGGCAGATGTTGTTGTGGACGCGCTTCTTGGAATCGGCTTGACAGGGAAACTGCGTGCGCCAATAATGCAGGTTGTAGAAAAAATCAATAAAATGGAAGCTTTCCGTGTTGCTGTGGATGTTCCCACAGGAATCAACTCTGACACAGGCGAAGTTTTGGGTAACGCAGTAAAAGCGAACCTGACCGTAACATTCTACAAGCCAAAACTTGGACTCGCCAAGGCTAAAGATTACACTGGCGAACTTGTGGTAAAAAACATAGGATTGCCACAGGAGCTTGAACAATTTGCGGGTCCCGGAGACGTAACTTTGGCAGTTAAGCCCCGTCTTCCAGAAGCCCACAAGGGTAACTTCGGTAAGTTGCTTGTAATTGGAGGAAGTAACACTTTTTCGGGTGCCCCTGCTCTGGCTGCCATGGCTGCTCTTCGAACAGGAGTTGACGTAGCCACGATAGCTGCGCCAGAAAAAACTGCGAATGTAATAGCTTCCATGTCCCCCGCGTTGATTACAGTGAAACTGAAAGGAAAACATTTGAGCAGCATCAATTTGTCCGCTCTTAAGACGCAGTTGGAGTCTGCGACGGCGGTTGTTTTGGGTCCGGGATTGGGGCTGCATAGTGAAACTAAAGAGGCAGTCAAGGAGATTATTGAACAAGTAGAGCAGACAAGAACTCCGCTGCTTTTGGATGCTGACGGGCTTAAAGCCTTCGGAGAATTCACGCGAAAACTTGATTGTCCGCTGGTTTTGACTCCTCATGCCCGAGAATATGAGATTTTGACTGGAGCTAGTCTGCCTAACAGTTTGGATGAAAAGGCACACAAGGTTCAGAGAGTGGCGCGAAAGCTTGGGGCGACAATACTGTTGAAGGGACCTGTCGATGTGGTCTCTAACGGGGTGGATGTTAAGTTTAATTTTACCGGAAACTCTGGAATGACTGTTGGTGGTACAGGAGATGTTCTGTCTGGAATTGTTGGAGGCTTGCTGGCTATGGGAGCAGACGGATTTGCTGCTGCGATTGCGGGGGCGTTTATCAATGGTGCAGCAGGAGATTTTGTTGCTGTCGAAAAGGGGCATCATATGCTGCCCACGGACGTTTTAGATTGGATTCCGCATGTTATGGATGATCCCATGTGCCATTTGGAGGTGCGGCTGAATCAGCTCTAGGCAGGTTTCGGTTGTTGTTTATCATGCTAAGCAGTGTGACCCTAAAAAATGCAGCGCACTAAAGCTTAAACGCCATCAGCTGGTCCGTGTTGTTCACAGAACCAGAGACATACCTAGAGGTGCCGTCATCTTAGATCCGTTCACGCCAAAGGCTTTCTCGCCCGCAGACCGAACAAAATTAGAAAAAAGGGGTTTAACGGCATTGGACTGCAGCTGGGTACACGCCAAAGAGGTTTTTGAGGCTTCAGGCTACTGGGTTTCCCGTTGTTTGCCCTATTTGGTTGCGGCGAATCCCGTAAATTATGGAAAACCAACCAAACTTAGCACTGTAGAGGCTTTGGCTGCGGCTCTTTACATAGCAGATTATCGTGAACAGTCAACAAAATTGT